>NZ_OZ007030.1:1994159-2326519 GCF_963931595.1 uncultured Subdoligranulum sp.
TTTTGTGTTCCGTCTTGGGCTGGCTTTTCAGCTGCTCCATTACGGACTTTTTCTTTTCCCGTTCCTCTCGATGGACGGCTGCTGCCAAGTCCATAAGAGAAATGGGCTGACCACTGCGGGCCTGTTGTTCCAGCTGGGCCACTGTCGGCTCCTTTGGGCCGTTATTGATGATACCGTCGATCATGCCGTAATCATCTTCCACCGTCATTTCCGCATTTCTCAGCGAATTTTCCGGCAAGAAACCTTGCACCTGGGTGAAACCAACACTGTCGCAGTAATGACAGGATACCTGACCATTCTGCTTGATGGCAACGATGTCACTGACGCTCATAGACGGGCTGTGAAAATCCACCGGCTTTTGCAGATTGAACTGCTCATACAGCCTTTCCAGCTGCTCCATAGTGCTGCCGGAACCGTCCAGAGGGGCGGTATAGATAAGGTCATAGTTACTCCGCTCTACGGACAGATTGTGCGATTGCAGCCAATCCAGATTCATAAAACGCACATTCTGCGGGTCATCCTTGCTCACCTGATAAATAGCAAAACAATTTCCCTCATGGGAAAGAAACGCCTGTTCCCGTTCCAACTGCCGATCCTGTCGTTCCAAAACTTTTTCGTGAAAGTCCGGGCTTTGCTCCCATTCCTCGCGGGACACAGCAAAGATACCGTCATGGGCGTCCAGGTCGGCAGTGTCAAAGGCCATTTCCGGGTTTTCACCCTCCTGGACGATATAAACGGTCAGGTCTCGCTCCATCAGCTCATAGGCTCGCTCTTTGGAGAGGGGCAGAAGGTCACCGTCCAGGTAGCCGCATTTCTCCAGATCATCCTGAGTCAGTGCCGGGTCCGGCATGGGATACTCGTCCAACGCCTGCTCCTGGGCATCCGGCAGCTGGGTGGCGGCAGCTTCTGTGGTCTGCTGGCTGACCTGTTCCTGCATCTGGTGGTAAGCCGCCTCCTGCAAAGTCTCGATCATGGACAGCGGCGCATACTTGATGGACTTGCCGCCCATCCCCAGGTCCTCGCAGATATGGCTAACCGCTGTGGAACGGCCCATATCCGGCCCGTCCAACTGGCCGCCGTCCATCTGCTTCATGGTTGCCACATCGTAGAGCGTGTAGTCCCAGCCGGTGTCGCAGGGCTGAACATGAAGGTAGCTGGTATCATCCAGCACCAACAGGGCCTCCCGGTACTCGGCGCTGGGCTGGACACTTTCGGTATTTTCCGGCTCGGTCAGCTGTTCCGGTTCAGTCATCGGCACCAGCTGATCCAAGCGTCCCATAAGCTCGGCAGCTTTTTGGGTGGTTTCATCCGGTTCATCCTCGTTCACGATATTCTGGAGCCATTCGCGTACACCGCTGGCATCTCCGCTTCGGAGTGTGGCAGTCAGTTCGTGCAGTGCGTCCTCACGGCTATCTGCATTGTTCCGATACTCATAAGGGTCATAATCGAAAGTGAACTGGTCGATGTCTGCTGCCAGCTGCTCGATAGAGTCCTGCTGCGGTTCCGTGGCGGCAGTCAGGTCAATGCCGCGCTCCTTGCAGATTTCCTTGTAGTTGCGCTCGATGTCGTTAATCAGCTCGCAGGAAGTCTTGTTGATGGTCTCCAGACTGGCCCGCAGCTCCTTCAGCTCCTTGTCCTTCGACCAGGAAGCGATGTAGCCAAAACTGTTCTCGCCGGTCTGGATGCCGAAATACTGGCAAACCGCATAAGAAATGCTCTCGGCCTCCACTTCCTCGGTGTTGCGGTTCTTGGCGGCCTGTTTCACCGCCGTCAGATCTTCCTCCACTTCCAACCGCCACTCAAACCGATTCTCGTCCACATAGCGCCAGCCTTCCTCGGCGGCGGCCTGTTCCGCCTCTGCTTCGGTGGCGAAGTCCAGACGGAAGTCATGCTTGGTGCCGCCCTCGCTCACCATCACGATCTTCCAGGTCGGCTCCGCTTCGTACTTTTTGGGGTCGTGGAGCTTACTGTGCGCGGTCTCATGGACAGCGGCGGAAACAGTCTGCACCTCGCTCATGCCTTCCCGGATGGCGATCCGCTGCTGGTCAGAGGAGAAATAGCCGTCCATGTTCTCGGCCATCGGCTCAAACTCGATGGGAACCGGAGCCGAGCGGCGCAGAGCTTCCATGAAAGCCTCATAGTGCGGCACCGTCCCGGACAGGCTGGAGGCCAGCTCTGGCAGGGGCTTTCCGTCCGTCTGGCTCACATCGAACACCTTCACCGGACGGAACATGGGGATTTCAATTTCTTTTTCCTCCATGACCGCCTTGCCATCCGCGTCCAGGATGGGTGCATGAGTATCCGGGTCGCGCTTCATTTCCTCGATCTTCTTTTTGTAGGGCGTGGGGGCAATGATGGTGATACCATGCTCACCCTTTTTCACATGGCGCTCAAACTGATTTTTCCACTTGTTGAACCCGGCCACCAGGGTGGCGTCCGGGCGCTGCATATAGATGAGCATGGTGTTGTTGACGGAGTAGCGGTGGAACTTGGACATGACGGACAGATAGCGCATATACTTCTCGCTCTCAAACAGTTCCTTGATACCCTGTTCAATGCCCGCTGTGATCTCTTGTAACCGTTCTCGATTGGTGGTCTTATCAGCCATGAATTTCACTCTCCTTTCCAATTTGGCTATTTCTGATTGATGTTCGGCAATCCACAGCTTTTGCTCCTCCGGGCTGTTCTCCAGAAAAAAATCCAGCAGATAGCCCACATAGTCCTTTTTCTGGATTGCCTCCATGAATCGGGGATGTGGATTTTCCTCCGGTGTTTTGGGTGTGTAGTCCGTTTCCCACTTGCGGAGCAAATGAAAGTAGTCGGCCAGGACACGAAAGGCATGGTCTCGGTCCTCCTTGAATTTCTGCGCCTCGGATTTCTGGCGGACATGGCGTCGCCGGGGAGGGGCCTGACTGTCATAAGCCAGGCCAAAATCCTGGGCCAGCTTCTCGGCGGCCTCTTTGGGGGACAGATTGTAGAGCCTCGCTGTGAAGTCAATCACATCGCCGGTGGCTCCGCAGCCAAAGCAATAAAAATATTCCTCGTTCAGCTTCATGCTGGGATTTTTGTCATCGTGGAAGGGACAACAGGCCATGCCGCTCCGGTTGACCTCGATTCCGTACATCTGCGCTGCTTCTCGGACGGTGATGGACTGCTTGACAGCCTCAAAGACACTTTCAGCCATGCTTACTCATTGCCTTTCTTGGGGGTGGGCGGCCTGTATCCGGCAGCCTTGGCCAGTTCACTGGCTGCCTTACGGCGCTCGGCGCTGTAAGGTTCCCGGACGGACACACAGCGTTTGGGAACGAGAAAGGTCTGGCGGTCCTTTTTCACAATCTGGTCCGGGTATTTCTCTGCCAGTCGCCGCAGCTTCTCCAGCAGCCGGGGGTCATGGGTATAGACCTCGGCGGTGGCTTCGGCCTGGTTGTAGAGGATGATGGTTTCCTGTTCATAGCGTGAGAGCTTCATCGTTTGCCACCTTTCTGCTGGTCAAACTCCAGCTTGAAGTTGGCGTACTGCCCATCATCCGCCAACACCACAGTGGCATCGTAGGTCTTGCCGGTTTTCTCGGAGTACAAGCCCCTCACATGAGCGCGGCCATCTTTGAGCAGTGCCGTTACGATGGCTTTGGTAGGTTGCTTGTGCTTCATCTCCCACCACTTGTTGTTTTTCCAAATTGCAAATTTGCAAGATTCTGTCTGACAGAAGAAGCCTTTTTGCATTTCTGCAACCTCTCCGCCACAGCGGGGGCATTTGCCCACCACTTCGTGGGAAGGGCTGAACAAATACTCCGTTCCCTTGATAGCTTGATAGGTTCCCACAAGTTCTTTGAGCATGGCACTAATCCCAGCCATGAAATCCTCCGGGGCCAGCTCGCCACGCTCGATCTCACCCAGCCGGTACTCCCACTCAGCAGTCAGAAGGGGCGATTGCAGCTGCTCCGGCAACACGGTGATAAGGGATACCGCGTCATGGGATGGCATGAGCTGCACGGTTTTCTTGCTCTTTTTGCGCTCCAAAAAGCCGGTGGAAACCAGCTTTTCCAGAATCCCGGCGCGGGTGGCCGGGGTCCCCAGGCCCTTGCGCTCGGCATCCTCCGGCATATCGTCCTTCCCGGCAGTCTCCATTGCGGAGAGTAGCGTATCTTCGGTGAAGTGCTTGGGCGGGGTGGTCTTGCCCTCCTTGACGGTAGCACCAGAAAGGGGCAGCGTCTGACCTTCAGACAGCTCAGGCAGAGCCTTGTCCTCGGGTTCTTTGTCCTGCTCCACATTCTTCAGCCCTGCGCGATAGGCAGCGTCCAGCGCCCGCCAGCCGTAATTTTTCACTGTGCGGCCTTTGGCAGTAAACTCCGCTCCGGCGCACTCGACAACAACGGCGGTTTCCGCAAAGGTATAGGGCTGGGCCACGGCGCACAGCAGGCGCAGAGCCACCAACTCCAGCACCGCCTTTTCGCCCACCGGCAGGCCGGACAGGTCCGCGCCCTGGAGGTTGCGGGTAGGGATCACTGCATGATGGTCGGTCACTTTCTTGTCGTTGACAATCTGGGCGGCATTGCAGGCAATCTCCATGCCATTGGAAAAGGGCATCGCCCCGGCAGTGAGCTGGACCAGCTCCGGTAGACTCGCCGCCATATCCGAAGTCAGATAGCGGCTGTCCGTCCGAGGGTAGGTACAGAGCTTCTTTTCATACAAATTTTGCAGGTAGTCCAGGGTTTGCTGGGCGGTGAACCCCAGCAGCCGGTTGGCGTCCCGTTGGAGGGTGGTCAGGTCATAGAGGGCGGGCGGCTTCTCGGATTTGTTTTTGCGCCCCACTTTTTTCACTGTGGCAGCCGCACCTTGGCAGGCCGTTTTCAGCTGTTGGGCGGCAGCCTTGTCTGCCATGCGCTCCCCGGAAACGGTGAAACCGGGCAGCTCCAGTGTGACCGTGTAGAATGGCACCGGCTTGAAGGTGTCGATCTCGGCTTCTCGCTGGACAATGAGGGCCAGCGTCGGGGACATGACACGTCCGATGTTGAGGGTCCGGTGGTACAGCACGGAAAACAGCCGGGTGGCATTGATACCCACCAGCCAGTCCGCTTTGGCGCGGCAGAGGGCCGCATCCCGCAGGCCGTCATAGTCTGCACCGGGGCGCAGGTTTGCAAAGCCCTCCCGGATGGCGGAATCCTCCATTGAGGAAATCCAGAGCCGCTTCATGGGCTTCTGGCAGCCCGCCAGCTCATAGACGCTGCGGAAGATCAGCTCCCCCTCGCGTCCGGCGTCGCAGGCGTTTACCACTTCGGTCACATCCGGGGCGTTCATCAGCTGCTTCAGCACATCAAACTGTTTCTTCTTGTCCTTGCTCACCACCATCTGCCAGGGTTCCGGCAGAATGGGCAGATCGTCATAGCGCCACTTGGCGTAGTCCGGGTTATAAGCGTCGGCGTCGGCCAGACCAGCCAGATGGCCCACACACCAGCTGACCCGCCAGCCGCCGCCCTCCAGATAGCCGTCCTTGCGGGCGGTGGCCCCAATCACGGCGGCCAGACTTTGGGCAACGGACGGTTTCTCAGCGATCACCAGCTTCATGGTTTTTCATCCTCCTTTCCCGCAGCCATGCGGTCAGCTGCCGGTGGCAGAATCCCACGCAGGGCTGACCGTCACGGTAATTTCCGCAGCCATAACAGGGGTGGCCGGGAGATAAAGTAGGAGGACGGGAAGTTTCCTTCCCGCCCTCCGGCCTGCGTGTCATCATGCGTTCATAGGGGCTGTCGGTGAAGCGGGTCAAACCGTCTTGTCCTCGCTTTCCTCGTCGCCGCCCCCGTCAGCGTCCGGCTCGTCAGATTCCTCGGTCTCCCAGGAGTCCTCGTCCTCCTGATCGGTATCATCCTCGCCGTAGTCATAATCGTCCAAATTGTCGTTGCCCTTGGTCTTGGGTCTGCTTTTTACCAGCTTAAAGTAGGCAAAAGCGCCGCCGCCACCCATCAGAGCCAGCACCGCCAAAAGAATGGCCGGATTCAGTCCTGCGGGTTTCTGCGCCGGTTCTTCCGGTTCCGGGGTTTCTTCCGGGGTCTCCGGTTCCGGCTCCTTACCCGTGCAGGCGCTCATATTGGTGGCACACACCGGGCAGGCCGTATTCACCGCACCGGCCACACATTTCTCCGTACAGGTACAGGTGGCGGGCTGCTCCTGGGTGGTCTGACCGTCCTCCATCAGCGCCATCAGGTCCGCCTCGTCCACCTGGTTTAAGAAGTGGACAGCGGTTTCCTTGTCCTCGTTGGCCCGGTCAATGAGGATGTAGAAGTAGTTGCCTGCCTTGGTGGTGACGGTGATGAGCTGCTTGTTGTCGCCGAAATCATCCACCAGGGCGGCGTTGCCATCCGGGGTCAGGGCCGGACTGTCCTCGGTTTCCTCCACGACCACATTGCTGTCGTTGGTGGCATCCTCCGCCGGAAGTTCTTCCGTTCCCTGGGCAAAGGCAGTCACGGAAAGGCCCATCATCAGCACCAGGGCGGCGCAGAGGGCCGAAAGGGTTTTGAAAATTTTCTTATTCTTCATGGTCGGTATCCTCCTGTTCGTTGTAGTTGGCGGAGGCAGCGGCCATGCCAGGGACCGTACCACCGGAGAGCATGGCGTTCAGCTGCTCCGGGGTCAGCCGCAGGGCGCGCACCATCTGAACGATTTCCAGGTTCTCCGCCTCGGTTTTCTGCGCCTCCAGGGTTTTCAGCTTGTCCTGGTACTCCGCGATCTTCTCGCGGACCTTGGCAATCTCCTGGTCAATGCGCTGGATTTTGTTCTTAGCCATTTCAATCACTCCTTTTCTCATAAATCGGCCTTACCAGTTCATCAGGCCGTAGCCCTTGATGCACTCGTAGGACAGGGAATAACTCTTGATCTTGCAGGCGTCGCCAGAATTGCCCTCCACGGTGTAGACCCGGCTGCCGTCTGTGCCGACCACAAGGCCCACATGGTCGGCGCTGCCATCCAGGTCCCAGTCAAAGAAGATGGCGTCGCCGGGGGCGATATTGGCGTAATCACGCCCGCCCCATTGTCCGTGAGACTGGAACCACGGAATACCCTGGGACTGGCAGGCGGCAAAGCGCGGCTCGGACAGCCCCATCTGGCCGTAGCACCAGGACACGAAGCAGGCGCACCATTCCACACGGGAATTGAAGCCGTACCAGCTCCAGTAGGGCTGACCGCCCACATTGCCCACCTGACTTTTGGCTATGTCCACCACGGCCTGATTGCCGGGGCGGGTGCCGTTGACGAATACCACGCCGGTCAGGTCCTCGGAGTTGCTCGTATCCGGGGAGCCGCCGCCGAAGATCAGCGGCTTGTTGCCCAGCGTCTGCCGGTACACCTGGTACATTTCCAGCTGTTCCGGGGTTAGCAGCTCCGAAGCCACGGAAGATATGGGCTTGCTGGTGAGCTTCACATTCAGAATGTAATACTCATACGGGACTTCCTCGGTGGTCGTCTCGCCGGTCACGGAGTCCGTGGAAGTTTCGGTGCGGTATCGTATCTCCACTTCCTCGGTAAGCGTCAGTTCATACTGTGCGTCGAACACGCGCTCCAGCTCGGCCTGGGCGCTCTGCCGGGTATAGCCTTGCAGCACGGCGGACAGGTAGGCTGCCAGCTCATGGGGGTCATGCCCGATCATATCCAGGTCATAGCGGTACTCGTCATACCCCGGATGGCTGCTTTCGATGTTGTCGATCTCGGCTTGCAGCGCCGTTTCTTTGGCAGCGTAGTCGGCCTCCACCGCCACCAGCTCAGGATCATCCGACGGGTAGGTGGTGCCGGACACCACGGAACCGATACTCTGCGCCATCATGGAGCAGGAGGACATGGTGTTGAGCAGCATACAGACCAGCAGGAAGATCGCACCCGCAATCAAAAAGCCCTTTTTGTGGCGCATGACAAACGCGCCCGCTTGCTGGGCTTTCTCCTTGACCGCCTTGGCCGCCATGCCGGTGGCCTCCGCAGTCTTGGCGGTGTTCCCGACAGCTTGACCGGCGCGCTTGGCGGCAGCGTATTCCTTTTTGATGGCCTGTTTCTGCTGCCAGCGGGAGATGGGGTTGCTGGCAAGCTGGGGATTTTCCCGCAGGGACTTCTGATACAAGGCGTTCACATTGGCCTTCTCCAGCTTCTGCTCGGCCTGGGCCGCCTTGCGGTAGGGCTTCAACTTGTGGCTGCGGTAGCCTTCCCGTGCAAGCCTAACGCCGGTCTCGGCAGCCTCCTCGGACTTGTGGGCGCTCTCCACGCCCACATTGTCCTGTTCGGTCTCCCGGATTTCCTTGTGGAGCTTCCCCAGAGCGGCATTGGCGGGGGTATCCCGCACCGCATGGGACAATTTGGAGGGCGGCTTCTTCTTGTCCTCCAGCACCAGCTTGGTGGTCACTTTGCCGGTCTCCGGGTCCACCGTCTTTTGCCGGACCTGCTTTTTGGGGATTTTGGCCTGCGCCTTGTCTGCTTTGGCGGCGGCCTTGTCCGCCTTACGGATGGGCTTCTCCAGAGCCGGGTCAGCCCGTTCCTCGTCCGTAAAGCGCAGGCGCGGTTCCTTATTCAAACCATTCCCCCAACATGAGGGAGGCCGTCATGTAGCGCAGCTCCACATAGACGGCCAGCCCCACAGGGTCACGGGAGGGGTGCTGAAGCAGATGGGCGTAGATCTGCGCCACCACATTGGCCAGCAGCTCGGACTGCCCGCCCTCGAAGATGACGATGGCCGGGACGCCGTTCATGGCGCACCAGATTTCCGTCAGGCGCAGCAGGCCCGCTTCGCCGTCCTCGTTCAGCTCCGCAGCCTGATCCGCCGCCGTGCGGGTCTCGCTGACGGCATCGGCCAGCTCGGTGAGCAGCTGGGTGCGCTCACCCTCCAGGGCATCGTCAAAAAACATCATGGTATTCAGTTCGGTGTTGGGTTTCATGGTCATTCATCCTCCTTTTTCAGTTCCTGGGGTTTGGTGGTCATAATGCGGTACAGCTCGGTGTTCTTGGGGAAATGGTCCACGAAAGGCAGGATCGTGGAGCCATAGAACAGCAGGCCCTCGCCCTCGCTGGAGTGGGTCACATAGGAAAGCTGGTGAGGGGAAATGCCCAGCTGCTTGGCGAGAATCTGCCGGTCCCCGCCCGCCTGGTTGAGCATATACACGAAGTCGGAGTTCTCAAAGATGTTCTCCACCTCGCGGGAAGAAAGCAAGTCTTTGACATTCTGCGTGATGCCGGTGGGGATGCCGCCCCATTTTCTGAACCGCTTCCAAATCTCCACCGTGTAGGCGGCGGTCTGTTCCTCTTTCAGCAGCAGGTGCATCTCGTCGATGTAGTAACGGGTGGATTTGTGGGCAGTACGGTTGATGGTAACGCGGTTCCACACTTGGTCCTGGACCACCAGCATACCGATCTTTTTCAGCTGCTTGCCCAGCTCCTTGATGTCGTAGCAGACGATACGGTTGTTGATGTCCACATTGCTCTGATGGTTAAACACATTGAGGGAGCCGGTCACATAGATTTCCAGCGCCGTGGCGATGTACTGCGCCTCTTTCTCGTCCTGCGCCCGCAGCAGGTTGTAGAGGTCCTCCAGGATGGGCATATTCTCCGGGCGGGGGTCATTGAGATAGTCCTGATACACCAGCCGCACACAGCGGTCAATGATGGTTTTCTGAACCGGCTGCAAGCCCTCTTTGCCGCCTACGATCAGCTCGCACAGAGACAGGATGAAGTCGGACTTGAGAGACAGCGGACTTTCATCGTCCGAGTAGTCCAGGTTCAAATCCATAGGGTTAATGTAATTGCTGCTGGTGGGCGAAATCTTGATGACCTGCCCATGCAGGCGCTCCACCAAGGGCGCGTACTCGGCCTCCGGGTCGCAGATAATGATGTCATCATTGGTGAGCAGGAAACAGTTGGCGATCTCGCGCTTGGCGCTGAAGGACTTGCCGGAACCAGGGGTGCCGAGAATCAGTCCATTGGGGTTTTTCAGCAGCTTGCGGTCCACCATGATGAGGTTGTTGGACAGGGCGTTGATACCGTAGTACAGCGCCTCTTTGCCGTTCTGGAAAAGCTCCTGGGTGGTGAACGGAACAAAGATAGCCGTGGAACTGGTGGTCAGCCCCCGCTGAATCTCGATCTGATTGAGGCCCAAGGGCAGCGCAGACATCAGCCCTTCTTCCTGCTGGAAGTCAAGCCTTGTCAGCTGGCAGTTGTACTTCTGTGCGATGGAACTGGCCTGGAACACATTGTTGCCCAGCTGCCGGGGATTGTCCGCCGTGTTCAGCACCAGGAAGGTCACAAGGAACATTCGCTCGTTTCGGCTCTGCAAATCCTGCAAGAGCTTCTTGGCCTCGGCACCGTAGGTGGCAAGGTCGGAGGGAATGATGTCCATGTCATATCCGGCGCGGACGGCTTTTTTCTGTTCCTCAATTTTGGATTTATCCAGGTCGGTGATTTTCCGCTTGACCGTCTTGATGGCCTTGATCTGATCTACGGACTGGATATGCAGGCTGACGATCAGAGAGCTTTCCATATCCAGAAAATCCGCCAGCATCCGGTCATTCAGCTCCGGGGCGAGGATCTGCAAAAAAGAAACAGCCCCGTATTTTTTACCCATACGGAACTGTTTGCCGGTGCGGAACTCGAAGCCGGACGGCGCGATGAAATCCTTGGTGGACAGACCGGACGGAGCCAGCCAGTCCCATTCAAAGCGGAACGGCACCTGTTCATCCATGTGGAAAATGCCGTGAAGCTGTGCCAGCCGCGCCTTGCCGTCCAGGGTCTCGGCGGCCACGCCCAGGCGTTTGAAGTTGTTGAGAATGTCGGTCTCAATGCGCTCCAGACGGGGCTTGGCGGCCTTGAGGCTGTCGGCGTCGATGCCGAAAGTCAGGTACTTGGTCTTGATAAGACCGTTGTTGCCTCTTGCCAGCTGGTTTTGCAGCATGGTGGTGTACTCCACCCGGATGCTGTCAAAATCATCCCCCTGGAGAGGAATGTTGATGGCGCGGGCAAAGGTCTCCTCAGAGGCTGCCAGGTTCAAAAAGGACAGCTGGAACTGAATGGAGCTGTCGAAGTAGTTGAGGAAATCGCACCAGCCCTCGAAGATCGCTGTCTTGTCCTCGTTCTGCGAGAGCTGATAGTTGATGTCCTGGAATTGGATGGTCTTTGTGTAGCGGCTGCCTGCCACACGGCAGATGCCGTCCGGCCACATCCGTTCATAGGGGATACTGTCCTGAGCCGATTTTTTCTTTTTGTCTGTGCGATTGGCACGGGCAATGGCAGCCTCGATCTGCTTTCTGTCGGCGCGGGACAGCTTTTTCATCTTTTTCTGATTAACCGGCTGCGCGGTCTTTTCGTCTTTTCCGAACAGCCGGTGCAGCCAGCTTTTGATTACCGTGAACAATGTCATACACCTCCTTGTCGAGTTTTTCCTGCCGTTCCAAAACGGCATAGAAGTTGTTGGTCTGATACGGGCGCTCCTTGGGCCGGATGACGGCCACCTTGATGATATTGCCCACGATCTTTTCCAGGGGCTGACCGTGTTTTTCATACATCGCCAGCATGAAGAAGGGCAGCATGACCAGCATCATACACATGGCAGCCACGCTGTTTCCCACAGGCCCCCGGAGCAGGAAGAAAAGCGGTACGCCGATCAGCGCACCGCCGCCGAAGCAGACAAGCTGCCTCTTGGTTAAGTTGAACGCGACCTTGGTTTTGACTTTCGTAAGATCCTTGGGTACAGGTACATAAGCCAAAGGGATTACCTCCTTCCTGGTTAATGTGCATTGAAAACGGATTTTGCGAGGCTGCCGGTCTTAAAGAGCGTAAAGCACAACAGGACCGTATAGCCCACGCAGCTCCAGATGGCCATAATGATGTCGGATTCGGTGGCAATACTCTGCACCAGCACGGCGTAGATCGCCACACAGACGATGATGAGAAATGCCTGGAAGCCCAGGGCGATCAACGAGCGCAGATAGTTCTGGCCCATACCGCCCCATTCCTTGCCCATCATGGTGGCCATAGGGATGGGAGCCACCGAGGTCACAAGGTAAATCTCAATCATACGGCCATAAATCACGATAAAGATACAAATGTAAAGCGCCCACATGGTAATGCCGATAAAGAGCGACTGGAACCACAGGCCGAACAGCGGCCCCAGGTCCATATCCATCAGCCGGGACTCCATATCGGTCATGACAGAGGAGATGTCGATGGAAGCGTCGGAACCGATGATGCCCGCCGCCTGCGCCACCACACTTTGAGCTGCGTCAAACACGCCCATCACGATGTTCCAGGTGTTTGAGACGATGAGGATGGCAGCGGCAGATTTGAACACCCATTTGAAGATCATCCAGGTGTCCACATCATGCAGGTTGTTCTTGTCGGTAATCATCTGAATCAGCTCCAGCGTCATCACGATAGCCAGGATCACGCCAGCAATCGGCACCATGATGGAGTTGGAGAGATTTTGGATCATGCTGAAAATACTCCCGTTCCAGCCCTGAGGGGTCTGGCCCACCTGTGTCGCAATGTCTGCGACCTGCTGGTTCACGCTATCGAACATCCCCGATAAGTTGCTCATAATGCCGCCTACCAACATTTCCTTGAGCCAGTCAGTAAGGGCATCGAGTAAGAAATCCATACGGTGTCAACCTCCTTTCAGCCGCCCCCGCTTGGGGGCAGGGGCGGCAAGGATTTCTTATGACAGCTTAACGACGGGAGCGATCAGACGGTGAACAGGCTGGAGAGCAGGGGTACGAGGACCATGCCGACCACGGCGACGCCAGCGCCAGCCATGAGCTGCTTCATGCCCTGGGACTTTGCTTATGTGCGATAAAGAAGTAATAGAAGTGTAAAAAATTTTGCCGTTCCTATCCGGCACAAAGGGCTGTGTCGGATGGGTCGGGCGTTAGGCTTCGGGCAAGTCAATCTTGCCGACAAAGCTGTAATAAATCTCAATGTCCTGCCTGCGGGTGCCGTCCTCGTCATAGCTGCACTCATGCACGACGATTTTTTCAATCATTTCCCGCAAGAGGGTGGGGGTAAGTTCCTCAAAGGCAAGGTGCTTTCGGACGATACCCATAAACTTTTCCGCGTTGACGGTGGCGGCCTGCGACTTGTCCAGTTCGGCCTGCAAAGCGGCGGCGCGGTCTTTCAGTTCCCGCTGCTCCTGCTCATAGTCTGCCGACAGTTCCATGAAACGCTCGTCGCTGATTTTGCCGTTCACATTGTCCTCATACAGCCGCTTGATAATGCGGCTCACTTCGGCAATGCGCTCCTGTGCCTGTTCAAGCTGCTTGGTGGCTGCGGCGGTCTTTCTCTTGCCGCCGATTTCATTCTGCTGGATAAGCAGCTTCACAAAGCGGCTCTCGTGCTTGGCGGCGTATTCGGTCACTTGCCGGAGATTGGAGAGGACACCGGCGGTCAACAGGTCGGTGCGGATAAAGTGCGCCGTACAGTCGCGGGTGCGCTTCTTGTAGCTGCCGCAGATGTAACAGTCCTGCTTGCGGGTTTTGTTCTGATACCGCTGCTGGTACATCACATGACCGCAGTCGGCGCAGAACAGCATACCGGAGAACAGCCCCACTTCATCATAGCGGTTCGGGCGTTTGCGCTGCTTGCGTAACTCCTGCACGCGCTCCCATGTTTCCCGGTCTATGATAGGCTCATGGTGGTTCTCAAAAATGGCCTGCTTCTCTACGGGGTTCTCTACACTGTGCTTGACCTTGTAAGAGGGCTTCTCCGTCTTGAAGTTTACCAGACAGCCGGTGTACTCCCGGTTTTCGAGGATATGAACAACGGTGTTCGTCGCCCATTTGCACTCATAGCCGGGGTGGTAGCGGCGGGTGCTGCCCGTCCTGCGGTATTCCAGCGTTCCCGGCGTAGGGATTTGCTGCTCCGTAAGCATACGGGCAATCTTGGTCGGGCCATTCCCGGCAAGGCAAAGCTGGTATATCTGCTGGACAACCGGCGCGGTTTCCTCGTCAACGAGATAGTTCTCGTCCTCGTCCATGAGATAGCCATAGACCGGCTTGCTGGTAACGGGCTTGCCGCTCATGCCTTTTGCTCGTTTTACTGCTTTGATTTTCTTGCTCGTATCTCTCACCAGCCATTCGTTGAACAGATTTCGCAGAGGGGTAAAATCGTTGTCCATGCCGCCGTTTGCGCTGTCCACATTGTCGTTGACAGCGATAAAACGCACTCCCTTTTGAGGGAACAGCATTTCCGTGTAAAACCCTACCTGCAAGTAGTTTCGCCCTAACCGGCTCATGTCCTTGACGATGACCGTACCCACTTTCCCGGCTTCAATGTCTGCAAGCATGGCTTGAAAACCGGGGCGCTGGAAGTTCGCGCCGGAAAAGCCGTCGTCGGTGTACCAGCGCAGGTTGGTAAAGCCATTCTGTTTTGCAAAGGCTTCGAGTATCCTTTTTTGGTTCGATATGGAATTACTCTCACCTTGCAATTCGTCCTCATGGGACAATCTCGGATAAAGGGCGGTAATGAGGTTTTGGGTGGCTTGTCTTAACATAAAATCCTCCGTTTCCGACAGCCAGCCCCACTATTCCGTAGCTTTATTGTACCACGGAATAGCGGGGGCTGTATAGCGGCAAAAGTGTAAAATCAGCTTCTTTATGGTTTGTCAAATTGCCGGTTTTTGTGTAGCAGCGGCTTCCGCTTCCAGTACCCGCGCCATTTTGTCGGCGGCGGTGGTCGTGGTGTCTTTCTTGAAATAGCCGGACACGACAAGGACGGAATTGCCCATGCGGATTTCCGTCACGCAGTCGGGGCGGCGGGCGGTGCGGGTGTCGTGCTGCTTGTTATCTGTCATAGGCAATACTCCTTTCAGTCGGTAATCAGTTTCTTCATGCTCTCCATTTTCCGCTGCGCGGCTTCCTGCCGGAAGTTGTCGCCGGTAAAGCGTACCGGGACGCACATGGAAAGCAGGCGGTCATAAATCCGGGAATGGGCGGTGTCCTCCGGGTTCCGCAGGTCGTCCAGCGTGAGGTTGGTCGTGACGATCAGCGGCTTGCCGCTGCGGTAACGGCTGTCAATCACATTGAAAACCTGTTCCAGCCCGTACTCGGTGCCGCGCTCCATGCCGAAGTCGTCAATGATAAGCAGCGGATAGCGGCAAAGGCGGGAAATGTACTCGTTGCGGTTCTCAAAGCTGGCGGCAAGGTCGTTGAGGATAAGGGCAAAATTCGTCATGTGGACGGGGATTTCTTTCTCCATAAGGGCGTTTGCGATACAGCCCGCAAGGTAGCTTTTCCCGGTTCCCACGCCGCCCCAGAACAGGCAGCCGATATTGTCGGCTCGCATATCCTCCCAGTGTTCCACATACCGGCGGGCAATCCCGGCCTGCGGGTTCCTGCCGTTGTCGTTCTCAAAAGTCCAGTCCCGCATGGTGGGGTCGGTAAAGCCCCGGCGTTTCAGTTCCTCCACGGTGTCAAAGTGCCTGCGCCGCTTCTCGGCGGCCTCCCGTTCCTCGCGGGCGGCTCTCTGGCAGTCGCACTCTGCCGGGTGGCGGTCGCGGCCAAAGATAGCGGCCTTATCCGGCGCAAAATAGGCTTCTTTCGGCTTGCGGCACCTGCCGCAGTACAGTAAACCGTCCTCGCCGGTGTAGTCCTCCGGCTCCGGGGTGGCAGTCGTCATATTCTCCAAAACAGCGTTGATTTCGTTCTTCATAAACTCTCGCCCTCCTTGCATGAGTAGTCAGGGATGCCCTTTTTCGGGGCGCCCTTTTTGTCGTTCCCCGCCCATATCCGAAGGGCGGCGGCATAGTTCTGGTAGCTTTTCCCGCTGGCGGCAAGGTAGCGGCTCATTTCCTCGATGAACCGTTCCAGCCTGTCGGGGTACTCTGCCTGCAACTCGTCGTATTCGGTCTTTGACAGAAAAATATTCTGGTATCGGCCATAGGGTGCGGGCGGCTCCCCACTCGCTCCCATTGTTTGGCTCTCTGTAAGGTTGTTTATAGTAGTTTGGTTAGGGGACGGTTTTCCGACCATCATAAGGTCGGTTTTCTGACCATCAGTAGGTCGGTTTTCCGGCTCTGTGAGGGTCGGTTTTCCGGCCATCAGTTGGTCGGAAAACTGTACCTGTGGCACACGTGGCACTTTCACATATAGCCGGTTCGGTGCGGAGAAGCCGCCCCGTTCCCGTTCCAGCAGCCCCGCCGTGTCCAGTTCATTCAGCGCCCCCTTTATGGTGGTGCTGCCTTTATCCAGTATTTCGGCTATCTCCGCGATGGGATAGATAATATAAATCCTGCCCTCGCCGTCCTGCCACTTGTTCTTCTGGGAGAGGGTGGAGCGGTCTAACAGCAGCGCATAGAGCAGCTTGGCGGTCTGGGAAATCTCCATTTTCAGCAGGAAACGGGGATAGGGCAGATAGGCGGGCAGCTTCGTGTCTGCCATGATATAATCAGCGATAGGATCACCTCCCTGTGTTCGGGTTGATTTTGGCGGTTTGTACGCATTTAGGACGGCGTTTCCGGGGGAAAAGGATAAATGTATCGCGTACCCTTTGACACCCACGAAAAAAGCCTTGATTTATGCGGGTTTGAAAGGCTCTAAAGCGTGACATTTCTGCCTTTGTTTCCGCTTTCGCTCGGCGGCTTTGATTTTCTTCATGCGTCCGGCGCAGCCGGGGCAGTATTTTCCCCGGTTGGATTTGGGGACAAAGGCCGCGCCGCAGACGGCGCACCGTTTCCGGCTCCCCCGGTACAAGAGGGCTGCGGCCAGCTCCCCGTCAAGGGGCAGGACAGCCACACGGAACCAGCGGCACATGAGGGAAAAGGAAATGCTCTGGACGCATACGCAAGGCTCCCCGTCGTCCAACAGCAGGCAGTTCCCCTCGTCGTAGTTACAGCACTCATGCACCAGCCGCCGCGCCCGCCGGTGCTGGCGGTAGTCCATTCTCGGCAGCTTATCGCTCATGGCTCTGCTCCTTTCTGCGGTGCGGCTCGCTCCGGCGCAAAATCTGGTCGATGTTCCGCTTGACGGTCTGCAACTCCGTGTACCGCTGCTTCTGTTCGTGGTAGGTGTTATACAGGCTGGATTTCTTGGAAACAAGCTGCTCGATCTCGTCCTGCAACGCTTTCCGGGCGGGCAGCTTGGTAATGCCATGCTCCCGGAAATACCGGGCGGCTGCGTCGGCTATGATAAAATCGCTCTCATGTGCCTGCCGGTATGCGGCGCGGGCTTTCTCGGATTTCTGCGCTTTCAGCCCGTCGCGGGCGGGCTTGGTCTTGGCGTAGGCAAGTACCTGCCGCTGCAACTCCTTTTTCCCTTGCAGCTTCGTTTCCAGTGCTTTCAGCTTGCCGCTGGTCTGGCGCATTTCCTGATAGGCGGTATCAACGGCGGCTTCCAACTGCTCCGGGGAAGTGAAGCCGTATTCCTGATACACATTCAGCGTCGCGGCCATTTGTTTGAGGTTGTGCATGGTCGCCCAGCGTTCATAGCCCCGGCCTTTGCCCTCGGCTTTCTTCTGCTCAATGTCCACAAGCCGCTGCACACCGTCCTGTTTCGGGGCGGTTTGAGGGGCTTTTGTGGGCTGTATGCCGGTTTTCCCACGCCGGGGGTATTCGAGTATGGCCGCGGCCTTTTCTGTGGCTCTGGCGGCGTTCTGCTCCAAAACGGCAAGGACAGCGGCGCGGTCAAAGTCGTCACCCAGCTTCCGGGCGGTAATGGGCTTTGTCCTGTCCGGCGTAAGGTAGGAAAGCCGCCCCCGGCTCTCCTTGACGGCCACGCCCTCCCGCAGCAGCAGAGAGGAAAAGTCCTCGAATGAGGCCGCTGTAGACAGCGCGGCGCGTATGGTCTGCCGCAGCTTCTCCTTGTTCGTTTCAAACTTGGTCTGCCGGGGCGTGATACCGCCTGCAATCATGGGGGCGTTCTGCCTGTCCAGTGCGGCCTGTCCCTTTTTCTGCGCCCAATACTCCCGGTCTGTGACGCGGTTCTTGCTGCCGTTCAAGAGGTCGATTTGGTAAAGCCCCTCCCGGTGGCACATCTCCATGACTTCGGACTTGAAGTAGCGCAAGGCCGCGTCGGTACAGCGGTGCTTGCAACCGGCTTTCGTGTCGGCTGGCCTGTCCATGTAGGGCAGGAACGGCACTTCCTCAATCCGCAGGCTGTTAATGACGATATGCACATGGATATTTCCGCTGTGGTTATGCCCGTCCGGGTGGGTGCATACAAGGGCTTGGTGGCCGGGGAAATGCTCGGCGCAAAACTTCTCGCCCAACTCCTGCGCCCGGTCTACGGTCAAGCCGTTGTCCGGGCCGTCCCGTGGGTCAAAGCTGATGATATAGTGGTGGCTTTTCACATCTTCCCGCCGCTGGTTCTTCTCATAGCGGAGATTTGCTCGCATACAGGCAACGGCAAAATCCTCCCCGCCGCAGTTCAGCGTGGACAGCCGGTAGTCCTCGCGGGGGATAAGCCTGCCGGTTTCATCAAGGACGGGTTTCATGGTAAACTCGTCATGCTCAAAAAGCAGGTATTGCTCGGCGGCTCCGTAGTCGGCGTTTTTAGAGTTGATATGCTTGAGTGTTGCCAACTGCGTCACCTACTTTCTTGAGGACTTCATACTTGAGGGCGGCAAGGTCGGCTATGGCGGCGCGTACCTCACCGGACAGCGCATTGTAGGGCGCGCCGTACTCATTCAGATACCGGGCTATCTGGTTGAGGTTGCCGCCGATCCTGCCGTACTCGGCTGTGAGTTTCCCGACAGCGGAAAGCAGCTCGTCATTGACCGCTGACACATGGATAACGGGGCGTATGGCGGTGCGCCGTATCGCCTGCCGGAGAAATTCGGACTGGCTGATACCATAGGGCGCAAGCCGCGCTGTGAAGTCGGCGTATTCTTCTTCGGACAGCCGGGTTTTCACAACGCGGCTGCGGTGGGGCGTGTTGTATTTCTTTCGCATGGTCGTGACCTCCTTTCTTGCCGCATGAGCGCGGCGGGGATAAGCGGCGCAAGCCGCAAAGCAGGGTTTGGGGAAGGCACTCCCCAACAAGTTTCCCGCGAGGGGCAAAACCGCAGAATTGCGGATTTTGGCACCGTGGTAGAAACTTGCTCTCCGTGACTGCAAACTTTCTCTCACTTCCGTCCGCCACTTTTTTGGAAAACTGCAACCACAAAAGTTTGTTTCTCTTTTTCTGCTACTACTAATCCTGTAAAGGGCATTCCTGCCCGCTTTCGCTAAAATGACACCGGACGCAGTGGTTTCTACCCGGTGTTGGAGAAATCCTTTCTCTTTGCCCTCTACTACGGGTAAATGCTCCAAATGCCAAACACCAGGGCAGAAAAATTCCCTCCTCGCTTACTACTACAACCGGCAGGGGGCAAAATGGCCGGGAGCGGAGCCGGACAACAAAAAAAGCAGTAAATCTTTTTCAAGACTTACTGCTTTCGCTGGCCGCGTCGGTGGCGGCTGGTATTCAGTTTTTATGACTTGTCCGGTGGTTCGTCAAGCCGGAACTTGAATTGACAGTCAATTAACCGCTGCTTTACATAGTCCTCCACCTCGGCGTTGACCTGCCCGTTCACTTTTGAGAAATAGCGGATATATCCGGCGTAGTGGAGCAGGACAGCGTTCACGGCTTCTGGGTCGCCCTCACGGGCTTTGAGGATTGTTTCATAGGGGAGAAGTCTACTCATACCGGCTCACCCCCATTTCTTCGCGTAGCCGCTGCAAGGCAAGCTGGATATGCCGCCCCGCTGTGCTGCGTGACCGGCCAATACACGCGCCGATCACGCGCTGCGGCTGGCGCAGAAAGTAATAGCGCAGGATTTCTTCCCGCGTCTGCTCCGGCAAAACAGAGATCGCGTCGGCAAGGGCGGCGTTGCAGAGCAGGACGGTCTGACCGCAGACGGTAAATGGGTATTCCTCGTCCGGCTCCGACGCGGCAAACTGGACAAACTTCTCGTTCATCAGATAGTCAAGGGAAACTTGCCGTTCCCATTGCCGTTTAAGCTTCAAAATCTTGTCCAAGGCGGCACAGCGGATAACAGTCTTGCAAAAGGCGTTGTACCTGCGCTGGATATATTCTTGATAGGCTATCTGGTCGGTCATGGAAATTCCCCTTTCTGAATAATAGTGCGGGGCGGTGGCACTTCTTGCTGTCGCCCCTTGATTGCCTACCAGCAAAGGCGGGCGGGGCTGTCAACGGCTGCGCATATGCGCCGTTCATCTTGACCGTTGACTGGCTCGGCTGGGTTTGCTATTTACCCGACAAACTTGAATTTATTTTAAGCTATCACGTTTTACCTTCTTAAGCCTTACTATCATTACCATAGGAATTTCTTTGTTGGTTTTAAAACATTCTTCATAAAATCCATCAATGACAAATCCAGCTCTAAAACAAAGGTTAAAAATATCTTGTATGGAACGATGATAATAAATCTGCTCTTTCGGTTGCCCTTCAATCGCTATATCATAGTAACTGTGCGGTGTCATATATTTTTCAGTCAACGTGACAAAACAAGGGTGTTGCGTTGCAAAGACAAAAATTCCGCTTTCCTGCAACAGTTCATAAACAGCCATAAGAAGTGGTTCAATATCCGTAATATCCATAATTGCCATATTAGAAACTGCTTTCGTAAAGGCTCGATTTCTTTTTAATTCTAATATACTTTTTCTATCGGTCGCATCCGCCACACAAAATTCAATTTGTTTTGCATATTGTGATTGCCGTCTTTTAGCCAATTCTATCATTTTTTTGCTGTAATCAAAAGCGACAACCGAAGCGCCTCTTTGTGCAAGATACGAAGAATAATTTCCATTGCCACACGCAATATCCAAAATGTAATCCGCAGGATTAGGAGATAGAAGTTCCGTTACTTTGGGACGCACTACCTCTCTGTGAAATTCATTAGATTCGTCACCCATTGCATTATCCCAAAATTGTGCGTTCTCCTCCCAGATTTTTTTACTTTCCTCTGTTCCCATGTTCTCTCCCACTCCCCAAATTTGCTTTTTTGCTTCCATTAAATCTTCCTTACTATATTCCATTGTTACCCTCCATAACTTCTGATTGTTGCCGTCTTGACGATTATGTATCTTTACATTACCTTCTGAAACATATGGCGCACCTTGTCCAGGCGGCTGTTTGGACGGCGGGGCTGGATGACCGGCTGACCGACAGCGGCCTGATACCCTTTCAGTTCTGTAAGGCATACGCTCTGCCCGTTGGTGTAAAAGGCCAGATCAGTACGGTATGCCTGTATACAGCGGGCGGGAATCTCGCCAGTAAAGACAACTTCATCCTTTTTTACCTGGACCGTTTCGATGGTGGCACAGTATTTCGGTGCATCATGATAAGCCCTGGAAAGATATTCCCGGGGCGCATAGAGGGTGAAGGAGAGATAAGGTTCCAGCAGTTGCGTCCCTGATTCCTTCAATGCCTGTTCCAATACAATCGGGGCCAATGAGCGGAAGTCCGCCGGCGTGCTGACCGGACTGTAATAAAGCCCGTATTCAAAGCAAATCTTACAGTCCGTTACGTTCCAGCCGAACAAGCCCTGCTCCAGCCCGTAACGGATACCATCCCTGACAGCGTTTTGAAAACTCTGGTTCAAGTATCCCAGCGAAACCCGGCTCTCGTATTGTACACCGGAGCCAAGCGGGAGTGGTGTAACAGACAGTCCGATGGATGCCCAAAACGGGTTGGGCGGCACCTCGATATGGATGGTGTGGCTGGCTGCTTTGAGCGGCCGCTCCATATAAATGACGGTGGGTTCCTTTACCACTGTTTCAAGCTTGTATTTTTCCGACAGCAAAGCGGAAACAACCTCCAACTGCACCCGGCCCAAAAAAGAAAGAATGATCTCATGGGTGATGGAATCCACCTCGCAGCGCAAAAGCGGGTCAGTATCCGCAAGTTGCGTAAGAGCGTCCAGTAGCCGTTCTCTTTGCGCTGCCGTTTTCGGCGCAATCGACGTCCGCAGCATGGGGAGGGGGTCCTCACGCCACCTTTTACGAGGGAGCCGGGTTGGGTCCCCTAATACATCGTTTAACCTCACGCTGTCGCTGGGAAGGATAACAATTTCACCCGGATAAGCGGTGTCTGTCCGAACAATTTCCCCTTTGGATGGAATACGCATCTCTGTGATTTTCAGCTTTTCTCTCCCGGCCAGGGCCACCGTATCCCGCAGGCGCAGCGTTCCGCTGTATAGCCGTAGATAGACACGCCGCTGGCCGCAATCTGTATACTCCACCTTGAAAACGCTGCCGCATAGGGCGGCGCTCCCCTGTTCCCCAATCGGTTGGAACAGCCCTGTCACCGCATCCATCAACGGTTGAATGCCAAGGCCCTTTTTGGCGCTGCCATAATAGACCGGGAACAGGGAGGCGTCTTGAACCCGCCGCTGTTCCTCCCGCACAAGTTTTTCCCGGCTGATTGGTTCTCCTGCGATATACTTTTCCAATAATTTATCGTTATTTTCGATGACCGCATCCCATGCTTCTATGTCGGTATTTTCCTCCAGGACTATTTCCGGGGACAGCGACACCGTCTGCTTGATGATAATATCGGCGGAGAGCTTATCCCGAACAGACTGAACCACGCTCTGCAAATCAACGCCAGCCTGGTCGATCTTGTTGATAAAGATAACGGTGGGAATGTTCATTTTCCGCAGGGCATGGAACAGAATACGGGTCTGGGCCTGCACGCCATCTTTAGCGGAGATCACCAAGATGGCCCCATCTAAAACAGCCAAAGAGCGGTACACCTCCGCCAAAAAATCCATGTGGCCGGGCGTATCCACAATGTTGACTTTACATCTGTGCCACTGGAAGGAAGTGACTGCCGCTTGAATGGTAATCCCACGCTGCCGCTCCAAAAACATGGTGTCCGTCCTCGTTGTCCCTTTTTCGACGCTCCCCGGTTCTGAAATGGCTCCGCTGGCATATAGCAGGCTCTCCGTCAAGGTCGTCTTTCCAGCGTCTACATGGGCAAGAATTCCAATATTGATTATTTTCATGTGATTGTCCTCCCTTTACTGCCCCGAAGGGCATAAAAATCCCCAGCAGTAAAATACTTTTACCACTGGGGATTATAAGTTGCGGACATACACATATACAGCATACACCTGTTTGTGATTGCTGTTTTTGGGGATATGTCAAAATTGATAAGGCAAAAGTATTCTTAAATTGGGTACAAAAAACTAAGCCCCTACAAAAGGAGCTATCATAATCCTTTGTTCCCACTATTTGATTATAGTTTTATTTAAGAATACCTTGCCGCATATTTTTTACTCCTTTTCTGGATTAAATCATTGTATCACATCAGTTTTAGGAAAGCAAGTACCTAAAAGAAATTTTTCTTCCCCTTATATGTAACAATCATACCGGCTTCCTAGCGTTCAGAATGTTTTCTGCTGTCTGCTGTGGTGTTTGGTTGGAATTGTCCAACCAAAAGCCGATCCGTGGTGTTGTCTGCATTTTACTAAATACAAATTCAATGTATACAGAAAGATATAAGGAGTGGGAGGGATTCCGCCGTAGTTGGCATTGTAGGAAAATCCAAAAGTTTAGATTTTCCCACAATGCTTATCTTTTGGTCTTTGGTTCGGAATAGTGTAGTGCTGGCGGTCTATCTCTTGTTTTCGGTTGCTTGCTTCCTTACCGTACATGAGCATTCGCGCCGGGGTTGTCGTTGCCATAACCTTCCAGCAGGTTGATGACACCCCACACGCCGAGACCGGCACCGAGGGCGATAACGAGGGTCTGGAGAACGGTGATTGCCTGATTAAAAAATTCCATAAATAAAGTTGGCCGGAATCAGTTTGAAAAGTTTGATTTAGTCATGGTTCATAGGCATACAAAAGCCGGACAATCCGCCGCCCGGTTTCCGGGCTGGCTGACTCCGGCCTTCCTCCTTTTTTCATTATTTTAATAGAGATCGTCCGCTTTGTACGCCGATGGCCCCTTCGGGGCGGTTGTGGCGGGTAGATAGGACCCCTCCTTTCACAGCGGAACATCATTCGCCAGCTGCGGCGTCGATCTCATACACGTCGCAGACCTGGTTGGGTTTGAGCTTCAGCCGGGCCTTGAGGTAGCCTTCGATGTCAAAGGCGTTCTTCGGGTCGGCGTCAGCGGTGTACTTGTAGTTGGGGTGCTGGGTGATGTCGTACTTATCCGACAAAAACGGCCGCACCCCGCGCAGCTGGAGGATGCACTTGCCGCCGTCCATAACGGCCAGCTCATCCTGGCTCATCAGCGCCTTGCCCAATTTTTGATAGTTGAGCGAGTGGGAAGTCTCCCGCCCCCGGCTCTCGCCGGTGTTGTAGGTGTCGATGGTCTCCTTGCCCAGCACGGCGGCCAGCTCCTTGAGGGTTGTCGGCTCTTTGCCGCCCAGGAAGATGGAGGTATCCATGTTGCCGATGATGGTATCGGCGTTGTCCTTGTAGATAGCTTTGAGCTGGGACTGTGCTTGCAGCACCAGGCAGGCGGAAATCTCACGGCTTCGGATGGTGGCAACCAGCTTTTCCAGCCGAGGGATCTGTCCAATATTGGCGGCCTCGTCAATGAGGCACCGCACATGGACCGGCAGCCGCCCGCCGTACACATCGTCCGCTTTTTCGCAGAGCAGATTGAACAGCTGGGTGTAGCACATGGAGATCAGGAAGTTAAAGCTATCGTCCGTGTCGCTCATAATCAAGAACAAGGCGGTTTTCCGGTCTCCCAGGGTATCCAGCTCCAGCTCGTCGTAGGCCGTGACCTCCCGCAGCTCCGCGATGTCGAACACGGCAAGGCGCGCACCGCAGGAAATCAGGATGGATTTTGCGGTTTTGCCCGCAGCCAGCTTGTACTTTTTGTACTGACGGACGGCGAAGTGGTTGGGCTTCTCTGCCTCCAGCGCGTCAAACATCAGGTCCACGGGGTTCTTGAACTCCTCGTCATCCTCCCGGACCTCCATCGCGTTGATGAACTCGATGAGGGTGGAGAAATTCTGTTCCTCCACCGGGGCCTCGTAGTGGATATACCCAATGAGGGCGCAGTACAAAAGCGTCTCGGCCTTAACCCAAAAATCGTCCCCGGCCTTGCCCTCGCCCTTGGTGTTGGCGATCAGCGTCGTGACCAGTTTCAAGATGTCCTTTTCGGAGTGGATGTAGGCAAAGGGATTATAGTGCATGGACTTCTTGAAGTTGATGGTATTGAGGACTTTGATCCGATAAGGCTCATAGATGTCCTTGCCGTGCTTATCCTTCATGGGCTTGCCGTCCTTGCCCAGCTTGGGTGTGCCGCGCTGAAGCATTTTGCCGCACTCCACCAGGATGGTGCCTTTTGGGTCTGTCACCACATAGGAGCTGTGCATCTGCATCAGGTTCGGTTTCAGCCAGAAGCGGGTCTTGCCGGAACCGGAGCCACCGATCACCAGCACATTTTTGTTTCTGGCGGTCTTGGGGTCCTTGGGGCGGCTGTTCATGGTCAGGCTCTCGGTTTTAGTCAGAATCACATTGTTCTGGAACACCGGGTCGATGTAGGGTGCGATGTCCTCATGGGTGCCCCATGAAGCGTTTTGTCAAGTGCTTTTTTGAGTTATTGACGCAAATTCTTGTGAAAGTGCGAAAGTGCAAAGTGCAAAGGGTCTGCGTTTTGCACTTTCAGCTTGCGGGTTCGGGCGGCTGCTTCTTCTTGATGAAGTTATACCATTGACCGCCGACACGCCTTGCGCCCAAAATGCTGCCCATGTTGCGCTTGGCGTTCTGTACCGTCCTCTCGGATATTCCGGCTTCGGCTGCGGCCTTTACAATGTCCTCGCTGGCAAGCTCTTTCCCGTCTGCAAGCAGGTCAAGTATCAGCTTCTCGGCTTGTTCGGTCTTGGTGGCGGTGTTCCCGCCCGCGCCGGATAGCAGCTCGTCGGCGGTTATGTCGTATTCGCCTATCCATGAAAAGCCTGTTTCCGGGTCAAGGCAAAAGGCAACGGGCTTGCCCTCCGGCGCCAGGGAAGATTTGTCATGGACGATAACACGCACATTTGGCTCCCGCTTCACGCGCCCGATCAGCAGGACGCTACGGGCGGCGGCTCGAAAGTCGATAGAACCTAAGCCCCGGTAGGCGCTCTGTCCTCCGGCGGCTTTATTCAAGTGTCCGATAAGGATAACGGCGCACCCGGTACGCTCGGCAACATCGGCAAGGCGGCGGAACATGGGGCGCACTTCGTTTGCCCTGTTCATATCGGTCTTTTCGCCCATATACGCCTGTATGGGGTCAAGGATTATCAGCCGCGCCCCGTTCTGTGTGATTGCCTTTTCTATGCGCTCGTCGGAAAGGGTAAGCTCCTGCTTGGCTTCGTCAATGACTAGAACGCGGTCAAGGTCGGCTTCGGCTTCTATCAAGCGGGGCTTGACGGTATCGCCCAGCCCGTCCTCGGCTGTCTGGTAAATCACTTGAAACGGCGGCAGGGGCTTCATGCCCGGCAGCGTTCCCCCTGTGGTGCAGGCGGCGGCAAGGCGTAGGGCAAAGGTGGTCTTGCCCTCGCCGGGGTTGCCTTGCACAATGGTTACTTTCCCAAAGGGGATATACGGCTCCCATAACCATTCAACGGTCTGTGTGTCAACCTCGCTCATGCGGATAATCTCGACGGTTTCTTCCTGCGGCGGCTCTTTCAAGCCGTAAACCGCTTCCCGGATATACTTCCCGTCTGTGATTTCTGCCCGGTGCTGCAATACCTCGTTCCAGTCCTTAAACAGCGGCACAAGGCGGTGGACGGTATATCCCTCCGGCACAAGCTCCGCAAGGCGGCTGCAAGCGTCGTTTCCGGCTTGGTCGCTGTCAAGGCAGAGGTAAACGGTCTTGATATTCGGACGGTCAGAGAGGAAACGCAACAGGGCTTTTTCTCCCACGCCGCCCAATGACAAATAGCTCTGTTTCTGCCATGCCTTTTTGAACAGGCAGAGGAAAGAGATCAGGTCAATGGGTGCTTCAAAGACAAACAATCTTTCGCCCTCGCCCCGGTAGCAGAAATTAAAGGCTTTGTCGCTGCCTTTCACATCGAGCCGGAAGTTTCCCGCCGTTCCCTTGCTGTGGGCGTAGCGCGGTATTCCGTCCTCGTCCCGCCCCACAAATACGGCGTTGTGGTGGGCTGCGTCCTCGTAAATATCGCCGCGGGCAAAGAAAAAGCCCGTCACATCTTCATCAATGCGGCGGGCTGCTGTGAGGTAGTTCCTCGCTATTCTGTTGTCGCTGTTTGGGGGCGGTAGCCGGAAGTCGGATAGGGACGCCGGGCAAGGTCTGTCCGGCGGTGGTGCGGCTCCCTTTTCCCCTGTGAGAAGTTCCACGGCTTCGGTGAAGCTCTTTCCGAAAAACTCCATGACAAAATCAACGGGGCCGCCGCCCTTGCTCTGGCTGTGGCGATACCACTTGTTGCCCCGGACGGTCAGGCTGTCATGCCGTTTCCAGCGGTATTCATTCCCGGCGCGGGTAAGCTGCTCGCCCTGTGATTGCAGGAAAGAAACAAGGTCGGCTTGGTTTGCCCGGTCTATCTGTTCTTGGGTGTAGTACAAAAATCTCAACTCCTTTCATCGTTCTAAGTCGTGCCGCTTGGTGCGGGTCTGCTCCGGCTGGTCGGCTTTCAGCGCAATATCAACGCACTTGCGGATATTGTGCAGCTCGGCAACCTCGGCGCGGGTTTCTTTGAGCTTGGTATATTCCGCTGTTCTCTGCCCGCTGAGAGTGGCGTACTCTTTTTCCCATTCAGAGATAGGCAAGGGTGGCTTTGTCCCTTTCGGCAGATTTGCATGGAGATAGCGGCTCGCTGCGTTCCATAGGGTAAGCTCGGCGCGGTGGGCTTCCTCGTACTTGTCGCGCTTATTCGTCCAGCCGTTTTTCAGCTTTTTCAGCTCGTCGTGAATGGGCTTGTACTCGGTGTAGTTCTTCCCGTATTCAATCAGCTTTTGCAGTTCTTTCATGCGCTTCTCGGCGGTTTTCATGCCCTCCCGGATAGCGTCGGCTTGGTCGCTGACAGAGGAAAGGGCAGCGTCCAGCTCGTCAAGGGTGGAAATGCCATGCTCGGAAAGATAGTTGACCGCCTTTGCAACGGTTTTCAGTTCGTCGGCGGTGTGCTGCCTTTGCCAACTCTGCGAATACTTCCGGCTCTTTTCTCTCTGAACGCTTAAATACTTCATCAGCAGATTTGCAAGGCCGGGGGATTGCGGGGGCTGCTCCGGGGCGGTTTCCCGCGCCTTGAACAGTTCGCCAATCCATTCTTTGAGCTTTCCAATCTGCGCCCGGATTTCCCGGATAAGGCGGTTTGCTTTTTGGATATTCCGGTTCAGCTCGCCTTTCTCGGTGGCTATGCCTTTCTTCTCCATTTGACAGGCCGCCACGCCCATGTGGACGGTGGGCAGCTCGTCAATGCCGCGCTCGGCGTTGCTGCGGTGGTCGATGCGCTCCGGGCTTCCGGCGCGTTCAAGGTAGGCGTTTGAAATATCCGCCCATGCCTTGCGCCATAAAAGCGCGTTGCCCTTGTCGTTCCAGCCGGTCAGGTCAACTTTGCGGGCCTTGTATTTGCCGCTTGGCAAGCGAATACGCTCGCCGTTTTCATCAAGGTCATATTCCTTTTTGGACTTCGCCGCCCATGCGCCGCGCTCGTCAAGGGGGCGCATGGTAAGCATGATATGACAATGGGGGTTGCCGCTGTCGGTGTCGTGAATGGCAAAATCAACGCACATTCCTCTTGAAACAAATTGAGAGGAACAGTATTCACGGACAAGCCGGATCTGTTCCTCTCTGGATAATTCTATGGGGAGTGCTGCGTCAATCTCTCTGGCAAGCTGGGCGTTCCCGGCTTTCTCGTAAAGCTCCACGCTGTTCCACAAGGTTGAACGGTCAGAGAAAGAGGGCGGGGCATGGGGCGGCAGTAGGATTTCCGTATGGACAACGCCGCGCTTGCGGGTGTAGTCATGGGTCATTCCGTCCCACTCGTTTGTGATTTTCTCGCCGCTTCGATAGGCGGCTGCGGCAACGGCTGACTTGCCTTTTCCTCGGCTCACAATGCCGATGTTACAATGGTAAATGGCTATGGGTATCACCTCCCGGATAGGATAACCAAACCCGCAAAAATGGTACAGACGCCAACGGCGGGTGTACTGTTTTTGTGGGTGTGCAGGGATAGCCGCGTAAGCGGCGCAAGGGGTGCAGCCCCTTGTTGCGGCAAAGCCGCCATATCGGAGCGCGGGGAAAGTTCCCTGTGCGGAGATACGCCCTCGGCAGAGCGCACACGCCCGCAAGGGTGTATAAGTGCGCCCTTTGTTCCAAAGGGATTATTCGCTTTTCCCGCCCTCGGTGCGTTTTTTCAGATAAGCCCGCGCTTCCTCGCTCGTCAGGGCAAGCCGGAGAAAGGCGGCGGCTTCCTCATCGGTCATGGTCTTGGCTTCCGGCACAATGCTCTCAAAGACTGCGCCTCGGACGACCAGCCGGTGGCTGCGCGTCCGGCGTTCCTCTTGGGATAACTTTTGCCGCAACACCTTTTCCCGATTTTCAAGCTGCCGGATTTTCTTCTTCCCGTCCTCAATCTCGGCTTGCAATTCCTCGCGTTTTTTTTCTCTCGGTTTCGTCATGGGTGGTCACTCCTTTCTACCTGTCGGCATAGAAAAAGGACAGTCGATTTCCTCGGCTGTCCTTTTGATTAGGGTGTTTGGTTTACTCCGTTCTGCTCAATAAATGGGAATATTAAATATCAATACGCCCTTTAATACATTCCTATTAAAACATCAGCTTCGATTGTCAAATGTGTGAGAGTACGCCAATCAACGCAATCTTTTTCAACGCAAAAGAGAAGCGGCGTCATTTCAATAAACGACATTCTTTGTTCTGATGACAACTGTACGGTGGCTGAAACCGTTTCTCTTGAAATGGTTTTAAGATATTTCTCAAAATATTCAACGACAGACTCATTTGAATAATCTGGATTTTTCAAGTGTGCTTGCACTTTAGTCCTGATTTCCCTCAAATGATTTTTCGTAGGAATTACTTTCACAACATATCCGTTAGGAGATAGCAATCGCTGAAATTCTTTGTAGTGTGCAGGCGAAAATATGTCTAAAATACAATCCATACTTCCGTCTTTCAAAGGGATTTTTGATAAGTCAGTAACAAACCACTTCACTGCTTTGCGCTTGTCTTTTTTTGATGCAATCTGTATTGCCTCCCTTGACAAGTCAAAGGCAAAGATGTTTCGTTCTGTTCTTTGCTGTATCTGCCTTGCATAGAAACCCTCGCCGCAACCAACATCTAAAATGTTTCTTATAGATGGCGTATCAGAAATAAACTGTATGATTTTCTCCAACACAACATCATACATGCCATACTCCAAAATTTGGTGCCGGTTGTCAAAAGACCGCTTGCTGTAGTTGGTTTTGGGCGATGATTTTAACAACAAATTTACATACCCATATCTTGAAATATCAAAGCAATGTCCATGTCTACAAATTAGGCTATTGCCTTGTATATCCATTGATTTTGTGCAAATTGGGCATTGAAAATAAACCTTGCTGTCTGCAAAGCGTGATAAATTATTATTCATTTGTTTTTCCTCCGTAATTACATCTCTGCTTCAATAAGCGAGTTATGCAATACGGATAACCGCAACATAACTCGCGGTTTTATCTTAATCTCATAAATGTAACCATTGTGTTGTCCTCCAATCAATTCCGCAGTATTACTCTGCTTTTAGAAAAAGTATAGCACAAAACTATGAACATTTCAACTCTATTTCAGCCTGTCGGCGACGTTGCTCTCTCTGGCATACCGCCGCGCCGCTTCCCGCCGTTCCTCGCTGTATGGGGCGGTCAGACGGAAAGAGAAGCGGCCTTTCTCAATGTCAAACTCCATGCAGCCCGTTTCCGGGTCTGCGTCAGTCTGCTGGCAGATCGCCGGATAACGGCGGCTGTATGCAAGCAGACGCTTTTTCAAGGCGGTGTTGTGGGTGCGGATATGGATAAGGGGGTCTTTCTCGTCAAACCAAATATCGGTGGTCTTTTCCTGCTTGGTAAGCCCTGTTCTCATGCAAACTCCTTTCTGTGCCCCTGTTACGCAATAGGGGCATTTTTCGGGTGTTTTCTCCGGCTCTTGACTTGGAGAAAACGGCGTTTTTGACGATAAAAACCGCCCGGACGTGGAATGTATCGTCGGGGCGGCTGTTATCGCAAGATTTCCGATTTTTCCGGCTCTTGACCGTCAGACGCAGATAAACACGAACTGTCGGCAAGTATCGTCTTGAGCAGCTTGTCGCGGAATGTTTCTGTGCTGCTGTGATTGAAAAATAACTCCGCAACAATAGTCTGCCCGTTTCTCTGCGTCGTGATGATACTGTCGGGGGTCTGTTCTGCCATAGGCAGCTCCTTTCTCCGGGCACAAAAGAGGGACTTCCCGTAGCCGGAAAATCCCTCTTGGTTGTCGGTTATTCTGTTTTACTGTGCGGGCTGTGCGGCGGCGGTCTGCGCCTTTCTCCTTGCCCGGTATTCCCGCGCCTTGATACGCTCATACTCCCGCTGCTTTTCAAGGTTTCGCGCCCGGTACTCCCTTGAATACTTCCGGTGGTAGGCGCGGCTCTTTTCCTTTTTGGCTTCTTCGATTTCTTCCCGCATTTGCCGGATTTCCTGCTCTGTCGGCTCTGCAAGCTGCGTTACTTCGTTCTCAAATCTGCCGATATAGTTGAAATATATGCTGATGTGCTGGATTGCGTATCTCGCCCTTTTCTGGTCGCGCTCATGCACTTCAATCCTGCTGATAAACTCGTTGAGAATGGCGGGGGTGAGGTCAGTAAAGGCGGCATGGCGTTCCGTCAGCTTCAAAAACTTCTGCGCCCGTCCTCCCGCGTTCTCATAAGCGGATAGCTGCTCTTGGAGTATGGAAAGCTCCGTTTTCAATGCGTAGTATTCTTCTGAATACTTCTGCGACATTTGCTCGTAGCGGTCTTGCGGGATAGTGCCGAGGGCGTTGTCCTCATAGAGCTTGTTCAGCACCTTGTCGATCTGTTCAAGGCGCGTCGTGATTTGTGGGATACGCTTCTGCTGCTTTTTGGTCTGGTCGGTCTGCTGCATGGCAAGGTTCTTTTTCACTAAGGCTTCAAACTCCGCCCGGTTGCTGATAGAATAGTCCTCGATTTTCTTCAGCACTTCCGCGACGGTCTGCATGAGCAAGTCCGCGTCAATGATGTGCGGGGAATGGCATTTGGGGTTTTTGGCTTTTCCCTTGTGGTACTCGCTGCAATAGGCAACGTGCCGCTTGCCGCCGTTTCTGTAATCTATGCGGATGTGCATTTTTGCGCCGCAATCCTTACAGAAAAGCAAGCCCGACAAAGGGTGGATTTCCCCGTCCCCGTTGGGGCGTCTGACGGGCGCGTTTTCCAAAATCCGCTGTGCGGTTTCAAAGTCGGCGCGGTCAATAATCGGCTCATGCACATTTTCGGTTATCTGCCATTGGCTCCGGTCTACATAGTGGTTCCGCTTGTCCCGGAAATGCTTTGTAGTCTTGAAGTTGACTACATCGCCGCAATACTCCTGCCGTGTAAGGATATGGGTCAAAGTGGCTTTGTTCCACTTGTAACGGTTATCCTCATTGAGCGCCCTGTTTTTGCACGTTCCCCGCCCGCGCTCTTTCATGTAGAATGTGGGCGTTGGGATTTGCGCCTGCGTCAGATATACGGCGATTTGGTTGCGGTTTTTCCCGTCCAGAAACAGGCGAAAAATCAAACGGACAACTCCGGCGGCTTCCTCGTCGATTATCCAAAAATCCTTGTTGTCCGGGGATTTGACATAGCCATAGAGAGCTTCGGTGGCAATCGGCTTTCCACTCATGCCCTTCGTCTTAATGCCGGTCTTTACTTTCTTGCTGATGTCCTTTGCGTACCACTCCGACATGATGTTGATAAAGGGCGCAAACTCCAATGTGTCGGGCTTCTCGCTGTCTATCCCGTTGTTGACCGCGATAAAGCGCACATTGTTCCGTCTGAATATCTCCATAGCGTTGCCGACTTGGAGATAGTCGCGCCCCCAGCGGGTCATGTCTTTCATAATACACACGCCGATTTTACCGTTTTCTACGTCCTCTATCATGCGGGAGTAGGCGGAGCGGTCGAAAAATCTGCCGCTTTCATCGTCGTCAATGTAGTGCCGGATATTCGTCAATTTTAGCTGTCTGGCGTAGCTTTCCAAAAACTTCTTCTGGTTCTGTATGGAGTTGCTTTCGCCGCCGTCCCTGTCCTCGTCGCCTACGGAAAGGCGGGAGTAAAGGGCTGTGATTTTGTTGTAATCATTCATGTGCATATCCTCCTGTGCGTCCATGTAGAGTTCTTTACACTTAAGATTATGCACTCCAGCGGGCGCTGCCATACTCCATACCGTGCCGGTACTTCTTGGCGTTCTTGCTTTTGAGATACACGGCCAATCGCAGGCCAGCGCCGCAGCACAGCCCCACCAGCAGGTCCAAAGGGTGCAGGCTGGGCCACCAGCTGGCCAGCGCCACCGGCAGCGTGGAGAAGAACGAAAGCATTTTTGCCGAAGCGTCCGCACCCACGGCCATCCGCCATCCTTCACCGAAGTTGGTTGCGAACAGCCCCATCAGGATATAGGGCATATTCAGCAAAAGGAGCTTTTTGATGTCAAGTTGCTTTTTCATCTTCATCGTTCCAGCTCCTTCCGCTTGTTCCGGTCCACAACGGCGTGTTTCACCAGCTCTTTGAACTGGCTCAGCTTTGCCAGCACGGACGGACGCTCTGTTTTCTGCGCCTTTCTGACCTTCTTGCCGGTGTACTCGGTAAAGGCAGCGGTCAGGGCATCCGCATCGCGGCCTTTGAAAAAGATCAGGTACTTGGGCGGGGAGCTGCTGCGGTCCTTCTTCACCGCATAGTCAACGCCGTATTTCCGGGCGATCTTTTCAAACTCCTTGATGGAGGGGTCGGTGATCTCGATGTTGGAAACGCCCTGATTCTGGCCGATCAGCTGCTTCACCGTCTGTTTGCCGTGGGGAATCACGGGGGTATCCCGGCTTTTCTGCTTTTGCAGCTTCTTTTCCTTGCGGTGGGCAAGGTACTTGGTGATGGCGGCCTTAAACAGCCGCCCGGTAAACTTTGTTCCGCTGACTACCAGCGTCAAAGTCCTGTTTTCCACTTCCTCCTGCATAGGTCATCGCCTCCTTTCCACGGATTTTGCAGGGGTGGCGCTTGATACTAAGGCGGGACCACCAGCCGCCGCAGCAGGTATTTCATCATGGCAGGCTCCTTTCAACGCAGCTGATCGGAGCGGTCATAGTACAGATGTCCCTGGCGCACCTTGGCATGGCTGAGAATCTTGATGTGGCCCTTTTCCTGGTTCTCCAGGCTTTTCTGGTATCCGGCCTCCGTCAGAAACAGGCGGGTCCGTTCGCCTTTCCAGCCCACCGGCGAATCGTGGGTCAGCACATCGAAGATAATCATGTGCCGGGTGTCCTCGGCAAACCGCTCCAAATCCATGTACTCATGGCCGTGGTAGTTCTGCGCCCCGGCCTTGAGCCGCATTTCCTCCATCAGCTGGCCCACGGTCTTACGCTCAGGCATGGCGCGCACCTCCTTTCCCGCGTCCCTGGCCTTTCACAGTCAGGATACCGTCCAGGGTGGTAGCGGTGATCCGCAGGCGCTCAGCGGTGGCGATGTCATTCTTCACGGTCTCGTCGATGCCGTGGCCGCAGACCACCAGCACATGGGACCGGCGCAGATAGTCTCGCACCATATCCAGCCCGTCCTTGTGTTCCTGGGGAATCTCGTCCTTGAGGAAGGTGGACAAGAACAGAACCGGGCAGATGGGCGAATACCCGGCGTCGTACACCTGGCGGCAGTAGGTGGCAGCGTTCTCGGCGTTCTCATACTGGTTGTTGCTCCAGGGAGCCGTAATGTAGGCAAGAGGTCGTTTCATGACAAAATCCTTTCTCCCGGTATTGCCGGGCAACAGAAAAGCGGCTGTTTACCAGCCGCCTGTGTTCATATCGTGATTGACTTGTACGGTGTAGTGATTGCTGATCGTGGTGGGCGCGTTGAACAGCACTGCAAGCAAATACTGTTTCATATTGCGGACCTCCGTGGTGTTTTTCTGCATACCGTCCATGACAAATCGGATATGCTCGCTATCCAGCTTCAAGAACCGGGAGCGCACGACTTCATGGGGAAAGTCGCTGCCAGCGATCCGAGTGGTTTTACGTTTGGCACAAACGGTCTCCACCATCAGCTCCACAATCTCGTCCAGGTCCTCACGGTAGGTCGAAAACTCTCTGCACAGATAGTCATACTCGATGTTCTCCAGAATCAATTCCCGATAATTTTCTATCTCTGAGACAGACATCGCATCCCTTCCTTTCCGTTCCGGCAGCTGTGCTGCCGCTGTTTCCCGGAAGGGAATGGAATCGGTACTTGCTCCATGAGTATTTTGTTTTTGAGTATTTGGTTTCTCTATATTTAATTCTGCGGGCTTTTCCGTATCCGGTTTATCCAGATACGGGTTTTCCGTATCTGGTGAAGCCGTATCTGGTACAGCCGTATCCGGCCTTGGCGTTTCTGGCTGCCTGGGCTGGGGTTTCTCATAAATCACATACTCGGTGTCGCTGATCCGGCCTTGTTGGTCCCGCAGCTGGTTCCGCACGATGTAACCGGCGGTTTCCAACTCCCGCAGCGCACTGCCGATGGCATCAACGCCCTCCTTGCAGATTTTCGCAAGTCCACGGGTAGTATAGTTCCAGTCATCAGGCAGGGATAACATCATGGAAAGAAGCCCCTTTGCCTTGAGGGATAGTTCGTGGTTCCGCAGGTGATGATTGCTCATCACGGTATAATCTTTGGTCCGTTCAATGCGAAAAACGGCCATTGACTTCACTCCTTTCTAATTTTAGGGCATGAAAAAAGCCACAATCCTTCGTGAAAAAGACTGTGGCTTTCAGCTGTTTTTGTTGTTCTGCCAGGGCCGGTAAGGACGCTTGTACTTCGGCGGATGACTGAACATCGGCTCATGCTCCGAAAACGGGAGGGTCTGCAAAACCCGGTCAATGTCGGTGGATTCCATATCATACTGGGACTGGCAACTTTCCCGGATGGCATCTTTGATGCTCTGGACAGTACACATATTCATTCCTTTCCTTTCGTAGTGATAATGAGTTTACGGGTGGCGGCGGCGCTTGTCCGGTTTGAAGTCGAGCACATGGCCCTCGATCACACGGGCATACCGCTTGATTTTGATTTCCCGACGCTTCTGGCTTACGAGGGCGGCCTGATACCCGTCCTCCGTAAGAAACAGCCGCATATCATCGCCGGGGCAGCCGTAGGAACAAGGGCGCTGAACGGAAAACTCGATCATCCAGCGGGTGCTGTCCTGAAAACGCTCTACGGCCAAGATATTGTGTCCTTTCAGCTCACGGGCTGAAATATCCCTCATAGGCGGCTCCTTTCATCGTTCCTGGTCTCTCTGGCGCTTCTTCTGCCACGCCTCCAGCAGTTTGATAATGGTTTCCTGCATCCGCTGGGGCGTATAGCTTTTGGGGAAATACTTCCGCAGGGTGTCGGAGGTGAAAGTCACTTTGTCGAGATCACTTTTCTTTTCCTCACCCATGATGACGCGCATCATATCGAGGGTCAGATGTCCCTCCTGGCTGTATTTCTTGAGTCGCTGAGCCTGGGAGAGAGAGGGGGTAGCCTGTTCGCTGTCCATCGCGTCCAGCAAATCCCGCTGTTCTTCTTTTTTGAGAAAGGACAGCTCATAAGCCGGATTGAGGGCGATTTTCTTTTCATCGACCATATCCAGCAGTTCGGGAATCAGCTCCGTCAGGCGGATATAGCGCTGCACCTGGTTCCTACTCGAACCAGCCTGCTGCGCCAACAATTCATCTGCACGCAACTTCGTCCCAAGTTGGGACGAAGTTAAGTCCCCCCGTGCGCCTTGGTGTTTCATAGCCTCCAGCTTCATCTTGTAAGCAAAGGCCCTTTCGCTGGGGAGCAGGCTTTCACGTTGTAAGTTGCTGTCCACCATGATGATAGTGGCAGCATCATCGTCCAGGTCTCGGACAATGACAGGCATGGTTTCTTTCTCGGCCAGCTCACTGGCCCGGTGCCGCCTGTGACCGGCAACCAGCTCATAGCCGCCCTCCGGGTCCGGGCGGGCGATCGCCGGAACCAGAACACCATACTGCCGAACGCTGTCGGCGGTCTCCATCATGGCCTCGTCATCCTTGACTTTGAAGGGATGCCCCTTAAATGGGTGCAGCTCAGACAGCGGAATTTCCTGTATCTTCTCCAGCTTGGCATCCTGGCGGCTTTCCTCGGTGGAAAACAAATCATCGTATGGAGCCAGCTCTACTTTTTTCGCGCTGCTTTTCAAGTTTTATCACCTCCTTGGTCAGATTCTTATAGCCCTCGGCCACCTTGCCATTAGGGTCATGGGCAAAAATGCTTTTGCCCTCGGCGCTGATCTCCTTTGCCCGGACAGAATGGGGAATCTCGGTGCCGAACACCTTGATTTTGCTGCCATAGGTCTCCCGCAGCAGGGCGGCAATCTCCTTGGCGAAGTTGGTGCGGTTGTCCACCATCGTCAGCAATATGCCGTCGATCTGGAGCTTGGGGTTGATCTGCCGCTTCACCTTGTTTACGGTCTGGAGCAGCTGTTCCAGGCCCTTGGCGGGCAGGTACTCCGCCTGAACGGGGATTATGACCCTGTTGGCGGCGGCCAGGGCGTTGACCGTGAGCATACCCAGGGATGGCTGGCAGTCAATCAGGATATGGGAATACTGTCCCTTGAGCGTGTCCAGATACTGCCGCAGGATGGTCTCTCGGCTCATGGCGTTCACCAGGGAGACCTCCATGCCGGAGAGCTGGATGTCTGCGGGCATCAGGTCAACGCCCTCCGGGTGGTGCAGGATACCCTCGCCGGGGCGCAGCGGCTCGTCCATCAGGATACGGCCCATCGCGTCGGACAGGGTAAAGGGCAGCTTGTCCGGCTGGGGGTGGCCCAGGCTGATGGTCAGGCTGCCTTGCGGGTCCCCGTCGATCAGCAGCACTTTCTTTCCGGCCTGCGCCAGCCCAATCCCCAGGTTCGCGCAGGTGGTTGTCTTGCCAACGCCGCCTTTCTGGTTGGCGATGGCGATGATTTGCGTGTTCAATGACTTCACCTCATTTCTGAATTGTTCTATGGCTTCTGGAAATAGAAAAAGCCGCCACTTCAAAAATTGAAAGTGACGGCCTTTTCTTATCCCGGAATGAAATTCCCCGGAAACGCAAAAAGCGCCCAGTAGAAAATACTGAGCGCTTGGCGATTAGATTTATTCTCTTTTGTTCAAATTAGGTCAAATTCAGACAAACCGTTTTCACGAAAAAGGTCTCTTGGAGATGTATAAATAAACATCCCCTTGGCATCCCAAAATCGCGTCTCGGTTGTCCTATTTTTTAACCCATAAGCCCTCTTTTTGGGGTGGTTGTCCACCATTTAACCCATAGAAAACGGGTTAAAAGAGGCTTCGTTCTGTCAAATTGCGTCAAACCATTTGAAAAGGAAAAACCCCGGAAACCGCGTAGTTCCGGGGTTTTTGACCACTTTTGATAAAGTTTAGCGCTTGCTGAACTGCGGCGCGCGACGAGCAGCCTTGAGGCCGTATTTCTTACGTTCCTTCATACGAGGATCGCGGGTCAGGAAGCCAGCCTTCTTCAGCACGGTGCGCAGCTCGGGGTTGAACTGCAGCAGGGCGCGGGACAGGCCATGGCGGATGGCGCCGGCCTGGCCGGAGCAGCCGCCGCCAACCACGTTGACGACCACGTCGAACTTGCCCTCGGTCTCGGTGAGGACCAGCGGGCTGTTGACCAGGAGCTTCAGGGTCTCCAGACCAAAGTAATCGTTGATGTCACGGCCGTTGATGGTCATCTTGCCGGTGCCATTGTAGACACGCACGCGGGCAACGGAATGCTTACGACGGCCGGTGCCGTAGAAATAAGGTTTCGTCTCGTACATCTTCTATTGCCTCCTCAACTCAAAACTCAACGGCTTCGGGCTTCTGTGCCGCATGGGAATGGTCAGCAGCCTTGTAGCAGTGCAGGCGGGTCATGGCCTTGGCGCCCAGGGTGTTGCTGGGAACCATGCCCTTGACGGCGTAGGTCATAGCCTTGTCGCTGGCTTCCGCCATCAGGGTCTTGTACTGGGTCTCCTTCAGGCCGCCGATCCAGCCGGAATGGGTGCGATGGAACTTCTTCTCCAGCTTCTTGCCGGTCAGGACAGCTTCGTCGCAGTTGATGATGATGACATGATCGCCACAATCAACGTTGGGGGTGAAAGTGGGCTTGTTCTTGCCGCGCAGGATGACAGCAGCCTTGGCAGCAACGCGGCCGAGGGGTTTGCCGGCGGCGTCGATCACATACCACTTGCGGTCAGCCATTTCAGCGGGCTTAGCGAGAGTCGTGCTCATAATAGGGACCTCCATTGAAATAGTAACACGTCCGTTTCCAAGAAACGGTATCTTACAGCGCCGGACCAGGAAGCGGCCCGCGGCGCTTTTTCGCGCAAGTGTGATTATAGCAGAATGCACCCCGTAAGTCAACGATTTTCGCGAAGAATTTCAATCTATTCCTGTGTAGCTCTTGAATTTTCTTGTTTTCTCTCGAATTCTTCTGTTTTCTAATTTTCTATTTTTCTTCTTCCGTTCCCTGCGAATGGCGCTGCACCGACACAAAAAAGCCCGGCCCGCCGGGCAGACCATGCTGCACCGGCGGGCCGGGATCCGTTGGATTGGATTTCCGAAATTACTGTTTGATAGCGCTCACAACGCGGCGCAGGTCGCGCTCGTCGTCGCAGACGATCTTCACGGGCTGGCTGTAGTCCAGGCTCATCATTCCCAGGATGCTCTTGGCATCGGCAATGCTGCCCTTCATGTCATGCACGCCGACCGGGTTATAGCATTTGGCGGCAGCAGACACGATTCCCTTGACCTCAGTAAAATTGGAAACCTTGACTTGTTTCACCATAGTAAATGACCTCCAGACATTTTCCCTCTGCAGACCAACCTTACCGCGGCGCATTCACGGAATGCCTGCCGCACGGTCTGCAACCGGAACGAGCTGGACCACCATGTCCTGTTTTCTCGTCCCTTCGTTGGGCATTATAGCACAATTATTCCCGCTTTGTTTGTGCTAAATGCACAAAGCCCGTTTTTTCCATTTCCTGCACAAAAGGGCCAAATCTGCATTTTTGGGATTTGTGGAGTTTGCTCAATTTTTTGAATAATAACAGGTGTTCTTTCATTTTATTTTTGTTTTCAGAAAGAATAATTTATGTTTTTAGATTGATTTTTGCGTTTTCTGCAAATTTTCAAGATTATTTCGATACGAAATTCACAGATTATTCATGAGCGAATGCAACAAAAGCACATATTTCAGGAGTTTCCATGTCTTTTTTACTCGCCCTGCAGCCCCTTCATGGTCAGCGCGATCCGCTTTTTGGCAATATCCACAGACAACACCTTGACCCGGACGATATCCCCCACCTTGAGCACTTCCCGGGGATGTTTGATGAACCGGTTGCTGATCTGGGAAATATGCACCAGACCATCCTGGTGCACGCCCAGGTCCACAAAGGCGCCGAAGTCGATGACGTTGCGCACCGTGCCGGTGAGTTCCATGCCCGGCTTCAGGTCCTCCAGGCTCATGACATCGCTGCGCAGCAGCGGCTTGGGCAGGCTGTCGCGCACATCGCGGCCCGGCTTGCAGAGTTCCGAGACGATATCGTGCAGCGTGGGCGCGCCGATGCCCAGCGTTTCACAGAGGTTCTTCTCCCCCTTCGCCTTGACGGCTGCCGGCAACGCTGACAGTTTGTCGGTGCCGATCTGTGCCGTGGTGTAGCCGCAGGCCTCCAGCAGCGCCTTGGCCGCCGCGTAGCTTTCGGGGTGGACAGCAGTGGCGTCCAGACGGTTCTTTGCCTCGGGCAGCCGCAGGAAGCCGGCGCACTGCTCATAGGCCTTGGGGCCCAGCCCCTTCACCTTTTTCAGCTGGGCGCGGGAGGTAAAGGCTCCCTCCTCCTCCCGCCAGGCCACAATGTTCTTGGCGGTGGCGGCGGTGACGCCCGCCACACGGCGGAGCAGCGGCGCGCTGGCCGTGTTCAGGTCCACGCCCACACTGTTGACGCAGTCCTCCACCACGCCGTCCAGTGTCTCGTTGAGGCGCTTCTGGGGCATGTCGTGCTGGTACTGGCCCACGCCCACCGCCTTGGGATCGATCTTCACCAGTTCGGCCAGGGGGTCCTGCAGGCGTCGTGCAATGGACACCGCACTGCGCAGGTTCACATCAAACTGGGGGAATTCCTCGGCCGCCAGCTTGCTGGCCGAATACACCGAGGCCCCCGCTTCGCTGACCACCATATACTGCAGATGCCGGCCTTCCTCCTCGGCCAGCTCCCGGATGACCGTCGCTGCAAACTCCTCGGTTTCGTGGCCCGCCGTGCCGTTGCCGATGGCCATGACCTCCACGCCATTTTTGCGCACCATTTCCTTTATAATGCGCTTGGCCTGGTCCACCCGCTTGAACTCCGGCACCGGGTAGACCACGTTGGTGTCCAGCACCTTGCCGGTGGGGTCCACCACCGCCACTTTGCAGCCCATACGGTAGCCGGGGTCCAGCCCCATCACCGTCTTGCCCCGGATGGGCGGCTGGAGCAGCAGCTGACGCAGGTTGTCGCCAAAGACCTTGATAGCCCCCTCGGCCGCCGTCTCGGACAGTTCGTTCCGAAGCTCGTTGGAAAGGCTGGGATGGATCAGACGGCTGTAGGCGTCCAGCGCCGCCTCCTCCACCACCGCCGCACTGGCGCCGCCCGTCTTTTTGCGGGCGAACATCCAGGCCACGATGGCACCGGCACGTTCACTGTCCACCTCGATGCTGACCTTCAGGAAGCCTTCCCGCTCGCCACGGTCGAGGGCCAGCACCCGGTGGCCCGGGATTTTGGCGATGGGCTCCGAATAGTCGTAATACTGGGCGTAGACGCTGTCCTCCTCCTTGGCCTTGGTGCTGGCGATCCGGCCGAAAGCCCGGTAATACCGGCGCAGTTCGGCGCGGCAGGCCGCGTCGTCGGAGATCTTTTCCGCGATAATGTCCCGGGCGCCGGCCAGGGCAGCCTCTGCGTCGGGGACTTCCTCATTGAGATAATCCGCGGCGGCCGCCTGGGGATCCAGAGAGGCATCCTGCTTCAGGATGGCATCGGCCAGCGGCTGCAGGCCCCGGGCCTTGGCAATGCTGGCCCGGGTCTTGCGCTTGGGTTTATAGGGGCGATAGAGGTCCTCCACCTCGGCCAGCGTTTTGGCCTTGGCCAGCGCCGCCGTCAGTTCCGGCGTCATGGCCCCCTGCTCGGTGATGGAGGCGGTGACCTCCTCCTTGCGCTTGTCCAGCCCCCGCAGGTACTCCAGGCGGTCGCCCAGATTGCGCAGCACCTGGTCGTCCATCGAGCCGGTGGCCTCCTTGCGGTAGCGGGCAATGAAGGGGATCGTGTTGCCCTGGTCGATCAGGTCGATGGCCCCCTGCACGTTCTTGACGCTCAGGTTCAGTTCTGCGGCCAGTTGTTCAGCATGATTCGGCATTCCGTTTCCTCTTTCTTCTTTGATACAAAACCACCAGATACACCCCATAGACCGCCAGCCCGGCCAGGCTGATCCGGGCCGACAGCGCCAGTCCCGGTGTGTGGTAGGTACATTCAATGTCGGCGTTTCCCGCCGGGACCAGCACGGCCATCAGGCCCTTGTCCACCCGCTCAATGGCGGCAGGTTCCCCGTTGACGGTGGCGGTGAAGCCGTCGTCGCAGGGCGCACTGAAGAAGACCAGCTGCTGGTCCTCGTAGCTGGTGTGGGCGGTGAACCCGGTGCGGGTCGCCGTAAACTGTTCCACTGCCCCGGCACGGCGGTCGGCGCAGTCCCGGGCGTAGGTCTCATAGCTGCGGTCCGCCAGCTCCTCCTCGGGCAGCGGCTCCAGCAGCCCGGCGTAGCGCTCAATCTGGTCGTCGTCCAGCAGCAGCGCCCGCATGAGAATCTGGGCGCGCTCCTCCTCCGGCACCGTCTCCAGCTGGTCCGCCGTGACGTAGTACCGGTAGGTGAAACCCATGGGCACCCAGTTTTCGTTTTGGTAGATGTCATAGGCCGAGGTATGGGCGCAGAGCGTCCAGCCCTCCAAGTTTTCATCGGCCCAGTCGTCGGCCTTGTCCTTGGCCACCAGCGTGTACCGCACGCTGAGCAGCCCCCGCAGGGCGTAGTTCTGGGCCGCCGGTTTGGAGTTCACGTCCCGGGTGACACCCACCTCGGGGTAGAATTCCATGATGCTGGGCGCCACCGTGGAGTTGAAGAACTGCAGGCAGCTGCGGTCAAACCACAGGCCCAGGTTGTTGTGGGCGCCGTAGGCATCCAGCCGGTAGAAGCCATCCTCCGGCAGTATCTCGTCGATCTCGCCGACGGAATCGTAGGTCTCGGCAATGAGGTTGGAGTCGGTCCCCCACTGCGGGTACTTGGTCAGCGACAGATGCACCGTGCCATACAGGAAACTGAAAGCCAGCATCCCCGCCAGGAAGACTTTTGCCCAGTCCCGGCGGCGGGCGGCCAGTTTCCACAGCACCCAGAAAAGCAGCACGCCCAGCACGCTGACCCCGAAAATGCCCCAGAACCGGGGCTGGAAATCCACCACGCCCAGTTTGAAGTTGCCGTCGTCATCGGTGTTGGGCACCACGGCAAAGGCCGCGGCGCTGAGGGTGACCAGCGCCACCAGCCGCCAGGCCCGGGGCACCTGCCGCTGGGCCAGCTGGGGCCGCTCCATCAGGTAGGCAGTGGCCCCGCAGAGCACCAGCACCGGCATGTAGTACCATCGGGCATAGTAGCTGGAATTGAGGGCATAGAAGGCGCTGTTGAGCACCGGCACAAAGGCGCAGAGGATGCAGATTTTCAGCAGCCAGGCAAAGGGATGGCGGCGGCGTCCCCGGCAGAAGGCAATGCCGCCCACCAGGCCCACCAGCGGCAGATAGGCCGTCATGCTGGTGTGTTTGAGGATGCCGTCCTGAAACAGATCCTTGAAATAGGGGGCGTCGGGCATGAGGAAGCCGCTGTAGAGAATGGCCCCGTACTGCTGGGCGTTGCCGTAGACCAGATATCCGTACCCGTTGTAGGGGTCGATGGTGCGGGGATTCTGGAGCAGCGAAAGTCCCGCCGGGAGCAGCAGCACACAGCCTATGGCGCAGCCCAGCAGGGTCTCCCCGGCCAGGGCGGCAAAGCTGCGGGGGCCGATCTTGTACACCCGGCAGGCCAGCATGCAGAGGAAGTAGAGAATGAGGAAGACCGCCTGCCCGGCGAAGAAGAAATAGTTATTGACCAGGTTCAGAGCCACCCAGAAGGGAAAGGGCCCCCGCTTGCCGTCCAGCACAGCGTCGTCCAGCGCCGCCAGCATGTAGGGGAACAGCGCCACCACGTCGAGAAAGTGGTTGAAGAAGATGTTATAGACCGTAAAGCCCGAGAAGGCATACAGACACCCCGCCACCACGCTCCAGTCCGGGCTGCGCACCCAGCGTCGGGCCCAGAGATAGCCGCCGCCCCCCGCCAGGGCCATTTTCAGGCAGAGCAGCGGTACCATCATCCAGGGCATGAGCCGGGCGGGCACCCAGAGGCTCAACCAGAAGAAGGGACTGCCCAACAAATAAAAGGAATAGGCGTTGACAAAGCCGCTGCCCAGGTCGGTGGCCCAGCTGAAGCTGCCGCCCTGCTTCACAAAGGCGTTGGCATACTGGTAAAAGTTGATCTGCTGGTCGTTGAAGTCGCCGGCATAATGGAAGTACCCGCCGCCCCACACCGCGTCGGCGATGCAGTGGGGCAGGAAAAGGGCCGCCGCCACCAGGAAGCAGAGCGCAAAGACCTGCCGGTAGCGGGATTTTTGTTTTGGAAGTGTAAGCTGCATGGCCAGAACCCGGGAAACAATCCCAATCAATGTACTGTGTTTGTGGTAAAATCGTGGTATACTGATTCTAACACACAGGAAAGGTCGCGTAAAGATGAAAACCTACCCGCTGAGTGCCCTTTTGGGGCGCATGAAGTACATCACCCGCTGGAGCCTGATGCGCAACGGCCGTCCCGAGAGCCTGAGCGAGCACACCGCCGACACGGCCCTGCTGGCCCATATGCTCTGTCTGATCGCCAAAAAGTGCACCGGCACCGGTGCGGCCCTGCGCCCCGAGATGGTGGCCACGGCGGCGCTCTACCACGACGCGCCGGAGATCCTGACCGGCGACATGCCCACCCCGGTGAAATACAAGAACGCTGCCCTGCGCAACGCCTACAAGGCGGTGGAGCGGGAGAGTGCCCGGGTGATGGCCAGCCTGCAGCCCGAGGAGTTGCGGGCCGAGACCGAGGCCTATCTGACGGGGACAGTGCTCAACGACGCCGAGCAAAAGGTGCTCAAAGCCGCCGACCGGCTGTCCGCCCTCATCAAATGCATCGAGGAGAGCCAGGGCGGCAACCATGAATTTGAGGCGGCGCGGGAACAGCAGCTAACCGCCCTGCATGCCATGGACTGCCCCGAGGCAGAGTATTTCATCCAGCACATGCTGCCCTGCTACGCCCAGAACCTGGACGAGCTAACCCGGGGCCGGTTCTGAGCCGCGAAGAGGTCAATCCTGCAGGCGGCCCCCCATCGATGAGTTTGTCCACGTCGGCGGCGCAAAAAAGCGGGGCACAGCCCTGCTTACTCCTGCAGGCGGAAGACCGCATCGATCAGTTTATCTACGTCAGTAAAGTGTTCCAGCATGGAGCAGTACCGCCGCAGCGACGCCGCCCCCCGCAGCCCTTTCATATAATGCATGGCCTGGCTGCGGGCCTGGGGCATGGCCAGCCACTCCCCTTTTTCCTCGCACATCTCGTAGATCTGACGGCGCAGCGCCATCATCCGCTGGTTGAGGCTGGGCTCCGCCGGGGGTTCCTCCCCCAGCAGCGCCGCCCGCACCCGCTCGAACAACCAGGGGTCCCCCAGGGCGCCCCGGCCGATCATGACGCCGTCGCAGCCGGTTTGGGCCAGCAGGTCCAGCGCCCCCTCGGCGGTGGTCACATCGCCGTTGGCCAGCACCGGAATCTGCACCGCCCGCTTGATGGACGCGATGGCCCCGGTGTCGATGGGCGGGATATACATCTGTTCCCGGGTGCGTCCGTGCACCGCCAGCAGATCGGCGCCGTTGGCCTCGCACTGTTTGGCCACCTCCACGCCGGTCATGTGATCGGCGTCCCAGCCGATGCGCATCTTGACGGTGAGGGGGGTATCGTCCCCCAGCGCCTTGCGGGCGGCCGCCACCATAGCCCCGCAGAGGGGCGGGTCCAGCAAGAGGTGGCTGCCTGCGCCGCTGGAAGTGATCTTGGGCGCAGGGCACCCCATATTGATGTCCAGAATGTCGAAACGGATGCCCTTTTCCCGCACCAGCAAAATGGCCTTGGCCAGCGTTTCCGGCTCGGCGCCGAACAGCTGGATGGCATAGATGCCGTGGGGGTCGGGGTCCTTCAGCAGCGCGAAGGATTTGCGGTCGCCGAAGTTCAGCGCCTTGGCGCTGGCCATCTCGCTCACCGTCCAGGCCGCCCCGTGGTCCGCCATCATACGGCGGCAGGCGGCATCGGTCAACCCGGCCATGGGCGCGAACACCGCACCCACCGGGATCTGCAGATTTTTCAGTTGCATGGGATACCTCGTTTTTCAATTTCGCATTCCATTCTACCACATTTGCGTCGTTTGTGGTATACTGATTCTATATGCAAATGGCACCAAAGGAGCTTTTCTATGAAATTGATGGTACTGGACGGCAACAGTCTGGTCAACCGCGCCTTCTTCGGCATCAAACTGCTGACAACGAAAGACGGGCGCTACACCAATGCGATCTTCGGGTTCCAGAATATCCTCTTGAACCTGCTTTCCGCCCACCAGCCCGATGCGGTGGCCATCGCCTGGGATGAGCGCGCCCCCACCTTCCGCCACAAGGCCTACGACGGCTACAAGGCCACCCGCCACGGCATGCCGGAGGAACTGGCCCAGCAGATGCCGGTGCTGAAGGAACTGCTGACCGACCTGGGTTTTGTGCAGGTGAGCAAGGAGGGCTGGGAGGCCGATGACATTCTCGGCACCCTGGCCGCCGCCTGCGAGGCCAAGGGCGGCACCACCCTGCTGGCCACCGGCGACCGGGACAGCCTGCAGCTGGTGGACGACGCCACCACGGTGCTGCTGGCCACCAACAAGGAGACCATCCCCATGGACCCCGCCGCCATCCAGGAAAAATACGGCGTCACCCCGGCCCAGCTCATCGACGTGAAGAGCCTGATGGGCGATTCGTCGGACAACATTCCCGGCGTGCCGGGCATCGGCGAGAAAACCGCCCTGGCTCTTGTGCAGAAGTTCGGCAGCCTGCAGAACATCTACGACCATCTGGAGGACCCCTCCATCAAACCGGGCCAGCGCACCAAGCTGGGCGCCAACAAGGACAAGGCGGAACTCTCCTATATGCTGGGCACCATCCGCAAGGACGCCCCCATCGACACCGACCCCGCCGCCTACACCCGGCAGCCCGGTGATGCGGCGGCCGCCGCCCACCTGCTGGCCAGCCTGGAGATGCACAAACTCATCGACCGCTGGCAGCTGGAAGGCGGCAGCGCCCCTGCGGCGGCGGAATCCGCTGCCCCGCTGGAAGCGGTGGAGCCTTCCGTTCTGCCGCTGACGGTGGAAGGGCGGCTCTGCCTGGGGCAGAACGCCGACGGCAGCTGGTACGCCGTGCAGGGCAAGGAAGTCTTCCTGCCCGACACCGACCGCCTGGCCGCCTTGCTGGACAGCGACGCGGAACTGTGGGTCTTTGACGCGAAGCCGCTCTACCACCTGGCGCTGGACCGGGGCGGCATCGGCAAGGCCATCCATTTTGACGGCAAACTGGCGGCGTATCTGCTGAACCCGTCGGCCAGCGGCTATGCCGTGAAAAACCTGGCCGGCGAGTATGATATACCCGCGGCCTTTACCTGTGAAGCCGCCCCCGATGCCGGGGTGCTGTCGGCGCTGCTGGACAAGCTGGCCGCGGCTCTCGACGAGAGCGGGCAGCGCAAGCTCCACGATGAGATGGAACTGCCGCTGGCCCGGGTGCTGGCGGACATGGAGCGCATCGGCTTTGCGGTGGACGCCGACGGCATCCGCGCCTTTGGCGACAGCCTGCGGGGCGAGCTGGACGGCATTCTGCAGAGCATCTATGAGGAAGTGGGCTACGAATTCAATGTGAACAGCCCCAAACAGCTGGGAGAGGCTCTCTTTGACAAGCTGGGCCTGCCGCCGAGGAAGAAAACTTCCCGCGGCTACTCCACCGACGCCGCCACGCTGGAAAGTCTGCGCCCCTACAGCCCGGTGATCGACCAGATTCTCAAATACCGCACCTACGCGAAGCTGCTCTCCACCTACGTGGAAGGGCTGCTCACCGCCCAGGCCGCCGACGGCCGGGTGCATTCCACCTTCATCCAGACCGAGGCCCGCACCGGGCGGATCTCCTCCACCGAGCCCAACCTGCAGAACATTCCCATCCGCACCGAGCTGGGCAGCCGCCTGCGGGGCTTTTTCGTAGCCGGGGCGGGCAAGGAACTGGTGGACGCCGACTACTCCCAGATCGAGCTGCGCATTCTCGCCCACATCACCGGCGACGAAGCCATGCAGCAGGCCTTTTTGCACGGGGCGGACATCCACCGCTCCACCGCCGCCAAGATCTACCACATCCCGGAAAGCGAGGTCACGCCCCAGCTGCGCTCCGCCAGCAAGGCCATCAACTTCGGCATCATGTACGGCAAGGGGGCTTTCTCCTTGAGCAAGGATCTGGATGTGTCGGTGAAGGAGGCGGACGCCTTCCTGAAGACCTACCTGGCCACCTTCCCCAAAGTGGACGGCTATATGCAGGACTGCATCGCCCACGCCAAGGAGAAAGGCTATGTGGAAACGCTGTTCGGACGCCGCCGGGCGCTGCCCGAGCTGGCCAGTTCCAACTTCCAGGTGCGGGCCAGCGGCGAACGGATGGCCCGCAACACTCCCATCCAGGGCACCGCAGCCGACATCATCAAGCTGGCCATGGTCCATGTGTGGCAGCGGCTGCGGGATGAGAAGCTGGAAGCCCGGCTGCTGTTGCAGGTCCACGATGAACTGATTGTGGAAGCCCCCGAGGCCGAGGTGGAGGAAGTGAAGCGGGTCCTGCGGGAGGAAATGGAACATGTCGTGCAGTACAGCGTACCGCTGACCACCGAGGTGGGCACCGGCAAGACCTGGCTGGAAGCACATTGAGAGGACTGGATAACCCATGTATGTTTTAGGAATTGAATCCACCTGCGACGAGACCGCCGCCGCCATTGTGGAGGACGGCCGCAAGGTAATTTCCAACGTCATTTCCACCAGCGTCAAGGAACAGGCGCTCTACGGCGGCGTGGTGCCGGAGATTGCCAGCCGCCGCCACGCGGAATATATCAGTGCCACGGTGGACAAGGCCCTGGCCGACGCCGGCATGACCATCGACGATGTGGGTGCCGTGGCCGTCACCTTTGCCCCGGGGCTTATCGGCGCCGTGCTGGTGGGCGTCAACTTTGCCAAGGGCCTGGCCTACGCGTCGGGCAAGCCGCTGGTCTCGGTGCACCATCTGCGGGGCCACATTGCCGCCAACTACCTGACCCACCCGGCATTGCATCCGCCGTTCCTCTGCCTGGTGGCCAGCGGCGGCCACAGCCACATCGTCATGGTGGAGGACTGGTGCCGCTACAAGGTGCTGGGCCGCACGGTGGACGACGCCGCCGGCGAGGCTTTCGACAAGGTGGCCCGCACGCTGGGCCTCTCCTACCCCGGCGGTCCCAGCGTGGCCGCCGCCGCCAAGGGCGGCAACCCCCACGCCTACAAGCTGCCGGTGCCCCATGTGGAAGGAAAATACAACGTGAGTTTCAGCGGCCTGAAGACCGCCGTCATCAACGAGGTGCACAACGCCCAGCAGAAAGGTGAGGAGATCAACGTCTCCGATATGGCGGCCAGTTTCCAGGAGCGCATCGATCAGATCCTGGCGAAGAAGCTGCTCTCGGCCGCCGCCGACACAGGCGCCAAGACCATCTGCCTGGCGGGCGGCGTGGCCGCCAACGGCCGGCTGCGCCAGCTGGTCAACGACGGCGCCCAGAAGCTGGGAGCCAAGATCTATCTGCCGGAGCTCAAGTACTGCGGCGACAACGGCGCCATGATCGCCGCCCAGGGGTTCTACGAATACCAGGACGGCAATCTGGCAGGCTGGGACCTGAACGGCCTGCCCACGCTGCCCATTGATTACCGTTGATCTTACTGAAAAAGCCGACTGCATACAAAATGCAGTCGGCTTTTTTATTTATAGAGGGTGTTCAGCGCACCATCGGTGCAAACAGGCAGAATTTTCCCTCTTTGTTGCGCAGGTCCGCCTTGCGCTGCAGATAGTGGAAGTAGTCCTCATCCACCGCGCAGTGGTGAATCGCAGAATACAGGTTGCAGCGGCGGCAAAACACGAAATAGGGCAGCATATACCGCCAGCCCAAGCAGTTGTACACCCGGCGATACCGATCCTCCCGGCTGGCACTGCGGTTCAGGCTGGCCGGACGTTGGTTGGGATCCAGAAAACCGCGTTTCGAGAAATCCACCTCAATGCCTTCCCTGGCAAACAGCGGAACCACATCCTCCCGGACCCACTGACCATGGCAGATTCCCATCCACTGACCCTTGCGATACCCGTAGTCCATGAAACGGTCCTCCTCGCGCAGGACACAGTAGAACTTTTCCCGCGGATGGGTCGCCGTCAGAACGTTGCACCGCTCCTCCCAGTCCCAAGGGCTCACATCATGCTGCCAGTATTGCCGCAACTTGTCGGTACGCCAGACCGCTGCCTGCAGATTCAGCGTATAGCGGTTGCCCGCCGGCAGCCGGCGATACCCGGGATATCGGTTCACCTCCCGGTCACAGGCGGCTTCGGTCACGTCACAGTTGAAATAGACGATATCCCGGTCGGCCTCCATCCAGTCAATGATGGAGGAAAGCCGATCCATCCGCACCGGCTCCCGCAGGAAGAAATCGTCCAGCATCAGCAGCAGGTATTCGGTATCGATCTGGTCCAATGCCGACCGCATCCGCGCACCGTAGCTTGGCGCTGTAGTATTGACAGTGTCGATCTGCAGCCCGGGGAATGTGCAGGTTTTCGTCTCGGTATTGACAACGATCCGCATCTGCAGCGGCACAAAATAGCGCTGCAGCAGCGTGAAAAACGGCTGCCACAAATCCTCGTAGGCGTCGCAGGTATTGACCAGCAAGGTGACCTTGCTTTGCCAGTTGGGGTTATTCATCGTCCACTTCTTTCTTCTGGGGCGGCAGACGGCGCTGCAGCCAGCGAGCGGCTCGCTTCATAAACGCATTACACCGCACAACATACGGCGGCAATACAGTGGCCGGGGCGTCCTTGCGCAGCTGTTGTACATCAAAGTACCGCTGCTTGCTGCGGAGCAGAATGCGGCAGGGCTGCGGCAGATTCCAGCCTTCCGGCCAGCAGTAACTGGGGGAAAGGATTCGGAAATCCTTGCGCCACAGAATGTAGCGGTTGATCTGGGATTCATCGTGCCACAGCGCAATGACGTGATGCGCCAGATCTTTGTGGATGCGCCGGTCCAATGTGTGACACAGCTTGAGGAAGGCCGCCGTTTCACCGCCGTTGATGCCGCCGCAGACATAATATTTGCCCAGTCCCATGGGGATGAACGCCCGGCAGCGGGGATTGCGGTCGTAGGTATATTCATAATTGGGTTTGTTGTAAAAAGCCGGATGCTGCACAACTAAGAGATGTTCTCCGCGATCCGCCCGCGGCAGAAACATCTCCGGCGTGATGGTGGTCGTGAACTGCGCGTTGGCATTGAAGAAGAAAATATAGTCAAATGCCTTGAGCTCCTCCTCCCGGCTGAGGAAGATTTCAAACCGAAGCAGCGTGGAAAAGGGCCAGGAATAGGCTTTCTGGGGGCACCGGTGAATCCGGGGATTGTCCTCTTCCCCGTACAGGGACGGAGCATCGGTGAACACAAAGTAATGCACTTCGCATCCCGGCAAAAGATACTGCTCGGCACTCTCATAGAATTCCTGCCAGAAGGCAATATATTTGCCGGTACAGATATACAATACGGCAACTTTAGTCATGGCGGGTCTCCCCTTTTTCAGTCAGTACAGCGTTGGGCAGCTGAATCGGTCCCCATGCCACGGTATTCCACTCCGTCTCATTTTCCAACAGGGTATCCACAATCTTGAACGTCATGCCAGGCACCCAGTCCTCCACGGTGTGGGCACCACCTTCTCCCAGCGTGAACAGGGTAAAATAGCTGCCGTGTTTTCCCGGTGCCAGCACACTCAGGTCATAGCGCACCGTAAAGGCCGTCGTTCCCCGGTCCAGTTCCAGGCCGTACAGGCAGGCCGCCGCCAACGGATTGCCCACTTCGTCCCGGATCTCCAGACGGATGCCCACCGCTTCAGCCGGCTCTTCCGCCTTGATCGTATAACGCAACACCGCCGGTTCCCGCCGTTCCAGCACGCCCTGCCGGGAACTGAGCATCCGCACCTCCTGCAGGCGCAGATTGTCGCGCTTGTACCAGTTGTCCCGTTTGTAATGGGAGTAGTCCACACAGTCGGAATCCTGGGTCTTGGTGGCCAGATACCGGGCGATGCCCTCATCCACATCGCCGTCAAAGACAATCTTGCCCTTGTCCAGCACAATACACCGGTCGCACAGATCCCGGATGGTAGCCATGTTGTGACTGACATAGAGCACCGTCTTGCCGTCCCGTTTGGCGGCCTGGCGCATCTTGCTCAGGCACTTTTTCTGGAACTTCATATCACCGACGGCCAGCACCTCATCCATGATCATGATTTCACTGTCCAGGTGGGCCGCCACGCTGAAGGCCAGCTTGACGTACATACCGCTGGAATACCGCTTGACGGGGGTGTCGATGAAATCGCCCACCTCGGAGAATGCAATGATCTCCTCCATCTTGGCATCGATCTCCGCCCGGGTCATGCCCAGAATGGCGCCGTTGAGATAGACATTTTCCCGGCCGGTCATCTCGGGATGGAAACCGGTGCCCACCTCCAGCATGGAGGCAACCCGGCCGTACAGGTCGATGTCCCCTTCGGTGGGGGCGGTGACGTGGGTCAGCAGTTTGAGCAGCGTGCTCTTGCCAGCGCCGTTGGAACCGATGATGCCCACGGCCTCCCCCTTGTACACATCAAAGCTCAGGCCGTTGAGTGCCATGAAGGTGGTACCGATGAGCCGCTGATCGGTGCCGATCAGGGTGTTGGGGTCCTCCTTGCCGCGCTTGCGGGCCCACCAGCTCTGCAGGTCGCCGCGCAGCGTACCGCCGCCAATCTGGCCCAGGCGGTACTTTTTCTTCACGTTGCGGACGTGAATCATGATTTCCTTGTTCTGTTCCATGACACACGCCTCCTTACACGGTATCCACGAAGGTCTTTTCCACCTTGCTGAACAGCGAAAGGCCCAGCGCCAGCAGGGCGATGGTCCACAGGATAGAGATGACCCACATCAGCACGCTGACCTGGCCGGAACCGAAAAAGATATACCGGAAAGATTCCATCGGCGCGGTCATGGGATTGATCAGCATGGCGGCATAGAGCGGCCTGCTCATGCCCTGCACCATAGACAGCGGATAGACCACCGGTGTGCCGTACATCCACAGCTGCACACCGAAGGTGACCACCACCATCAGGTCGCGGTAGCGGGTGGTCAGGCTGGAAACGATGATGCCGCAGCCCAGTCCCAGCAGCCCCACCTGAGCCAGCAGCAGCACAGTGAGGGGCATCAGGGCCCAGTTGGGCTGAACTTCACCGCGGGCCACATAGAACAGCAGCATGGCAAAGAACATGATGAACTGCAGCACAAAGTTGATGAACGCCGACAGCATGGTGGAAATGGGCATGGCCAGACGCGGAAAATAGACTTTGCTGAAGATGGCGGAGTTGGTGGTGAAGGTGGCCGAAATCTTATTGATGCAGGCCGCAAAGAATCCCCACAAAGCGGTGCCGGCCAGATAGAACAGCGTCTGGGGTACGCCGTCGGTGGACAGGCCCGCGATCACGCCGAACATGACGGTATACATGGCGGCGGACAGAATGGGATTGATGAGCACCCACGCCGGGCCCAGCACGGTCTGTTTGTACATAACGGTAAAATCCCGCTTCACAAACAGCCAGATCAGGTCCTTATAGCGCCACAGTTCGTGGAAATCCACCCGCGCCCAGCCTTTGGCCGGGCTGTAGTGGACGTGGTATTGCTTTTGTATCTGGTCCATGAATGTACTCCTTCTTGCATCGTCCCGCGCTGCCGCAAGGCGATTTTACTGTCTGCTTTGCAGGAATCTGAGGTAGACAGGCAATCCCAACCGCAGCAGCGCCGCGCGCAGCCACATGGTTTTCTGCCCGGTGCGGCGGGCCAGCCGCCCGTAAGCCGCTGCACACGCCCGGCAGTCCGCCCGGTACCGGGCCCGCTGGCGGGGTGTGGAAAGGTCAAACCGCTCTTTCTCGCTCAGGTTCTGGATGGCGTCGTTGAGCAGCCCTTCGGCGCGGGCAAAGTCCTGCCGTGCGGCAAAATCACCGCACCATTCCAGCAGATACTCACTGCGGTCCAGGTAGTTGCGGCTGTTGCCCTGGGCCATGATGCTGCCGCTCCGCTGCACATAGCGATACCCCGGATAACCCAGGCAGGCGATGGTTTGGCACCGTGCCAGCAGTTTCGGCAGCAGGAACTGGTCCTCATACCGCTTGCCCCGGGCATAGCGCAGCCCGTCAAACAGGTTCCGCCTGTAGAGTTTGTTCCAGGCGACCACATAATAGATTTTCTGCTCTACCAGCGCAAAATAGCGCTGCCACACGCCCTCTGCATCCAGAATTTCATCCCGAAACCCGGTAAAATCCGGCGTGGACAGCGGTTTGTTGTGTTCATCCACATACACAAGATTGAAAATCACCAGGTCGGCGCCGGATTGCTGCTGGGCCTCATAGGCACGGCGCAGCGTATCGGGTTCCAGCCGGTCGTCGGAATCCACAAAGGCGAAGAAATCCCCCCTGGCGGCCTCGATGCCGGTGTTGCGGGCGGCGGAAAGCCCGCCGTTTGCCTGGTGAATCACCCGCACCCGGGGGTCTTTCTGCGCCCAGGCATCGCATTTGGCCGGGCAGCCGTCGGGGCTGCCGTCGTCCACCAGCACAACTTCCAGGTCGGTGAAGGTCTGGGCCAGAATGCTCTCCACACAGGTGTCCAGATAGGCTTCCACCTTGTACACCGGGACAATCACACTGATGGCAGGCATGGCAATCTCCTTTTTGGGTTCATTCAGCCGCGGCGGACGGCCAGCAGCGCACAGTAGGCGTGGAACACCGGCAGCCCGGCGCGCAGGGCGGCGGCACGCAGCTTCAGCGAGCGCGCCCCCTTTTGGGTGGCCAGCGCATCGTAGGTGCGGCACAGATCCCCCTTGACGGCCGCGAACTCCGCCCGGTGCCCGGGCTTGCGCAGATCGTAGGCCGCCTTGTTGCGGTAGAGGAACTCCGCCGCGTCGGTGAGGGCTCCCTCGGCGCGGTCGAACCAGCCGCGGGAAAGAAAATACCCGGCCCGGTGGATATCTCCCCGGGTCATGGCCAGTCGCACCTCTTGGCGGGCCGTGGCCGTGATGCTGCCCGCGTGCTGCAGCACATAGTAGCCGGTATAGGCCAGGCACTGGATTTTTTGGCACCGGGCGATGAGGTCGGGCAGAATATAATAATCCTCGTGCACCATACCCACAGGGTAGCGCACCCCGTCAAACAGTTTGGCGGCGTAGAGCCGGTGAGCCGTGCCGGTGAACTGGTTGATCCAGGGGGTATTGAAGGCATCCCAGAAGGCATCCTCGTCCAGCAGGGTATCGGTGCTGAAACGCTGTTCTTCCGGCAGGTCCCGGCAGCTGCCGTCGGGAAAGCGCTGGCAGCTGTTGCAGATGACCAGGTCGGCGCCGCTCCGCTGTGCGGCGGTGTACAGCGTGGCCAGCAGGTCGGGAGCAACCGTATCGTCGCTGTCCACCATGGTGATCCAGGCGCCCCGGGCGGCGTCCAGACCGGCGTTGCGAGCACCGGAAGGCCCCGGTCCCGCCTTTTTGGGGTGCAGAGCCCTGATGCGCGGGTCCCGGGCCGCCCAGGCGTCGCAGAGGGCCGGGCTGCCGTCGGGGCTTTCGTCATCCACCAGCAGCAGTTCAAAATCGTCCAGCGTCTGGGCCAGGATGCTCCCGACGCAGGCATCCAGCGTGGCTTCCGCCTTGTAGACCGGCACCACCACGCTGATCAGCGGTTGTTGTTGCGGCATAGGCATTCCTTTACTGTGTATCGGCGGGGGCATCGTCCACACCCGGCAGGTGGATCAGGCTGCCCATCATGAGGTTTGCCTCGGCGGGATGCCATTCCGGAATTCCTCCGTAGGTGGTAAACGTCATCTCGCCAAATTTGATCGTGCCGTCGGCCAGTTCATACAGATCCACTCGCACGCAGGGAAATCCGGCAGAAAGGATTTCAGACAATTCAATCATTTTTTCCAGCTTTTTGGGGCGAGGGATTTCCGGTTCCGTATAGGGGACAATATAATTGAATTTCTGGCGGTTCCAGTCACGGTCATAGAAGACCATCTGCTCTGGTTGATCGCTGTAGCGTCCGCATACATATTTGATGTAATGGACCTTACCGTCGAAGCAGAAGAATTTGTAATCATACAATTCCCCGCCGTCGTTCTCCAGGTATTTCTCTGCCAGGATTTTGGGCACGATATCCCGGTACTGCAGTTCCAGGCCACCCATCATATAGGCATAGTTGAGCTGCATCCAGGTATCAAATTTTTTCTTCGCGTCCTGCCTGTCCATTTTGGATTTATCCGGCACAATATAGTTCCAGCTGGAGCCATGGTTTGTCTTCAGCGCAAATTTATCCGGCAGGGCGTCAAAATCAATGTCGTCAAAATGATCCCACACGCCCAGCAGCGGGATCAGGTACTCCTCGCCGATTTTTTCTTTCACCCAGTCCCGCACCAGATACTTGTCCGAAAGGAATGTGCGCTTTTTCAAATCGTCGTGCAGCTTCAGCCATTGGGCCTTCTGGTTGTACGTCACAGGGTGCTTCAGGTCCAGCACTTCGTCCGAGTTCTGCTCAAACCATTCCTTCAGTGCTTCCTCATAATGTTCCGGCGGCAGACACATCCAGTAGGCGTAGTCCTTTTTCCCGGAAAGAGGCGTATACTTCCTGTACGCTTTCCAGTACCGCATGACACCGGCCATTCCGCCCATTCGTTTGGCAAAGGCCGCAGCGTTGCGGATCGTCCGCGGCAGCCAGGTGATTTTACGGCCTATTTTGTAGGAGGATGAATTGTATACAGACTGCAGTTCATTTTCCAATATTTCAACTCTGCGCTGTGCGTGACTGTCTTCGATGGGCATAATAACCCTCCCTCTTATACTTGTTTCCGGCGCGACTCTTCCAGCAGCGCCCGCACTTTCGGTTTCCAGATAAAGTGGCGGCAGACCCGGGTCACAAAGAACCAGAACGGATTCTCGATCTCGCACCACAGGCGTGCTGCCGGGGATTCCTTTGTATAGTTGACGATACGCCGCAGCCGCCCCGCATGGTAGGTGCGGATGTTTTCCATATAGGTTTCCGCTTCCCTGGCCAGCTGTGGGTTCTTGCGGGCGGCAAAGAGCTGTCCGTACTCAAAGACGAACCGCACCAGGCCGCTGCCAAACAGTCCCTTCTGTATGGCTGCCTGCTGGTAGAGCATCAGCGCATTGAGGATGTAGTTCTGGTAGACGCTGCGCCGGTGGTAGGTGCTGCCCTCCATCTGCCGGTAGTTGAACATGCAGTCGGGCAGATAGTAGATGCCGCCGTAGGGCAAAAACTGGAAGGTGAGCATATTGTCAATGATCTGCACGCCGCTGGTGTAGGGGTCGATGCCCTGCAGTCCCACGTTGCGCAGCATCAGGGCGTTGGTGTGGATATACAGAAAACTCCAGTACTCCCTGGCCGTCAGGCTGCAGGCGCGCAGCGGCTTCTCGATGGGTTCGGTCTTGCCGGTGCTCTCCCAGTAATAGCAGCCATTATGGCCGCAGCCCACATATTTGTGTTCGGTGTCGGCGTCCAGAATGTCCGCCTGCTTCTGCAGCTTATGCGGATCGGTGTAAAAATCGTCGCCGTCCAGGTAGCAGACATACTGCCCTTTGGCCTCGTAGAACAGCCGGCCCCGGATGGCGTTCATCCGCTTGATCCGCTCGTTGGCCTCGTACTTGGCGCCGGGGATGCGGTCCATCACAAAGACCCGCACCGAATCGGGATATCTCTCTTCCCAGCTGCGCAACTTTTCGATGGTGCCGTCGTCCGACCCGTCGTCGGCGCAGAGGATCTCCACCGGGAAGTCCGTTTTCTGGGACACCACGCTTTCCAGCGTCTGGTCCACATAGGGGGCCAGATTGTAAAAAGAAATCAGTACACTGACTTTGGGTTGCTGCATGCCAAGAACTCCTTACCGGGCCAAAATTTTGTACCAGAGCAGACCGTTTTCATCCGGCTCCGTGCTGCGGGGTGTATACCCCTGCTTTTCATAAAAACGGCGGGCGCGCCGGTTCTGCACATCCACGCACCAGAAAATCTTCTGCAGGCCCATCTCCGAGAAGCCGTAGTGCAGGATCGCCTGCATGGCTTCGCCGGCCTGGCCGCGGCCCCGGGTGCAGGGGTGCATGGCGATGGCAAACTCCGCACTGCGGGCGGCATCGTCCACCCCCTTGAGGCTGACAGTGCCCAGATACCGGTCCTCTTCATCCGCCACCGCCCGGTGCACATCGGGACGGTCCTTGGCGGCGGCCTCGATGAAGCGCAGGCAGTCCGCCTCGGTCATAGCCGCAAAATGGGCGTGCATGTGTTCCACGGTATCGGCATCATGCATCCATTCCAGCATGGGCGCGGCATCCCGCGGCGCCAGGCGTCTTAAATGAATCACAGCACATCCTCCTTGGCCACCGTGCGCAGGAAGGTATCGTAATCCCGGATGTAATCGTCGGCGTCGTAGTAGGAATCCGCCGCCACGCAGAGCACCGAGTCGTCCTGCTGCCAGAGCATCTCCCGCCACATATAGTGTTCCACAATCAGTCCCTTGGCGGGATCATCCAGCAGCACTTCCGCCTTCTCCCGGCCGTTGTCCAGCCGGATGAGGATGCTGCCGTAGGGGCACCACAGCACCTGCCGCAGCGCCTTGTGGGCATGACCGCCACGCTGCACCCCCTTGGGTGCGCCGTGGATATAGTAGATACGCTTGATGGCAAAGGGAACGTCCCGCTCTGCCTCAAAGACCGAAAGGGTACCCATTCCGGCCGCCGTAACGCTTTTCATGCTGATGGTTTGAAGTATCATCGTCTGCTGCCTTTCTTCAGGAAATTCGGATGACGGCAGTGCCGTCAATCATCGTGCAGTATCCGTCATAAGGATAGACCGGCATGGCCTCCACCCGGGCATCCTCGGCCCAGGCGTTGAGCTGGCCCTGATCGGCCACCACGTTGGCCCTGCTGCCCATCACATGCTGGAACCACCATTTGATGGTGCCATCGTAGGTCACGGCGGAACTGACCTGATGCAGGTCGCCCTCCGCGTAACGGCTGAACGCCGGGTCGCTGTAGGCAAAGAGGGAGTCGGTGAAGTCGCCCACAAAGGCCACCGGGGTGACGCCCTCCTCATAACCGGGCAGCTGCTGCACCCGGGCCATGATAGTGGTCATCTGGCGGGCGGTCTGGTCATAGACCAGCTTGGTGTAGACATAAGCCCCGTTGGAGCAGATCACCATCCGCACCAGCAGGAAGGCACAGAGCACCGCCGTGCACCACCGCCAGAAAGCCCGGGGTGGCCGGGGCAGTTCCAGGCCGGAGAACAGCAGCAGCGGTAATGCATAGACAAGGAACACCGCGTGCTGCATGAGGATGTAGACGTTGCCGGAGGCCAGCAGATACACCACATTGAGCCCCAGCGGCAGCAGGGCTACGGCGATGAGCGACTGAGCCACGGCGCGGCGGGTCTTGCCCCGCAGCCGCAGGAACAGCCCCCACAGGGTGAGCAGCAACAGCACCGCCGAGGCGGCCCGCATGCCCCTGTCATTCCAGCCGGAATAGCCCAGCAGCGTCTTGAAGAAGTGGAGATAGGTGGCAGGGATACCCGCCAGGATGGCCGCCGGGCCCAGCCGGGTCAGCTGGGCCAGACCGTTGCCGGTATCAGCTAGCTGGTAGCCGGTGAGGGCCAGGGAAATTTTTACCGAGATCAGGTACAGGACCGCTCCCACGGCCAGGCTGGCCAGCATACGCACGCCGTGCAGCAGCCAGGTCCGCCAAGACGTGCCCTCCAGGGCCTGCCGTGCCAGGACCAGCAGAAAAAGACCCAGGGCAAACTGAATGTACGCCTGGTAAAAGGCCAGGCTGCCGCAGAAAAGAAGTGCCGCGCCGCAAAAACCGAAAACACGGCCCCCTTTTTCCAGACAGAAAACGCCGACACAGGCCAGCAGCATGGCCATCAGATGTGCGTCTGTCCACAAGTTGTAGGTGGCCAGCATGGCTGTGACGGTGGCGCAGCAGGCCAGCAGACCGGTAAGCAGAGCCGCCGCCCCGCGGCGCAGCCGCAGGACCGCCGCAATGCAGTACCCGGACAGCGCAATATACACAGTGCTGAAGATGCCGATCAGCCAGGGCGCCGCCACCTTGCCGCGGATCAGCGGAAAGTAAAAATTCTGCGCCCAGCGTCCCAGTACATACATTGTCCACTGGGCGTCAAACACCAGGACGGTGCTGTCATGGTTGGGGAACAGGTTGGCAAAGGCAAACCCGTGGGCCGCCAGCATACCTGCCAGCGCCGCCAGAGACGCTGCGGCCAGCAGCCGCCAGTCCAGCCGCCGGAAGCCGCCGCGCACCTTTTCTTCGATTGTATCCAAAACACGCTCCATGGACGGGGCCTCTCCTTACCAGATCCTGTTACGGCTGTGCCGCCGTGTCGTAGATGCGCCGCAGCAGGGCGGCGTCGCCGTTGGTGGGCGGCTGCCAGGCGTGCTGCGCTTTTTTGAAGGGGGCATTCTGGGGCACGATCAGCCGCCCGATCAGCCCGCGCATCAGCCGGCTCTTGTGCCGGTCATTGAAAAAGTAGGCGTGGGCCAGCCGCACCGTGCGGTCTTTGGGGTACTGCCGGTAGAGCAGTTCCACCATGGCCCGCCATTCGTCGGCCATCCGCTGCCGGGCGGCCTCGTTGGTGGAGACCCCCGCCCCGTACTCGTACCAGCTGGTGAGCCGGTCATACCGGGTGATGGGGATACCCTGCACCGCAAACAGCCGCACCGAGAAATCCTCCGCCAGCCGGACATGCCCGGCCATGGCCTGCAGCGCTTCGGTCAGCAGGTCCCGCTCGTAGACCATGCCGCAGCCGCTGATGCCGTCGTCGTAGAGCAGAAGATTCCGCTTGACGGTGGCCCCGTCGTAGTGGTCAGGGGCGTAGGGGGTGCGGTCAAAGGGGGTCTCCCCCGGGGCGGGACGGGGTTCGGGGCCGGGCGTGTAGTAGGCCTGCCGCCCGAAGGCCACCCGGGGCTGGTCGGCCTGCAGCCGTTCCAGCCACCAGCGAAGCGTGCCGGCATCGTAGAGGTAATCCCCCGGCGAGATGGTCAGCACCCAGCGGGTGGTGATTTTCTGCAGGCCGTTTAAGATATTGCACACCGTACCACCGTTTTTCGTCATGGCCGCCGTCTGCACCTCAGTGATGCCGTGGGCGGTCAGGTAGGCGGTACTCTCGGCAAAATAGGGTTCCGGGGAGCCGTCGTCCGCCAGCACCACCGCAAAGTCCCGGGTATCCTGCAGCACCAGCGAGGCCAGCGTCCGCCGCAGCGCGGCAGCATCCGGCCGGTATTGTGCCACCAGCACGGTGAGCAATGGTTTCATGGCGGTTTTCTCCTCTTTTCTCTGTTTGTCAGGCCATCCGGCCCATCCGGCCGCGCCAGAAATCCAGCGCACCCCGGAAGGCGCCGTAACTGCGTCCCTTTTTGCGGCCCAGCATCTTGGTCAACGCATACCGCGCCGCCCCGGTGAGCAGCGGCCCCACGGTTCTGGCCCGACAGTACAATCTGCTTTTGCCCTTGCAGGTCAGATACAGCGTGTTGCGGGTGATGTAGTACACCGACAGCATGCCGCCGGCGCTGCCGCCCGCCTTGTGCCAGATCTTGGCGTCGGGCAGAAACCACAGCGGTACCCCGGCGTCGGCCAGACGGATGCAGTAGTCCACATCCTCGCAGTACATGAAGAGGGTTTCGTCCAGAAAGCCCACCTGCTCGATGACCTGCCGCGGCAGCAGCACACAGCAGAAGGTGATGAAGCTCACCTGCTTTTTCTCGGCAAAAGCGGGGCCGTCCTTGGCGTGGCCACCCAGGTGTTTCACCTTGCCGGTGACGCGGTCCAATGTGCCGCCCGCAAACCAGATCTCATCCGGCGGGTCCATGAAGAGCATCTTGGGACAGCTCACCGCCCCGGCCGGGGTTTCCCGCAGCAGCGTCTCCACAAAATCGGGAGCCGCCACCGTATCGTTATTGAGCAGCAGCACCCAGTCGCAGCCGTCGGCCAGCGCCCGGCGCATGCCCAGGTTGTTCACCGCCGCAAAGCCGGTGTTCTCCCGCTGGGGCAGAAAGACCGTGTTGGCCGTCAGATGCTGTCCCAGCTGCTGCACCGAGTCGTTGGTGGAGGCATCGTCCAGCAGAATGATCTCAAAGTCCCGGAAGGTCTGCTTGTCCAGACTTTCCAGGCAGCGGACGGTATCCTGCCAGCCGTTATAATTGGAGATGACGATTCCGACCTGTGGCATGATTACTCCTTAAACGAATTGACGGCGTCGATGACGGCCTGCACCTGTTCCTCCGTCATGCCGTAGTACATGGGCAGGCTGAGCTCGGTGGCGGAGATTTCCTCGGCGATGGGCAGCGCCCCGGCCCCGAGACCCAGTTCCCGGTAGGCACCCTGGAGGTGGATCGGCGTGGGATAGTGCTTGTTGGTGCCGATACCCAAGTCATGCAGATGGGCTTCCAGGGCGTCGCGGCTTTTGCAGCGCACCGCGAAGATATGATAGACATGTTCACACCCCGGCGCCACGGTGGGCAGGACCACCGCCGGGTTGGTAATGCCGGCGCAGTAGCGGGCCGCAATGCGGCGGCGTTCGGCGTTCATCCGGTCCAGGTGGGGCAGCTTGGCGGCCAGGAAAGCGGCCTGCAGCTCATCCAGACGGGAATTCTGCCCTTTATAGATATGATGGTACTTGTAGTCGCTGCCGTAGTTGCCCAGCGCCCGCACCTTCTTGGCCAGGTCGGGGTCGCTGGTGGTCACACAGCCCGCATCCCCCAGGGCGCCCAGGTTCTTGCCGGGGTAGAAGCTGAACCCGGCGGCATCTCCCAGGCTGCCCGCGCGGCGGCCCTGCCAGGTGGCGCCGTGGGCCTGGGCGGCATCCTCGATGACCTTGAGGTCGTGGGCCTGGGCGATGGTGCAGATGGCGTCCATCTCGGCGCACTGACCGTAGAGGTGCACCGCCATGATGGCTTTGGTGCGGGGGGTGATGGCGGCCTCGATGCGGTCGGGGTCCAGGTTGTAGGTGGCCAGTCTGGGTTCCACCAGCACCGGTTCCGCCCCCGCATAGCTGATGGCCAGCACAGTGGCGATGAAGGTATTGGACGGCACGATGACTTCGTCCCCCGGGCCGATGCCCAGCGCCTTGAGAATCAGCACCAGCGAATCCAGACCGTTGCCGCAGCCCACGCAGTAATCTGCCCCACAGTAGGCCGCAAAGGCCTTCTCGAAGGCTTCGTCCTCCCGGCCCTCGATGTACCAGCTGTTGGCCAGGACCCGGTCAAAGGCTCCCCGCAGGTCGGCGTCCAGTTCCTTCTCCAGCGGGCGGAAGGAGACGAACGGCACGGAAATCGGCTGATTGGACATACACGCGCCCCTTTTCACAAAAAATTGGCAGACGGGTACACCCCGCCTACTATATCGTCTTATTATACAACGATTCGTAGTCTTTCGCAACCGTAAAAAACCAGGGCATCCCCTGCCGGGAAAGCCCTGGTCCAGTTCAGGTACGGCTTGTCCGCGCCTGTTTGCGGGTGGTGCATTTCGGCCCGCAGCCGCACTCGTCAATGCAGACATGATCGGCGCAGCAGGCCCGCCCTTCCAGATACCGGCAGCCCCGGTCGTCGCACCGCACCTCGGTCTCCGCCGTGGCGGGGGCATTGTCGGTGGCCACGTTGCCCACACTCTCGTTGTTGCGGTAGCTGCTGCACACCGCGTCCTTCTCCCCGGCGTGGTGCACCTTGATGCTGCCCAGGCAGCAGGCGCCAGCCTTATTGTGGCAGCAGTCGTACTGCGCACAGTCCAGATAAACCATCCTGAAACACCTCCGGGACTAGTGTGCCCGGCCCCACGGCGGATATGCGCAAAAGAAAAACAGCGCTGCGCAAACGCACAACGCTGTTTTGGTTGGGCCGGCCGGATTTGAACCGACGGATGGAGGAGTCAAAGTCCTCTGCCTTACCGCTTGGCGACGGCCCAGAAAAAGAAAAGACCGTGCGGGACGGGCCTACACGGTCTTTGGTGGGGTGCCTAGAGAGATTCGAACTCTCGGCCTCCAGAGCCACAATCTGGCGCGCTAACCAACTGCGCCATAGGCACCACGAAATGCGCCCGAAGGGACTCGAACCCCTGGCCCACTGCTTAGAAGGCAGTTGCTCTATCCACCTGAGCTACGGGCGCACATGGTTCGTGCCCATAGGGGCATGCTGCGAGGGTTATTATAACAAAGAGCCCGGTGCAAGTCAAGGGGTTTTGCAAGTTTTTTTGACATTTTTTCAGAATCGGGGCGGAAAATCCTCCACAAAGTAGAGTTCATACCACACGATGAAGCAGTAAAAGCTCCAGATCTTGGTCATGGCGTTGACCTTGCCGGTGCGGTGGGCTTCCAGAAGATCGCACAGCGCCCGGGTATTGAAAAAACGCTCGGCCACCGGGCCCACGAACTTTTCCCGCACCATGGTGTAGTAGGTGTCCTGGCGCAGCCAGTCGGCCAGCGGCACCGGGAACCCCCGTTTTTTCCGCTTGGCCAGTTCGGGGGGCAGACTGCGGGCCGCGGCCGCCCGCAGCGCCACCTTGGTTTTGCGGCGGGTACAGCGGCAGGTCCGGGGCAGTTCCATGGCCACCGCCAGTACCTCCCGGTCCAGGAAGGGCACCCTCAGCTCCAGGCTGTGGGCCATGCTCATTCGGTCGGCCTTGCGCAGGATGTCCCGGGGCAGCCAGGTATGCAGGTCCACCCACTGCAGCGCGGTGGCCTCGTCCAGCCCCCGCACCTGGTCAAACCAGGGCTTGAACCGCTGGGCGGGCGTCTGGGAGGTGTAGTGCCGCTTGAGGTAACGGTCCCGCTCCGCCGGGTCGGCAAAGACATAGTTGGCCCGGGCGCAGCGCTGCCAGCGGCTCACAGCACCCCGGCGGAAAAATCCGCAGCCCGGGACCAGCCGGGCCGCCAGCCGCCGCACCCCTTTTGGCAGGCGCTGCCAGGCCTGGGCATGCACCCCCTGGCAGTAGAGCGGATAGCCGCCGAACAGCTCATCGGCGCCCTCCCCCGAGAGCACCACCTTGACCCGCTGCCGGGCACTTTTGCAGAGAAAATAGAGGGGCACCTCCGCCGGGTTGGGCATGGGTTCGTCCAGATACCACTGGATGGCCCGGTTGGCCGCAAAGAATTCCCCGGCGCTGACGGTGGTCTCGGTGCAGGGCACGCCCAGGGCCTTTGCTGCCTGGCGGGCGGCCGGCAATTCGGAGTAGGCTTCCTCCGCGTAGCCCACCGAGAAGCATTGCAGACGGTTCTGTTGCTGGGACGCCTTGCAGGCCGTCAGGGTGGAGTCCACCCCGCCGGAGAGAAAACACCCCACCTCCACGTCGGCCACCTTGTGGGCGGCCACGCTGCCGGTGAAGGCCTTGTCGATGCGCTCCGCCCATTCCTCCAGACTGCGGCCCTCCCGGATGTGGTAGCGGATCTTGCCGTACCGCGCCAACGTCAGCCGCCCGGCCTGCCAGGTGAAACAGTGCCCCGGCAGCAGCTCATAGACGCCGGTGAAGAGGGTTTCGTCCCCGGGCAGGTACTCACTGCTCAGGTAATCGGGCAGGCGGTCCTCATTGAACCGCTTCACAAACCCCGGATGGGCCAGGAACGCCTTGATCTCGCTGGCAAAGAGCAGCAATTCCCCACGGCGATAGTAGTAGAGCGGCTTGATGCCGAAGAGATCCCGCGCGCCGAACAGCGTGCCGGTGGTGCGGTCCCACAGCACGAAGGCGAACATGCCCCGCAGCTTGCCGGGCAGCGCCCTGCCCCACTGCTCCCAGCCATGGAGCAGCACCTCGGTGTCCGACCGGGTGGCAAAGGTATGCCCTGCCGCCGACAGCTGCCGGGCCAGTTCCCGGTAGTTGTAGATTTCCCCGTTGAAGACCACCACCAGGCTGCCGTCCTCGTTGAACATGGGCTGGCCGCCGCCCTCCAGGTCGATGATGGAAAGCCGCCGGTGGCCCAGGGCCGCCCGGTCGTCGGCGTAGAGTCCCTCCCCGTCGGGGCCCCGGTGCCGGATCAGCGCCGCCATCCCCTGCAGGATGCGGCGGGCTTCGGCGGGGTCATGGTGTTCTTCGGCAAAACCCACAATGCCGCACATGGCGTGCCTCCTCTCTTTCCCAAAGGCGGGCTCTTTTGCCCGTCAGAATGACTTCTTCATCTTGCGGCGGTAAGCGCCCTGCCGCACCGCGAACCAGACCCGCCGGGCCGGGCCCTCCCCCGGGGCCAGCAGATGGCACCGCCCCCGGCCCCGGCGGCGCAGACTGTCCGCCCGCTGCAGAAGACTCTTGTCGGGGCAGTACCGCCGCACAATGCCCCAGGGCGCCGTGTACCACACCGAGGGGCGCAGCATGGGCAGCGTGACGGCATCCTGCTGTACCAGGTCCTCCACCGGCGGCAAAGCCAGACTGGCCCCCGCTGCCGTACAGAAATAGGACGCCCGCCCCTGCCGGGGATTCATCTCGAAGAGGACCGGTTCCCCGCTGCGGTCGTATTTGAAATCGAAGTTGGCGTAGCCCCGCCAGCCGCTCCGGCGCAAAAGGGCTGCCAGCGCCGCCAGCAGGGCGGTGTCCTGCCGGGCGGGTTCGGTCAGAATGGCCGCGTAGTTGCCGATGCCCTCCGGCGTGCGCTCCTGCAGAAGCACCTGCCCCTGCACCATCCAGGGTACACTGCCGTCCTTAGCGCAGTAGGCGTTCACCACCCCCAGGGCCGTGTCGGGGCCGGGGATGTATTCCTGGAGCAGCAGATCGCCCGCATACCCGCCCTGCCGGACGGTATCCACCACCGCCGCCAGTTCCGCCGCATCCTGGGTGAGGTAGACCTTGCGCTTGCCGGCAAACCGGCAGTTCCAGTAAGCCGGGGAATCCGCCGGCTTGACGACGACCGGCCCGGCAAAGGGCAGTTCGGGCACCCGCTCCCCGCAGGGCAGCGTCACGCTGCGCGGCGTGCGCAGCCCGTGTTCGGTGCAGACCCGGGCGAAGCCTTCCTTGGTGCCGAGGGACTGTACCGTTGCCGGGGCGGGGCAGGCAAACTTATAGTAGGGCGCCAGAGCCTCCCGGCAGCGGGCCAGCTGCATGGTATAGCCGTCGGCACAGGAGATCAGCAGGCAGGTCCGGTCAGGGTGGGCCTCGGCCAGGGCGATGAGCGCCGCCGTGAAAACGGAGTCCTCCTCGAGACGGGGATTTTCCACCGCCGCTTTCACCAGCCGGCTGTGGGCCAGTGCCGGCAGCGCCCGCTTGCAGACCGCCACGCTGTGCACCCCGTAGGCCTCATAAAAGCTGCGCGCCATGCCGTAGACGTTGGCATCGCCCCCCAGCAGAACAGGCAAAACCCCGGCCACCGCCATCACCCCCTTGTCTTAGTGTATGACAAAGGGGCCTGGCTATGCGCCGGGGTTTTGGGATTTTTCGGTTTTACTGCCGCTCGGCGAGGGGGCGGATGCTGGTCCAGGCGTTGCCGTTTACGCTGGTGACCCGCGCCACAAAGTCCGCCGCGCCGCCTTCATAAGGCCAGCCATTCTGTGCGCTGCCCGTGAGGAAGGTTCCGCGCCACACCGCCGCGCGGCGGTCGCCGCTCTCGCTCCATCCTGCACATTCCAGCACCGCGGTGGCTGCCGGTTCCCCGGCGGCGCCGTCCAGCCGAAGGTCCACCTCCACCGTCTGCACCTCCATCCAGACCGGCGCATCCACCTCCAGTTCCACCGGGTAGCTGGTCAGCGTCAGCAGCGTCTGGCCATCCTCTTCCCGGGTGCGGTATCCGTAGGAAAAGCTGTCGCCGGAGCCGGCCCAGATGATCTGCGGACGGAAAGCTTCCTCGGTGCACGCCACCGTACCCAGCGGTTCGTTGGTGGTGGTACCACCGGCACTCTGCCACTGTACCGAGAGGTCCACCGTCTCCCCCACAGTGAAAATAAGGCCCCGTTCCACCCGGTAGACGCCGTCGGCCCCCAGGGACATGGCCATCAGTTCGGTGGTGCCGTCGTACCGGCCGCCCTGGTGGACCACCACCAGCTGGCCGGTCATGCCGTCGGTGGCGGTGCGGGGCGTCACCGAAACGCTCACCGGCACCCAGCTCCCGTCCAGGTCATGGACGACCCGGTCGATGGGCTGCCAGCTCCAGTCCAGCACGGTGGCTTCCCCCTGCCGCACCGCCGCCTGCAGTTCCTCCATCCGGGCGGAAAGCTCACTCTGGGTGGCAGAAAACTGCTGCTGTGCCAGGGCATAACTCTCCTGCAGGGCCTGCACCTGGCGGTTGTACTGCCAGGCCGTTCCCAGAATGCCGCAGAAAAGCAGCGCCGCCACAGCCAAAGCCGCACCGCCCCACAGCCGGATGCCCCGCCGCTTTTCGGCGTCCCGGGCATCCAGCAAAGCCCGCAGGGTGTCCAGCGTCAGGGCCGGTTCGGGGGTGCCGTCTGGGTGGGCGGTGCCCAGCAGGGCATCCACGCTCACGTCCAGCACAGCGGCCAGCGCCTGCAGGTTTTCCAGACTGGGCAGGGCGGTGTCCTTCTCCCACTTGCCCAGCGCCTGCCGGCTGACCCCCACCTGCTCGGCCAGCGCTTCCTGGCTGAGCCCCTTCTGTTTGCGCGCGGCCTGGATGTTCTCTCCCAGCGTCATGGAAAGCGCCCCCTTTCTCTGGTTTCATTGTAGCATATCCCCCGCCGGAACACCAGCAAGCCGCCTTGCCAAACCGGCAACCCGTGGTTGCTTTGGGATTTCTGCGCATACTATAAGGCAGTTCAGGAGAAGTGAGGGACAGGGCATGTGTGGAATTGCGGGATTTGTCAACACCCGGGGCGAGGCGGAGGGCGCCGTGCTGCAGGAGATGCTGCGGCGCATCGCCCACCGGGGGCCGGACGGTCAGGGAGTGTTTCTGGAGGGGCGGGCGGCGCTGGGGCACCGGCGGCTGGCCATCATCGACCTGGAGGGTGGTCCCCAGCCCATGTTCAACGAGGACGGGCGGTTTGTGGTGGTCTTTAACGGGGAGATCTACAACTACCAGACTCTCACCGAAGAGCTGACCGCCGCCGGGCACACCTTTGCCACCCGGTCGGACACCGAGGTGCTGCTCCACGGCTGGGAGCAGTGGGGGCAGGACCTTTTGCCACGGCTGCGGGGGATGTTTGCCTTCGCCCTGTGGGACCGCAAGACCGAAACGCTGTTCTGTGCCCGGGACCCCTTCGGCATCAAGCCGCTGTACTACTATGTGGCGGGCGACGGCACCCTGCTGTTTGCCAGCGAGATCAAGGCTTTTCTCGACCACCCGGCCTTTGAGAAGCGTCTCAACGAGAGCCAGCTGGAACTGTATTTAAGTTTTCAGTATTCGCCGGGGGAGGACACCTTTTTCCGGGGCGTGAAAAAGCTGCTGCCCGCCCACTGCCTGACGCTGGACAGCACTGGGCTGCGGGTGGAACGGTGGTGGCAGGCGGAGTTCACCCCCGAGCTCTCCCCCACCGACTGGGCCGCCGCCATCGACGGGACGATGCAGGACAGCGTGGCCGCCCACAAGATTGCCGACGTGGAGGTGGCGGGGTTTCTTTCGGGCGGGGTGGATTCCGCCTACATCACCGCTCTGGCCCGGCCCGCCCGCTGCTACACCATCGGATACGCCGAAACGGGCTACGACGAGGCCGGGGAGGCCGCCCATCTGGCCCGGGTGCTGGGCATCCAGAGCCGGGTGCGGCGCATCACGCCGGAAGAGTTCTGGGACGCCATTCCCGCCGTGCAGTACCACATGGACGAACCCCTGGCCGACGCGGCGGCGGTGGCGCTGTATTTTCTCAATGGCGAGGCGGCCAGGGACGTGAAAGTCTGCCTTTCCGGCGAAGGCGCCGACGAATTTTTTGCAGGATACAACATCTACAAGGAACCCTTCACCGCCCGGTGGTACAACCGTCTGCCCGCCGGGCTGCGCAGGGCACTGGGGGCGGTGGCGGAACGTCTGCCCGCCGGGCCGGGGGTGAATTTTCTTGTGCGGCGGGCTTTGCCTCTGGAGGAGCGGTACTACGGCAACACGGCGCTTTTCACCGAGCGGCAGAAGCGCAAGCTGCTGCGCCATGACTACCGCACCGTTCAACCCTTTGATCTGGCCCGGCCCTACTGGCGGGCCAGCGCGGGGTTGGACCCGGTGACCCGGATGCAGGGGTGCGACCTGCACCTCTGGCTGGCCGGAGACATCCTGCTCAAGGCCGACAAGATGAGCATGGCCCACAGCCTGGAACTGCGGGTGCCCTTTCTGGACCGGGAGGTGTTTGCCCTGGCCCGGCGGCTGCCCCCCGACGCCAAGGCGGACGCCCGCCAGACCAAAAAAGCTCTGCGGGCGGCGGCGGCCCGGCATCTGCCTTTTCCCAGCGCACAGCGGAAAAAGCGGGGCTTCCCGGTGCCGGTGCGGGACTGGCTGCGGAACCCGGTGTACGCGGCCCGGGTGCGGGCCGTCTTCGACAGTCCGGCGGCGGCGCGGTTCTTTCAGGTGCGGCAGCTGCATATCCTGTTAGACCGGCACTTGCGGCGCCGGCAGGACAACTGGCGGCAGATCTTTTGCATCTACTGCTTTCTGGTTTGGTATGGGCAATTTTTTGGGAGTGATGCGGCATGAATTTGTGTGAGCTTTTCCGGGTCACCGACGGCGTCCTGCTCCAGGGCGACGCCCGCGCCGAAGCAAAGTCCCTGTGTTACGATTCCCGCGCCGTGACGCCGGGGACTCTGTTTGTCTGTCTGCCCGGCCAGCACACCGACGGCCACGCCTACGCCCGGCAGGCCGCCGCGGCGGGCGCGGTGGGCATTGTCTGTGAGCGGCCGGTGCCGGGTCTGCCACCAAACCTGCCGGTGCTGCAGGTGACCCACAGCCGCAAGGCGCTGGCCCGGCTGGCCATTCGGTTCTACGGTGAACCGGCCGGGCAGCTGACGATGATCGGCATCACCGGCACCAAGGGCAAGACCACCACCGCCCACCTGATTGCCGCCGTGCTGACGGCCGCCGGGCGCAAAGTGGGGCTGATCGGCACCAACGGGGTGTGCTGGCCGGGATACCATCATCCGCTGGACCACACCACCCCCGAGAGCAGTGACCTCCAGCGGCTGCTGCGCCGCATGGTGGAGGCGGGCTGCGACGCCTGCGTCATGGAGGTGTCCAGTCTGGGGCTCAAGATGGACCGGGTCACCGGCATTGAGTATGACATCGGGGTGTTCACCAATCTTTCCCCCGACCACATCGGTCCCGGCGAGCACGCCAGCTTCGCGGAGTACCGCGCCTGGAAGAGCGTGCTGTTCCGCCGCTGCCGGGTGGGGCTGGTGAATACCGACGACCCGCAGACACAGGCCATCCTGACCCAGCATACCTGCCGGGTGGTGACCTACGGCATCGATCATCCCGCCGACTGGCGGGCCGGGGCGGATTTTGAACTGCTCCACCGGCCGGGGCTGCTGGGAGTTTCCTTTACCGCCGCGGGGCCGGAGGGCATTGCCCGCCCCTACCAGGTGGCCATGCCGGGGCGGTTCAGCGTCTCCAACGCATTGGCGGCCATCGCCGTGGCGGGAATTCTGCAGCTGCCCGACGACGCCGTGCAGCGGGGTCTGCGCACCGCCGTGGTGGAGGGCCGGGTGGAACCGGTGCCGGTGGACGCCCCCTTCACGGTGGTGCTGGACTACGCCCACAACGAGGCCGCCGCCGAGAACCTGCTCACCGCCCTGCGGGCCTACCGGCCCACCCGGCTCATCGTGGTCTTCGGATGCGGCGGCGGGCGCAGCCGGGTGCGGCGGTTCGGCATGGGGGAAGCCTGCGCCCGGCTGGCGGATTTCTGCGTGGTGACGGAGGACAACAGCCGCGGCGAACCGCTGGGGGACATTCTGGCGGACATTCGCACCGGGCTGCGGCGGGGCAATCCCGACACTCCCTTTGTGGAAATTCCCGACCGTCGCAAGGCACTCTGCTATGCTTTGGACATGGCCCGCCCCGGGGATATTGTGGCGGTCATCGGCAAAGGGCACGAGAGGACGCTGCAGCGGGGCGACGAGACGCTGCCCTTCTGTGAGCGGGAGATCATCCAGAATTACATGGCGGCCAGACGGACATAAAAAGGGGAGGCGCCCCTGAACGGGGTGCCTCCCTTTTGGTTTTATCGGTTCTGCAGCAGGGCCAGCTCATCTTCGGTGAGTTCCCGCCACTGTCCCGGTGCCAGGGCCTCATCCAGCGTCACGCCGCCGATGGCATACCGGTGCAAAGCGTTGACCCCTGCGCCATAGACGCCGAACATCCGCTTGATCTGGTGGTAGACCCCCTGGTGGAGCGTCACCTTCACCTGGCAGGGGTCCTCCCCCGCCGGTTCGGCTTCCGCCGGGGCCATGGTCTGCCCGTCGGCCAGCGTCACACCGGCGGCAAAGCCCGCCCGCATGGCGTCGGTCAGCGGGGTGTCCAGCGTGACGAGGTACTGCTTGTCCACATGGTGAGAAGGTGCCAGCAGGTCGTGGGCCAGGGCGCCGTCGTCGGTGAGCAGCACAAAGCCGGTGCTGGTCTTGTCCAGCCGCCCGGCCGGGAACAGCGCCCGCCGGGGATAGTCCGCCGCCACCAGGTCTACCACCGTGGTGTCCCGCTTGTCCCGGCTGGCGCTGACCACGCCCTCCGGCTTGTTCAGCATGATGTAGACATATTTCCGGTAGGTACCCGCCAGCGGTGTGCCGTCCAATGCCAGGACCGCGTCCTCGGCCACCTGGGTGTCCGCCTTGCGGCAGACCGCGCCGTTCACCGCCACCCGGCCCTTGGTGATGGCCTTGCGGCTCTCGCTGCGGGTCAGGCCGGTGCGCTCCGACAGGTACTTGTCCAGCCGCATCATGCCCCGTGCTCCTGGGTGATGGCTGCCGTCTTGCCCCGGGAAGCCTTGATCAGGTCGGCGGGGGCGCATTCGATCTGGGTGCCGATCCGCCCGCCCGAAACCAGCATGGTGGACTGGGCAAGGCAGCTCTCGTCAAACACCGTGACGTACTGCTTCTTCATGCCCACCGGGCTGCAGCCGCCCCGGATGTACCCGGTGACCTTGTTGATATCCGCCACATGGATCATCGCCACGCTCTTGACGCCGGCGGCCTTGGCAGCCTTTTTCAGGTCCAGCTCGGCCAGCACCGGCACCACGAACACATAATAGTTGTGGTCCGCGCCCTGGGTGACCAGCGTCTTGAACACCTTGGCCGGGTCCTGGCCGGTCAGTTTGGCCACCGAGGCGCCGTCCACCGCCTGGCCCTCCTCGTGGGGGTATTCATGGGCCGTGTAGGCGATCTTGGCCCGCTCCAGCATCCGCATGGCGTTGGTTTTTGCTTCTTTTCCCATAAAGAATCCCTCTTTTGCTAACTCTTGTCGGCCCTTATTATAAGCCGTCCGCCTTTTTTCTGCAAGGGGGCTTGACTTTAACGCTTTAAAGTGTTAAAATCCCGGTATGGTAAGAAATTCAAGGTACAGGAGACAGGAATATGATCATCGTATTGAAACAGAACGCCCCCGCCGACAAAGTGGCCGCTTTCTGCGCCGAACTGCGGGAGATGGGTTTTGAAATCAACGATTCCACCGGCCGTGACACCCACATTCTGGGCCTGATCGGCGACACCAAGGCCCTGGCCGAGAGCTGGGTGCTGGCCAACCCTGTGGTGGATACCTGCCGCCGGGTCAGCGAGCCCTACAAAAAGGCCAACCGCAAGTTCCACCCCGACGACACCGTGGTGGATGTGGGCGGCCACAAGATCGGCGGCGGGTACTTTGCCGTCATGAGCGGCCCCTGCAGCGTGGAGGGCAAGGACCAGATCATCGGCATCGCCCAGCGGGTGAAGGCCGCCGGGGCCAGCATCCTGCGGGGCGGCGCCTTCAAGCCCCGCACCAGCCCCTACAGTTTCCAGGGGCTGCGGGCCGAGGGTCTGGAACTGCTCCAGGAAGCCCGGGCCGTCACGGGGCAGCCCATCGTCACCGAGCTGATGAACAACGAGCATATTCCCCTCTTCCTGGACGCCAAGGTGGACATGATCCAGATCGGCGCCCGCAACATGCAGAACTTTGAACTTCTGAAGGCCGTGGGCAAGCTGAAGGTGCCGGTGCTGCTCAAGCGGGGGCTTTCCTCCACGCTGGAGGAGCTGGTCATGAGTGCCGAGTACATCATGGCCGAGGGCAACCCCAACGTGGTGCTCTGCGAGCGGGGCATCCGTACGTTTGAAACCAGCATGCGCAACACGCTGGACATCTCCGCCGTGCCCATGCTGAAAAAGATGACCCATCTGCCGGTGGTCATCGATCCCAGCCATGCGGCGGGCATCGCTTTCATGGTGCCGGCGCTGGCCCAGGCCGCCGTGGCGGTGGGAGCCGACGGACTGATGATCGAGACCCACAACGACCCGGCCAAGGCCAAGAGCGACGGCGCCCAGAGCCTGACCCCCGACCAGTTCGATGCCCTGATGGGCGTGATTCGCCCCGAGCTGGAATTCTTCGGCAAAACACTGAACTGACAGCCATTCCTCCAGAAAAGGCGGACGATCTTGCGACCGTCCGCCTTTTTGTCTTCGTCAGGACATCAGGGAGGAGATTGCCTCCGAGAAAAAGCCCAGGATGATCGCAATGGCAATGATCCATCCGATCCACCGGTTGGCCGGCTTCTGTCCCACGGGCCGGTTTCCCGTCTGCCGGAGGCGGGGCTGGGGCCGGGGCCGGGCAGCGGGCGCCCCCGGACGGCTCTGGGCAGGCTTGCGCTGCGGCGTCTGCCCCGTCCGGTGCAGCAAACCTTCCCCGTCGGTATTGCGGGCGCGGTTGGTTTCGCTGCGCAGGGTGTACCGGTTTTCCGGCGGAATCGGCAGGCCACAGTCCTCACACCGTCCGTTGACCACTTTGCCGCCGCACAGGCTGCATTTTTGCATACAGGATCCTCCTTCCACAGATTCAGGTTATGTGTTGGCGGCACGGTGGGCCGCCGTCTTGCGGTGCATGGCCTCCGAGGAGACCGTCATAACAATCAGTGCCGCCAGCAGGTACCAGGGGAACAGCGTCATGCTGAACCGCTGGGCCAGCAGCCCGAAGAAGGGCGGCAGCAGCGTGGTGCCTGTGTAGGCCGCCGCCATCTGGACGCCGGTCATGGACATGCTCAGGTTCCGCCCGAAGTTGGCAGGGGTTTCGTGGATGATGCTGGGATAGATGGGCGCGCAGCCCAGCCCCACAACGATGAGCCCCGCAAAGAGCAGATGGTTGCCCGCGGGCAGGAAGATCAGGACAAGACCCGCCAGGATCACCGCCTGGCCGCCCAGGATCATCTGGCGGTCGTTGAATTTCATGGTGAGGAAGCCGCTGAAGAACCGCCCCACCGTGATGCCCAGGTAGAACAGGCTCGCCCATCCCGCCGCGGTGCCGGCGTCGATGCCCCGCACCAGGGTGCAGTAACTGGCCGCCCACATGCCGGCGGTGCACTCCACCGCCGAGTAACAGGCAAAGCTGACCATGACTTCCGGCACACCGGGAATGCGCAGCAGCTGGGGCAGGCTGCGGTGTTCGGGGGTAACGCCCGCGGCGCCGTCCCGGGCGGGGTGCTTCCAGAGGGGCAGGCTGAAGACCAGCACTGCCGTGAGCACCGCCTGCATAAGCGCTATGGTGCGGTAGCCCCCCTGCCAGCTGTCCGCCGCCAGGGCCCGGCCCATGATGACGGGGCCGATGCTGGCGCCAATGCCCCACATGCAGTGCAGCCAGCTCATGTGGCGGCTCTCATAGTGCAGCGCCACATAGTTGTTGAGAGCCGCATCCACGCTGCCAGCCCCCAGTCCGTAGGGGATCGCCCAGAGGCAGAGCTGCCAGAAAGCCGTGGAGAGGGAGAATCCCAGCAGCGCCACCGCCGTAACGGCCACGCTGCCCGCCGTGACCCGGCCGGTGCCCAGGCGCCCGTTGAGCCGGTCGCTGGCCAGGCTGGACACAATGGTGCCCGCCGAGATGATCATGGACACCGCCCCGGCCCAGGAGAGGTCCGCCCCCATCGGCCCGTACATGCTGGGCCAGGCGGCCCCCAGCAGCCCGTCGGGCAGGCCCAGGCTGATAAACGCCAGATAAATCACCGGCAGCAGCAACGAAACCATGACAACATTCTCCCCTTTTCTCTCTGCCCTGATTATACCATGTTCTGCCCGCGGCGGGTATGCCCCCGGGGAAATTTTTTCCGGGCTTTTCCCGCCAAAACAAAAACACGCAGCGGCCGCACAACCGCTGCGTGTTGAGTTTTACAGTAGCGCTTTACTTCAGCACCGCGCCCTGGTTGGCGCTGGTGACCAGCCGCGCATACCGTGCCAGCCAGCCCGACTTCACGTTGGGTTCCGGCTGGACGTAGGCTGCCTTGCGGCGGGCCAGTTCCTCATCGTCCACCGCCAGATGGATGGAGGCGTTGGGGATGTCGATCTCGATGGTGTCTCCCTCTTTGACCAGACCGATGGGGCCGCCCGAGGCAGCCTCCGGCGACACATGGCCGATGGCCGCGCCGCGGCTGGCGCCGGAGAAGCGTCCGTCGGTGATGAGCGCCACCGTGGTGTCCAGCTTCATGCCGGCCAGCGCACTGGTGGGGTTGAGCATCTCCCGCATGCCGGGGCCGCCCTTGGGGCCCTCGTACCGGATGACCACCACGTCGCCGGGATGGATCTCACCGGCGTAGATGGCCGCGATGGCGGTCTCCTCGCTGTCAAACACCCGGGCCGGACCGCTGTGGACCTGCATCTCGGGCGCCACAGCGCTGCGCTTGACCACGCAGCCGTCGGGGGCGATGTTGCCCCAGAGGATCTGCAGGCCGCCGTTGGGGCTGTAGGGGTTGGTGATGGGCCGGATGGCCTTCTCGTTGAGGATCCTGGCGCCGGCGATGTTCTCGCCCAGCGTCTTGCCGGTGACGGTGGGCACGTCCAGATCCAGCAGGCCCGCCTTGGCCAGCTCGGCCTGCACGGCCGGGATGCCGCCCGCCTCGTAGAGGTCCGGCATGTGGGTGGGACCCGCCGGGGCCAGATGGCAGAGGTTGGGGGTCTTGGCGCTGATCTCGTTGAAGAGTTTCAGGTCGATGGGCACGCCCGCCTCCTCGGCGATGGCCAGCAGGTGCAGCACCGTGTTGGTGGAGCAGCCCAGGGCCATGTCGCAGGTCAGGGCGTTGCGGATGCTCCGCTCGTTGATGATCTGCCGCGCCGTCACGCCCCGGTTGACCAGGTCCATGATGGCCATGCCGGCCCGCTTGCCCAGCTGGAGCCGCTTGGCGTAGACCGCCGGGATGGTGCCGTTGCCGGGCAGGGCGATGCCGATGGCCTCGCACAGGCAGTTCATGCTGTTGGCGGTGTACATGCCCGAGCAGGAACCGCAGCCGGGGCAGCAGTTGCAGGTGCAGTCCTCCAGCTGTTCGTCGTTGATGAGGCCCGCCTTGTAGGCGCCCACCGCCTCGAACATCTTGGAGAGGCTGACCTCCTCGCCGCCGTAGCGGCCGGCCAGCATGGGGCCGCCCGAGCAGACCACGGCGGGCACATCCATCCGCACGGCGGCCATGACCATGCCGGGCACGATCTTGTCGCAGTTGGGCACCAGCACCAGGCCGTCCAGCTGGTGGGCCATGTACATGGTCTCCACGCTGTCACAGATCAGCTCGCGGCTGGCCAGGGAATACTTCATGCCCACATGACCCATGGCGATGCCGTCGCAGACACCGATGGCGGGGATGAGAATGGGCGTGCCGCCGGCCATACGCACACCGGCCTTGACGGCATCTGCCAGCTTGTCCAGATTCATGTGGCCGGGCACGATCTCGCTGTAGGCCGAGACCACACCGATCAGCGGGCGGTCCAGTTCCTCCGGCGTGTAGCCCAGGGCATAGAACAGGCTGCGGTTGGGGGCCCGCTCGGGGCCCTTTTTGACATTGTCGCTGTTCATTGGTATCTTCTCCGTTCCTTTCGGGATTGGGCCGGTCTTACTTCTTCAGCCAGCTCATCATCTGACGCAGTTCCTTGCCCACCTTCTCGATGAGGTGCTCGGACTGCATGCGGCGCTCGGCCAGGAAGTGCACCTTGCGGCCGCCGTTGGGGCTCATCTCGGTGAGGAACTCCGAAGCGAAGGTGCCGTCCTGGATCTCCTGCAGGACCTTCTTCATCTCCTTGCGGGTCTCGGCGGTGATCAGACGCTTGCCGGTGCGGTAGTCGCCGTACTCGGCGGTGTTGGAGATGGAGTAGCGCATCTTGTCGAAGCCGCCCTCGTTGATCAGGTCGACGATGAGCTTCATCTCGTGGCAGGTCTCGAAGTAGGCCATCTCGGGAGCGTAGCCCGCTTCCACCAGCGTGTCGAAGCCGGCATGGATGAGCTCGCAGACACCGCCGCAGAGCACAGCCTGCTCACCGAAGAGGTCGGTCTCGGTCTCCTCCTTGAAGGTGGTCTCCAGGATGCCCGCACGGCCGGCGCCGATGCCGGAAGCGTAGGCCAGGGCCAGGTCCTTGGCCTTGCCGGTGTAGTCCTGCTCCACGCAGATCAGGGACGGGCAGCCCTCACCCTCGGTGTAGAGGCGGCGGACAATGTGGCCGGGGCCCTTGGGGGCGATCATGATGACATCCACGTTCTTCGGCGGGGTGATGGTCTTGAAGTGGATGTTGAAGCCATGGGCAAAGGCCAGCGCCTTGCCTTCCGTCATATAGGGGGCGACCTGGCGGTTGTAGATGTCAGCGCACAGCTCGTCGGGCACCAGCATCATGACGATGTCGCCGGCCTTGGCCGCCTCTTCCACTTCCATCACTTTGAAGTTGGGATGGGTGGCGGCAAACTCAGCCGCTTTCTCCCAGTGGCCGGAACCTTTGCGCAGACCGACCACGACGTTCACGCCGCTTTCGGCCAGGTTCTCGGAATGAGCATGGCCCTGAGAGCCAAAGCCGATGACGGCGACGGTCTTGCCGTCCAGCATGCCGAGGTTGCAGTCGGAATCGTAGTACTTGTTGATAGCCATGGTGATTGTCTCCTTTTTTATAATCTCTTTCTATCTTCCTCTATCAGAAGGGGGAGCAAAATGGTGGGGCCTCATTCCTGAGGGCAGTGGGTGCCGGGCAGCGGCAGCTGGGCTTCCCGGACTTCCTGGGGCGGCTTCTGCATGTGCTGGTGTTTGCCGCCCCGTTCCAGCGCCGTGACGCCGGTGCGGCAGAGTTCCAGGATCTCATAGCCGTCGAACATGGTCAGGAAGGCGTCGATCTTGTCCGGTTTGCCGGTGAGTTCAAAGACCATGCTGTCCGGCGAAAGGTCGATGATCTTGGCCTTGTAGATGGTGGAGATCTCCCGCAGTTCGGCCCGGTTCTGGTTGTCGCAGGCCACCTTGAGGAGCAAAAGCTCCCGCTGCAGGCTCTTTTCGGGGGTGAGCTCGAAGATCTGACGGGTGACTTCCAACCGCTCGGTCTGCAGGATCAGCTGGCTGACTTCCTGCTCGTTGCCGTGCAGGGAGACCGTGATGCGGCTGATCTTGGGATCGTTGGTGGCGGACACCGTCAGGCTGTCGATGTTGAAGCCACGGCGGCAGAACAGGCTGGCCACCCGGGCCAGAACGCCGTTCTGGTTGTCCACCAGCAGGCTGATCACCCGCCGCTGACTGGCGTTTTGTTGCTGCAAAGCTTGCATCCTGTTCACCTCATTCCATGATGATATCGTTGATGTCGCCGCCGCCCGGGATCATGGGCAGCACCTTCTCGTCCTTGCCGATGCGGCAGTCGATCCAGCTGGGGCCCTGCTGTTTCAGGGCGTCGGCAAAGGCCGCCTTGAATTCCGCCGGGGTGGTGGCCCGGTAGCCCTTGGCGCCGAAGCCCTCGGCCACCTTGACAAAGTCGGTGTGGCGGTGGGGGTCGGTGTCGGAGTAGCGCTTGCCGTAGAAGGTGGTCTGCCACTGCCGGACCATGCCCAGGACCTGGTTATTGAAGATCACCGTGATGATGGGCAGGCCGTAGCTGACCGCCGTGCAGCCCTCGTTGAGGTTCATGTGGAAGGAACCGTCGCCGGTGAGCATGATGACCCGGGCGTCCCGGCCCAGCGCCATCTGGGCGCCGATGGCCGCGCCGTAACCGAAGCCCATGGTGCCAAGACCGCCGCTGGTGAGAAAGCCACGGCTCTTGGTGTGGTGCAGATACTGGGCTGCCCACATCTGGTGCTGGCCCACGTCGGTGACGTAGACCGCCTCGGGGCCCGCCTGACGGCAGATCTCGGCGATCATCTGGTGAGGCTTCAGCTCGGTGTCGCTGTCCACCGGCTTGTAGTCGTTTTTCTGCCACTGGCGGATCTGCTCCATCCACAGCTTGTGTTCGGTCTTCTCCACGTAGGGCAGGATGGCCTGCAGGATGTAGCTGGCGTCGCCGGTCAGGCTCAGGTCCACCGCCACGTTCTTGCCCAGCTCGCTGGGGTCGATGTCGATCTGGATGATCTTGGCCCGCTTGGCAAAGGTGTCGGGGTTGAGCGCCACCCGGTCGCTGAACCGGGTGCCCACCGCGATGACCAGGTCGGCCTCGTCGATGGCCTTGTTGGCGGCGTAGCAGCCGTGCATGCCCAGCATGCCCAGGTTGTGGGGCTCGCCGTAGCTGAGCACGCCGGCCGCCATCAGCGTGTAGGTGGCGGGCATGCCGGCCTTGAGCAGCAGGTCCCGCAGCGGCTGGCAGCCCGCCGCGCTGCGGACGCCGCCGCCGAAGTAGACGATGGGACGCTGGGCGGCGTTGATCATCTCGGCGGCCTTCTTCACGTCCTCCTCGTTGTAGGTGGTGACGGTGCGGATGAGTTCCGGCGCCTTGGGGGTAAACTCACAGACGGCGGCGGTCACATCCTTGGGGATGTCCACCAGCACCGGGCCCTTGCGGCCCTGCTGGGCGATGCGGAAAGCCGCCCGCATGGTGTCGGCCAGATCCTCCACCCGGCGCACCGTGTAGTTGTGCTTGGTGATGGGCATTGTGATGCCCTCGATGTAGGCCTCCTGGAAGGAGTCCCGGCCCAGCAGCGAGGTGGCCACGTTGCCGGTGAAGGCCACCAGGGGCACGCTGTCCATGAAGGCGGTGGCGATGCCTGTGACCAGGTTGGTGGCGCCGGGACCGCTGGTGGCCAGCACCACGCCGGTGCGGCCGGTGGCCCGGGCGTAGCCGTCCGCCGCGTGGGAGGCGCCCTGCTCGTGGGCGGTGAGCACCGTGTGGATACGGTCGGAATTCTTATACAATTCGTCGTAGAGGTTGAGGACCGCGCCGCCGGGATAGCCGAACAGTGTGTCAACGCCCTGCTCCGCCAGGACTTCCACAAAGATCTGCGAACCGTTGAGTTTCATCTGCTTGTTCTCCTTCCTGTCTTGTGCTGCGCCGGCTGGGGAGTGCGCAAAGAAAAACAGCCTTTGCCCCTTGAACCCAAGAGACAAAGGCTGTGTAAGCGCTCTGCGGTACCACTCTTATTGGGACGATGCGTCCCCACTCACCGGACTTCCAACAAAGTCCTGCACTGTAACGGGTGCGCCCGTATTCCCTTACTGGCCGAAGCGTTCAGTGGATCTGCTCCGGGATCAGTTCGCGGTCCGCTCACCCTGCTGCCTCGCACCAACCGGCAGTTCTCTGGGGGCCATGTTCAGACCGTTACTAGTTCCCATCCAAGCATTTGCTGAATTTGTGTTAAACTATACCGCAGTTTTTAGTGTTTGTCAAGTTTTTTTGTGAAAATCTTGCAACTTTATGCGGTACTGTTTATACTGAGAGTAGTTTTCTTGGGAAAGGATCGATCATATATGCAACGTATGGAATGGCTGGCACGCCTGGATGCGCTGGTGGTGTTCCGCAATCTGCTGGACACCGCGCTGCTGCGTGCGCTGCGGGCGGCCCTGGCCGCCGAGGAATGTGACCTGGGCGGCGCCGTGGCCGCCTTTGAGGCCGTATTGTTTGTCCGGGGCACCAACTGGACCGACGCCCTGCTGGACGCCGTGCTGGAGGATGAAAACCTCTGTCTGCGCACGGCGGCGGGGGGCGATGCGGGCCCGGTGCTGGAAAAGGCCCTGGCCGGGGAGCTGGATTTTCTCCAGGCACTGGGCCGGGCGGGTCTGGACGACCTGTGCCACGGCGCGCCGGAGTATCTGCCCCGGTGGGAGACCTCCCCGGATGCCGACTTCCACGCCGCCTACGCCGCACGGCGGGCGGCGGTGGGCCAGAAGGGCTACGGCATCTTTGCCCGGCACCACGTCTTCACGCTGGAGGACGGGCATCTGGTGCCGGTGCGCTACCCCGACCCCCAGCGGCTCAGCGAGCTGCCGGGCTACGAGCGGGAGCGGGAGAAGGTCATCGCCAACACCCGGGCGCTGCTGGAGGGAAAGCCCACCAACAACGTGCTGCTCTACGGCGACGCGGGCACCGGCAAGTCCAGCACCGTGAAGGCCATCGCCAACGAGTTTGCCCCCGACGGGCTGCGCCTCATTGAGGTGAAGAAGAACCAGCTCTACCAGATCCCCGCCCTGATGGACGAACTGGCCAAGAATCCCCTGAAGTTCATCCTCTTCATCGACGATCTGAGCTTTGCCGCCAACGACGACAACTTCGCGGCGCTGAAGGCCATTCTGGAGGGCAGTGTGGGCGGCCGCAGCCACAACGTGGTGGTCTACGCCACCAGCAACCGGCGGCACCTGGTCAAGGAATCCATGACCGACCGCAGCGGTGACGACCTGCACGCCTCGGACACCCGGCAGGAACTGATGAGCCTTTCGGCCCGGTTCGGCCTGACGGTCACCTTCCAGCAGCCCGACAAGGAGCGGTTCGATGCCATTTTGCTGGAGCTGGCCCGCCAGTACGGCGTGCAGATGCCCAGCGATCAGCTCTTCATCAAGGGTTCCGCTTTCGCCCTGCGGGCGGGGGGCCGCAGCCCCCGGGTGGCCAAGCAGTTCATCGAGATGCTGGCCGGCGGCATCAAGGTGTAATACCCAAATTCACGGCAGGGGCCCTGGGGCCCCTGTTCTTTTTATACGCGCTCGCTGACCAGTTCAAAACCGGCCTGGGTGAGCCGCTGCTTGATCTCCTCGATCTGGGCGGCGTTGCGGGTCTCCAGCCCCAGCTTGAGGAAGCAGCTGGTGATGGCCATGTTGGCATCCGACCGATCGTGGTGGACGCTGACCACGTTGGCGCCGCATTCCGAGATGATATCGCTGACCAGCGTCAGCTGACCGGGTTTGTCCTCCAAGGCGATCATCAGGTTGGCCTTGCGGCCGCTCATGACCAGACCGCGGGTGATGACTCGGCTGAGGATGTTCACATCGATGTTGCCGCCCGAGATCAGGCAGACCACCTTCTTGCCCGCCAGCGGCAGCTTGCCGAAGAGGGCCGCCGCCACCGGCGTGGCCCCGGCGCCCTCCGCCACCAGCTTCTGGTTCTCCATCAGCGAGAGGATGGCCGCGGCGATCTCGTCCTCGCTCACCGTGACGATGTCGTCCACGCAGTTTTCCACCATCTGGTAGGTGATCTCCCCGGGGGTCTTGACGGCAATGCCGTCCGCAAAGGTGTCCACCCGGTCCAGCGTCTCATAGTGGTGGTCGTGGAAGGCCCGCTCCATGCTGGGGGCTCCCGCCGCCTGCACGCCGTAAACCTTCACGTCGGGGCGCAGGCTCTTGATGGCAAAGGCCACACCGGAGATCAGGCCGCCGCCCCCCACCGGCACGATGACCGCATCCACATCGGGCAGCTGGTCGAGGATCTCCAGGCCGATGGTCCCCTGCCCCGCGATGACCAGTTCGTCGTCGTAGGGGTGGATGAAGGTCATGCCGGTCTCCTGCTGGAGCTCCACCGCCCGGTCGTGGGCGTCGTCGTAGGTGCCCTTCACCAGTTCCACCTCGGCCCCCAGCCGCTTGGTGCTCTCCACCTTCATGATGGGGGCGCCGTCCGGCATGCAGACCACGCTGCGGATGCCCATCCGGGTGGCTGCCAGCGCCACGCCCTGGGCATGATTGCCCGCCGAACAGGCAATGACACCCCTGGACCGCTCTTCCTCGGTGAGCTGGCTGATCTTGTAGTAGGCGCCGCGCACCTTGAAACTGCCGGTCACCTGCAGATTCTCGGTCTTTAAGTACAGATCGGTGCCGGGGCAAAGCCGCGGGGCGGCGATGAGGTCTGTCTTGCGCGCGATCTGCTTGAGAATGAATTTGGCGTGATAGATCTTGTCCAGTGTGAGCATGAACGTCTCCCCCTCATTTGACAAATAGCACAGCCCGATCCGGAAAGCCTTCCGGACCGGGCTTCGGATTGCTCCGTTGCAATCTGTGGCGCTTGTATGATTATAGTTGAGCATTTCTAATTTGTAAAGTGAAAATATTTCATGTATAATATGCTTTGTACGCTTGCACAAAAATTCAGGTATATTTTTGTGTGTTCTGCAAAGCAAAGCGGCAGGTCCCGCCCCCGCGAAACCTGCCGCACAAAGAAAACCGGGGTGTCCCTCAGGACACCCCGGTTTACTGTTTCACTTATTCCTCGACGAAGGAATCCTTGCCCAGGCCGCAGACAGGGCAAACCCAATCAGCGGGGACATCCTCCCAGGCAGTGCCGGGGGCGATGCCATTGTCGGGATCACCGACGGCGGGATCATACTCATAGCCACAGGGGCAGACATACTTCTTCATGATGAAAACGCTCCTCTTATCGTAAAAATTTGGAAAACTGGGAAATCAGGCCTTCCACAGACCGTGCAGGTTGCAGTAGGCATACACCGCCACGACCTCGTCGCCGGCCGTCAGGGCGAAATCCGCCTTGGGGGCCTCGCCGGGCTTCAGATGCTTGATCTGGCTGCCCTGCTTGGTCTGCAGCGAAATCCAGGTGATGTAGTGCTCGTCCATCATGGGATGCTCCACGCTGCCCACCGTCACATGGACCACACCGTTCTCCACGGTGTAGACGGGGATATGCTTCTCATGGGCGGCCTCCACGGTGCCGGGCACCAGCGGGGTCATCTTCTGACCGCAGCAGAACACGGGCACGCCCTTGTCCTCCACCATGGTGATGATATTGCCGCAGTGCTCGCAGATAAAGTACTTCAGTTCCATAGCTTGCCTCCTTGGGTTTGCTCTGTATATAAATAAGATTGTTTCTTGACTTTGACCGGTATCCCCGGCTCTGGCATTATTATATCATACTATTTCACTTTGTAAAGGCCTTTTTAAGATTTAATACTAATTTTTTCGAATTGTACAGCTACCCTGTACAATTTGGGCGAAAAAAGGTACAATAATAGCATTCTGCACAAAGGGGAATGGCTATGAAACGTTTGGTGGTTGGGCTGCTGGCCCATGTGGACAGCGGCAAGACAACGCTGGCCGAGGGGCTTCTCTACCGCGCGGGGGTGCTGCGCAAGCTGGGCCGTGTGGACCACCGGGACGCCTTTCTGGATACCGACGCCCAGGAGCGGGCACGGGGCATCACGATTTTTGCCAAGCAGGCGGTGCTGACGCTGCCCGCAGCGGAGGATGCCGAGGAGACCGAACTGACGCTGCTGGACACGCCGGGCCACGTGGATTTTTCCGCCGAGGCGGAGCGGGCCCTGCGGGTGCTGGATTACGCGGTACTGGTGGTCAGCGGCACCGACGGCGTGCAGGCCCACACCGAAACCTTGTGGAAACTGCTGGCCCGCTACCGTGTGCCCACCTTTGTGTTCGTGAACAAGATGGACCTGCCGGGGGCCGACGCGGCCGTGCGGCTGCGGGAGCTGCGGGGGCGGTTCGGGGACGGCTGCGTGGACTTTACCGCCGCGCCCGACCCCGAAGCGCTGGCGCTCTGCAGCGAGCCGCTGATGGAGGAGGTGCTGGCCGAAGGCACTCCCCACCCCGACACGCTGGTGACGGCCATCGCCCGGCGGCAGGTGTTCCCCTGCTTTTTCGGCGCGGCGCTGCGGCTGGACGGGCTGGACCGGCTGCTGCAGGGCTTGCAGACGCTGACCCGGATGCCGCCGGTCTGGCCGGAGTTCGGCGCCCGGGTGTTCAAGATCAGCCAGGACGACGCCGGCACCCGGCTGAGCTGGCTGAAGGTCACGGGCGGCGAGCTGCCGGTGAAGGCGGTGCTTCCCAACGGGGAGAAGGCCGACGCCCTGCGGCTGTATAACGGCAGCAAGTTCCGGCTGGTGAGCACGGCCTACCCCGGCATGGTGGTGGCGGTGGCGGGTCCTGCTGCCACCCGGCCCGGCCAGGGGTTGGGCGCCGAAGCGGACGCCGACGCGCCGCTGCTGGAGCCGGTGCTCAACTACCGGGCGGACTGCCCCGACGCCGACCCCCACACCCTGCTGAAAGCGTTGCAGACGCTGGAGGACGAGGACCCCCAGCTCCATGTGGCCTGGCGGGACGACCTGGCCGAGGTGCACGTCCAGCTCATGGGCGAGGTACAGCTGGAAATTCTGCAGACACTGCTGGCCAGCCGGTTCGGGCTGCAGGTCACCTTCAGCGAGGGCGGCATTCTGTATAAGGAAACCATCACCGCGGCGGTGGAGGGTATCGGCCACTATGAGCCGCTGCGCCACTATGCCGAGGTGCATCTGCTGCTGGAGCCGGGGGCCCGGGGCAGCGGCGTCCAGCTGGCGGCGGACTGCCCGCCCGACACGCTGGCGGAAAACTGGCAACGGCTGGTGCTGACCCATCTGGCGGAGCGCACCCACCCCGGCGTGCTCACCGGGGCGCCGCTCACCGATGTGAAGATCACGCTGGCGGCGGGCAAGGCCCACCTGAAACACACCGAGGGGGGCGATTTCCGGCAGGCCACCTACCGCGCCGTGCGGCAGGGGCTTCAGACAGCCCGGAGCAAGAACGCTGTGGTGCTGCTGGAGCCCTGGTATGATTTCACGCTGGAGGTGCCCGCCGATGCCATCGGCCGTGCCATGGCGGACATCCAGCGGATGTGCGGCAGCTTTGAGGCCCCCGAGACGCTGGGGGACACCGCCCGGCTCACCGGACGGCTGCCGGTGGCCACCGCCCGGGGCTACGCCCGGGAGATTGCCGCCTACACCCACGGGCTAGGCCGCTGGACCGTGCTGCCCGCCGGGTACGACGCCTGCCACAACGCCGAGGAGGTCATCGCGGCGGCCGGGTATGACGCCGACGCCGATGTGGAGAACCCCGCCGATTCGGTGTTCTGTTCCCACGGGGCGGGGTATGTGGTCAAGTGGGATGAAGTGCCCGCCAAAGCCCATGTGGACAGCGGACTGTCCCGCCGGCTGGCCCCCGCCGGGCAGACGGAGGAGGACGACGAGGCGGACAGCAATGCCCGTCGCCGCCGGGCCGACGCCTACCGGGGCACGCTGGAGCAGGACAAGGAACTGCTGGCCATCTTTGAGCGCACCTACGGCAAGATCAAGCACCGGGGCGAGAACGGCACCGACGCCAAGAAGGCAGCCCGGGCGGCGCTGCACACCGCCCCCGCCAGCGTGCAGGTGCCGGCCAGGCCCCAGCCCACCGGGCCGGATTACCTGCTGGTGGACGGGTACAACGTGATCTTTGCCTGGGAGGACCTGCGCCGCCTGGCCGAGAGCAACCTGGACGCCGCCCGCCGCCGGCTGATGGACATTCTGTGCAACTACGCCGGGTACAAGCAGTGCGTGCCCATTCTCGTCTTTGACGCCTACAAGGTGCGGGGCGGCGTGCGGGAGGTGGAGAAATACCACAACCTGTATGTGGTCTACACCAAGGAGGCCGAGACCGCCGACATGTACATCGAGCGGGCCACCCACGAGCTGGCCAAGGAGCGCCGCACCCGGGTGGTGAGCAGCGACGGCGCCGAGCAGGTCATCGTGCTGGGTCACGGTGCGCTGCGGGTGTCGGCCCGGGCCTTTGCCGAGGAAGTGGCCGCCGTGGAAAAGGAGATCCGGGAATTTTTGCAGCAGTAAAAAACAGGCATCCGCCGCAATGGCGGGTGCCTGTTGGTTTTTATGGAGAATGTACGGGATCAGACGATGCCCTGGCTCATCATGGCGGAGGCGATCTTCAGGAAGCCCGCGATGTTGGCGCCGGCCACCAGGTTGCCCTTGCAGCCGTACTCCTCGGCGGCAGCGGCAGCGTTCTTGTAGATGTTGACCATGATGTCGTGCAGGCGCTGGTCCACTTCCTCGAAGGTCCAGCCCAGGCGCAGGGAGTTCTGGCTCATCTCCAGGCCGGAGGTGGCCACGCCGCCGGCGTTGGACGCCTTGGCAGGGGCAAACAGCACGTTGTGGACCTGCAGGTAGGCGATGGCCTCGGGGGTGGAGGGCATGTTGGCACCTTCCGCCACGGCGTAGCAGCCGTTGGCCACCAGGGCCTCGGCACCCGCCAGCGGCAGCTCGTTCTGGGTGGCGCAGGGCAGGGCGATGTCGCAGGGAACCGTCCAGATACCCTGGCTGCCCTCCACATACTTGGCGGTGGGCACGTAGTCCAGGTAGGTCTTGATGCGGGCGCGCTTGACTTCCTTGATCTCCTGCATGACCTTGTAGTCGATGCCGTTCTCGTCCACGATGTAGCCGTTGGAGTCGCTCATGGCAATGACCTTGCCGCCCAGCTGGGTAGCCTTCTGGTTGGCGTAGATGGCCACGTTGCCGGAACCGGAGATGACCACCTTGGCACCCTGGAAGCTCTTGCCGTTGGCCTTGAGCATCTCGTCGGCAAAGTAGCACAGGCCGTAGCCGGTGGCTTCGGTGCGGGCCAGAGAACCGCCGAAGGGAATGCCCTTGCCGGTGAGCACGCCGGTGAACTCGTTGCGGATGCGCTTGTACTGGCCGAACAGGTAGCCCACTTCCCGGCCGCCCACGCCGATATCGCCGGCGGGCACGTCGGTGTCAGGGCCGATGTGGCGGTAGAGCTCCGTCATGAAGCTCTGGCAGAACCGCATGACTTCCCCGTCGGACTTGCCGTGGGGGTCAAAGTCGGCGCCACCCTTGCCGCCGCCCATGGGCAGACCGGTCAGGCTGTTCTTGAAGCACTGCTCAAAACCCAGGAACTTGATGATGGACAGGTTGACACTGGGATGGAACCGCAGGCCGCCCTTGTAGGGACCGATGGCAGAGTTGAACTGCACACGGTAGCCGCGGTTGACCTGCACCTTGCCGTTGTCATCCACCCAGGGCACGCGGAACATGACCACGCGCTCGGGCTCCACCATACGCTCGATCAGGCCGGCCTTCTCGTATTCGGGATGGGCGGCGATGACGGGCTCCAGGCTTTCGAGGACTTCCTCGGCTGCCTGCAGAAACTCCTTCTGCTCGGGGTTGCGCTGGACCAGGCCGTCGTAGACGCCCTTAAGGTATTCATTGGTAATGGACATGAAACACTCTCCTTTATTTCTATTTCTTAACACCTCCTCTATGGTAGCACCTGGGCCGCATTTTTTCAAGTTTTTTGTGTGGAATTTTAATTTTTTTGTGTATTTTGGTAAGCCGTTCTCCCTTTTTCCAAAACAATTTAAAGGTCAGGGGCCGTCACCGGGGTATAGTCGGTGCTGCCCTGCAAAAAGGCCTCGGCGTCGACGAGGGCGTAGTGATAGTCATAAAAGTCGTCGCTCCGTCCCACACAGAGCAGGAACCGCCCGTCATCGGTGAGGGGCGGACTGCCCAGATCCTGCTGGAGCCGGACCTGCTCGGAGGGCATCGCGGGTTCATATAACATGCCGGAAAGCCGGTCCAGAATCTGCATGGACAGCAAGCCACCGTCACCGCTGTGTATAAGCCACAGGTACCGCCCCTCCTGCTGGGCAACATCCGGCAGTCCCACCACGGTGGGATCATTCATCCAGACACTCTTGCGGGGCAGATGGTACTCCAGTTCCTGCTGCCCGGTGGTCGTGTCGAAGGCGAGAATCGTCATGAGGACATCGCCTTCGGGCTGGGTCTGCCGCTCCAGAAAGTAGAGCTGCCCGCCTGCGATACCGCTGAAATCCCCATTTTGGGCGATCAGGCTGCCCGGCAGTTCCAGCAGTTTTTTCCGCTTGCCGCTGGCCGGGTCCAGACTGTAACATTCCAGCGTGGCATTTTGCAGGATGGCCTGGTAGGCCTCCCACTCGGTCTGCGGATCGGGGAAAGGAACGTCCGACACCACCCGGGCCGTCAGCAGCAACCGCCCCTCGGCAGCCACAATCCCCTCCCCCGCCAGCATGGAAAAGGTCGTCACCTGGCCGGTGGCAAGTTCCACCCGGAAGCCCTGCACCGGGGTATCCAAGGCGTCGAGAGACAAGCAGCCGTAGAGCGCCGTACCGTCACACCAGGACAGCGCAGTGTTCCGTTCCAGATTCTCCGACAGGTCGATGCGCCGTTGTTCACTGCCGTCCCGCGCCACCGCATACAGACAGGCGGGCTGACGGAGCTGAACGAACCGATTGTAATAGGAGATTTCAAATTCCTGGGGCGTCCGGCCCTGCAACATATCTTCGTCGTTCAGATAGGGCGCCACATTCTGCTCATAGTAGCTCTCCCAGTCCGTGACCTCCTCGTACGAGCGGGCTTTGTAGACATAGACGGTATCCTCTGTGGCAAAGGTGGTGTAATCCCAGATCTGCCCCGGCAGCCAGGCCGGGCAGGCGTCGGAATCGTGGGTACAGCCCGGCACACTGCAGAGCACGCCACGGGTGGCGGTATCGCAGTCGATCCGGAACAGCAGACAGTATCCGCTTCGCGGCCGCAGTTCATAGAACACATCTCCGGCGTTGAACAGGGTATTCATGCCAAATACCGGCTGTACGGCATAGAAGTCTCCGGCCACCGGGATTGCCGCAGTCTCGGCAGTCTCCACGGTCTGGGGCGTCGTGGCCGTTTCCGGGGTGTCGGCGGTTTGGGACTGGCCGCTGCAGGCAACCAGTTCCAGCGCCAGCGCCGTCGTCAGGGCGAGGGAAAGAAGCCGTTTCATACGCTACACCTCCGGTATGGATATATCAGGACGCCGCAACGGGCGTATAGTCGGTGCTGCCCTGCAAATAGGCTTCGGCGTCGATAAGGCCGTAGACGTACACCGGACCACCGTATTCGTCCTGCTGCCGTGCTGTTCGGACCAGGAAGCGTCCGTCGTCAGTGAGAGCGACGACACCCGCGACCCAGTTGGAGACTCCCTCCCCCTCCATCTTCTGCGTCACCGGGAAGAGTTTTCCGCTCTGGGTATCCAGCATCCAGCCCAGGTTTTCGCCGCTGACATTGTCGGAGCCGCTGAGCCAGAGATACCGCCCCTGCTGTTCGGCGCTGCCGGGCAATGCCGCCACCGTCACACCGGCCAGCTGCATAGTCTGGTCCGGGATGGGACGCAGCAGGTCCTGCCACTGGCCCGTGACGGTGTCGTAGGCACAGAAGGCCTCGCGTTGGAAGTCTCCATTCTCCTCCGGCGTCCAATCTTCAAAATAGAGCTTGCCGTCCAGCAGGCCGAAGAAATCCGCATTGCCAAAGGTAGAACCATCATGGGGGCGTTCCAGCACCTTGGTGCGGGCACCGGTGGCCGGGTCCAGCCAGTCATATTCCACCGTGGCGTTCTGCAGGACCGCCCGGTAGGCATCCCAGCCTTCGGCGTTGTAGTCGGGCAGTGGTATCTCGGTGACCGTATGGGACGTGAGCAGCCGGGTACCCTCGGCGCCGAGAATCTCCTCCTGCTGCTGCAGGGGGAAGGTGGTCACGCTGCCGTCCGCCAGGGAGATCCTATACCCGGTGGAATTGCCGGTTGCGGGTTGCGACAACTCATAACCGTACAGCGCCGTGCCGTCGCACCAGCCCACGACCACATTGGCCAGGTCCTGGGACACCGGGATATCCCGCCGGGAGGCGCCGTCCCCCTCGATGCAATAGAGGCCCGCCGGGGCGGAACGCTCCTCATACTGGCCGCGGCAGCATGCCACCAGTTCCTCATCGGTCAGGTCCTCCCAGCCCTGGGGACGCTCTTTCAGCCAACGTTCCACGATCTCGGTGTAATAGTCATCCCAGCTGCCTGTGTAGTGCATGGTGGCCACCGGGTGGTAGACACAGACCGTGTCTCCCGCCGTGAAGATCCTTACCTCGTTTCCATGCCCCGGCAGCCAGGCCGGGCAGGATTCCGAATCGTGGGTGCAGCCCGGCACACTGCAGAGCACCTGCCGGGTGGCGGTGGCATAGTCGGTTTTCATAACCAGGGCATACCCGAGATGCCCCTCCAGAGAGTACCAGGCATCCCCCGTGTTGAAGCCGAAGTCGGCGAGATAGCGGGAACTGATGGTGTAGAAATCCCCCGCCGGGGTGGCCTCTGCGGGGGCGGTTTCGGGTGTCCGGGTGGCCTGCGGGGTGGACACCACATCGGCCGTCGTGCCGCAGGCGGCAAGACCGAAGGCCAGCGCGCCCGCCAGGAAAAGGGCCCGCGTCAGGCCCGGGAAAACACGTTGTTTCATACAGAATTCTCCTGTCCGATCACTCCGGCATCGTCACCGGGGTATAGTTTGTGCGCCCCTGGAGAAAATCCTCCACAGGCTGCAGACTGTAACAATCCTCCACACGGAGGTCCGCAATGCCATAGGCCGAGATGGGTTCCTCCCCGCTGTCCTTCTGGGCCGTACAGAGCAAAAAGCGTCCGTCGTCCGTCAGTGCCAGCGGCATCACGGCCGTCTCATAGAGCGCGCCCTCCACTTTCTGGGAAACGGGATAGAGTTCGCCGTTCTCACTGTCCAGAATCCAACCCAGGTTCAGCCCTTGCCAGACATCCGAACCCTCCAGGCGGAGATACCTTGCCTGCCGCTCTGCCGCTGCCGGCAGCGCCGCCATGGGTTCGCTGCGCAGCTGCGCCGACGGGTCCGGAAAGGTCTGCAGGACCGTCTGCCACTGCCCGGTGGCACTGTCCAGCACCCGCACGGCGGCCTCGTCTTCCTCGCCGTAGCCCACAAAGCAGAGCATCCCGTTGACCAGACCGCGGAAGGACGCTGTGCCATCCGTCGTGCCGTCCCCCGGCTGTTCCAGCACCTTGCTCCGCGCCCCGGTGGACGGGTTCAGCCAGTCAAATTCCACCACGGTATTCTGCATGGCCGCTTCGTAGATATCCCAGCCGACCACCGCCGGGTCGGGCAGCGGCGCGTCGGTGACGATCCGGCTGGTCAGCAGCCGGTCCTTCTCCGCGCCGCGGATCAGTTCATTTTCCATCATGGGGAAGGTGGTCACCTGCCCGTCCGCCAGGCTGATGCGGCACCCCTCGGTATCGCCGTTTTGCCCACTGTACTGGCCGTACAGCGCGACGCCGTCACACCAGGAGAGCCCGATATTGGGGATCTGACGGGACAGTCCGATGGTCTCCCGGGTCATACCGCCGTCCCTGATCCGGTAAAGACAGGCCGGCGTGACGGCTTCCCGGTAACAGTTCTGGTAATAGTGGATGAGTTCCTCCTCGGTATGTCCGTTCGGATCTTCCAGCGCAGGTTCCACCACCTCGGCACGGTATTGTTCCCAGCTGCCGTCGTAGGCCAGGGCCGGTGTGCTGTGGTAGAGGTAGACATCCTCCCCCGCGGTGAAAAGGCTGTATTCCAGCCCTGTTCCGGGCAACCAGGCAGGGCAATCCGGGGAATCGTGGGCACAACCCGGTATGCTGCAGAGGACCCGACAGCTGGCAGCGGCATAGTCGGTCTCGGTGACCAGGACATAGCCCGGGCTATGGGGCTGCAAAGAGTAGAAACGCGCCCCGGTGTTGAAGGTGGCCCCTGTCCTGTAAAAGCCGGACGGTTCCGCCGCGGTTTCTGCGGTGGCCGTCTCGGGTGTCCGGGCAGTTTCCGGCGCCGGGGTTCGGGGCGCGGCGGCGCAGGCTGTCAGCGTAAGGGCCAGCACTGCCGTCAGACCAAAAGAGGCAAAGCGTTTCATACAAAATCCTCCTGTTCAAAACACAGTCAGGATACCAGGGTGGGCAGTTCCTCCGGGGAGCAGGGTTCCAGGCTCAGGCTGAGGAACCAGCGGTCCCCGGTGATCGTGGTGTTGTTGGCCCACCCGGAATACTGGTAGGGGCTTACAGCGGCGGTGATGAGCGCCTGTCCGTTCTGGCTGTACAGCGCATGGGAATAGGGCGTCTCTTCGGGCACCGCCCAGTCACCCAGGCTTTCCAGCCCGGCCTGGGCCGCAAAGGCCCGCAGACCGGCCTCGTCGGGGGCGGGCGGTGCCTCCTCCCCCTGCCGCGGCGCCGAAATCCACACCTGGGTCATCACGCCGGTGCGGCTGTCCATGGTCAGGCTGAACACCGTGTACAGCGACCCCTGTTCCAGCGCAAACCGCTTGAGGGTGACAAAGCCCAGACTGTCGGTGGTATAGTAGGGCACGTCCAGCGCATAGGACTGCCCGTTGTAGGCCTGGTAGTATTCGCTCTCCTCCCAGTCGGTGGCCCACTGGGCCCAGGAGGCGTCGATCACCCCCTGGTCCGCCAGGCTTTGCAGCGCCGCGTTCACCGTATCCCGGTAGTCATAGCCGTTGAGCATGCTCTCCAGACTGTTCTGGGCAGCGATGTACATCTTCAGCGCCAGGGAGGCATCCTGCTCGTTGGGCGGCGCATAGGCCCAGCTGCTCTGGCGCTGCCGGGCTGTCAGCTGGCTCAGAATGTAGTAGTCCTCCCCCTTGGGGGTGGGCGCCGTGTAGGCATTCTGTACCGCTGCGCTGCGGCCCAGCACGGCCGCGTCCACCGCCGTCAGGAACACCGCCGGCACCGACGCACAGGCCAGCACCGCCGCCGTGCAAAGCCCCGCTACAATGCGGGGATGCCGTGCAAGGTTCATAGGGTGCCTCCTTTCTGCAGGGTCACCCGCACCGTGGTGCCGCGGCCCGGCGTGCTCTCGATGACCAGATCACTGCCGTGGGCCGCCGCGATCCGCTTGCAGAGCGCCAGCCCCAGACCGCTGCCCCCCTGCTTGCGGGCGCGGGATTTGTCCACCATGTAAAAGGGCTCGGTGACCCGGTCGATCTCCGACTGGGGGATGCCGCAGCCGTGGTCTTCCACCGCCAGGGTCACGGCAGGGCCGTCATCCCGGCAGTGTACCTCCACCGGCGTGCCGGGGGCGCTGGCCTTGGCGCTGTTCTGCACCAGATTGCAGAGCAGGTCCAGCAAAAGGTCGGCGTCCCCCCGCACCACCCAGTGCCCCGCAGGGGTCTGCACCGTCACCGACGGGCAGGCCGCCCGCAGCGGCTGCCACAGCGACGCCAGGTCCACCGCCGTGAGTTCCAGCGTCTCGCCGCCCAGCGCCAGCAGGGCCAGCAGCTTCTGGCTCAGCGATTCCAGCCGCCGCCCCTCGTGGTAGATGGCGGCCGCCGCCTCCCGCTGTTCCTCCGGGTCGGTCTGCAGGTTGCGCAGCACGTCGGCATAGCCGATGATGCTGGTCATGGGGGTCTTCAGCTCATGGGTGAAGGCACCCATGAAGTCCTCCCGCTTCTGCACATCCGCCTCCAGGTCGGCGATTTTTTCCTGCACGGCGTCCGCCATCTTGTCAAAGCTGCGGCTCACCTGTTCGATCTCGTCCCCCGTGTGCAGCGCCGTGCGCCGGGCATAGTCGCCCCCGGCGATCTCGGCACTGGTGGAGGTCAGCACCCGCAGCGGCCGCGTCACCTGGCGGGCCAGCAGCGCCATCACCGCGGCGCCCGCCGCCAGCACCACCACTTCCAGGCCCAGGAACCGCCGCAGACTGGCGTCCCGGTCCCGGTACAATCCCGTCAGATCAAAAGAGCTGACCAGGTGCAGGTCTCCCTGCAGATCGCTGCCGTAGAGCGCCGTCACCCCGTCGCCGCTGCGCACTGTGCGCATCGTGCCGTTTTCCAGCGGGGCGTCACAGGGTACCGCCAGCGCGCTGTACAAAAGCGTCCCGCCCCGCCACAGCGCCGCCTTCGTCCCCTGGGCTTCCAGCAAAGCGGCCACCGTCTCGTCGCCGGTGTCGTCGCCCCGGCGCTGCAGGTCGAGGATCTCGGTCTGCAGCAGCGTGCAGGTCTGGGCATGGGCCGCGGCGTTGGCCGTGCCGGTGCGCTCCAGCTGGACGCCGAAGTCGCTGTACAACAGATAACAGCCCCCAACGCCAAAGGAGGCGCTGAGAACCAGCAGCAACAGACAGATCAGTTTTTGTGCGTAGCGCATGGGGTTACTCCTTCTTTAAGCGGTAGCCGATGCGGTAAACGGTCTCGATATGGTCATACCAGTGCAGCTTGCGCCGCAGCCGCATGATGTGCAGATCCAGCGTGCGGGTGTCGGTCTCGGCCCGGTCGCCGCCCCACACCCGCTCATAGAGCGTGTCCCGGTAGAGCGCCGCCCCGCGGTTGCGCATGAGCTGTTCCAGCAGTTCAAACTCGTTGGGGGTCAGGTCTACCGACTTGCCGTTCTGGGTCACCGTGTGTTCCCCCACGTCCAGCACCACATCGAAGGCCTGCATCACATTGCCCCGTCCGGCCCGCCGCAATACCGATTCCACCCGGGCCAGCAGTTCCTCCACCACAAAGGGCTTGACGATGTAGTCATCCGCCCCCCGGCGCAGGCCCTCCACCCGCTCCTTCACGGTGCCCTTGGCCGTGATGAAGATCACCGGCACCCCCTGGGGCCGCAGATAGTCCAGCAGTTCGTAGCCGTCCAGCCCCGGCAGCATGATGTCCAGCAGGGCCAGGTCGTAGTCCTTCTCCTCGATCAGGTCAGCGGCGGTGCGGCCGTCCCCCGCCACCGTGCAGGCGTAGCCGGCCCGCGTCAGGCTCATCTCGATGAGCCGTGCAATGAGGTGTTCATCCTCCACAATCAAAACCTGTGTCATCCCATGACTCCTTTTCTTTTCTCCTGTATCCTACATCCCGTTTGTATCGTAGTTGTAACAAAGCCTGTTGTAAATTTACACAATTTCCTTTATTTTAACATAGATGCCGTGGTATAATGTATCAAAGCAACGAAAAATGTAAAAAAGGAGTCTAGAAAGATGAGCGCTACGGTGGAAGAGCTGATGCAGGCCCTGACCCTGGAGGAAAAGGCCGGCCTGTGTTCCGGCGCGGATTTCTGGCGCACCAAGGCGGTGGAACGGCTGGGCATTCCGGCCATGATGGTGTCGGACGGCCCCCACGGCCTGCGCACCCAGAAGCCGGGCAGCGACAACCCCAACGAGAGCATCGAGGCGGTCTGTTTTCCCGCCGGATGCGCGGCAGCCGCCAGCTTTGACCCCACCCTGACCCGCCGGATGGGCGCCGCCCTGGGCCGGGAAGCCCGGGCTTCGGGGGTGGGCGTGGTGCTGGGGCCTGCCATCAACATCAAGCGCAGCCCGCTGTGCGGCCGCAACTTCGAGTATTACAGCGAGGACCCCTTCCTGGCCGGAGAGCTGGCCGCCGGGTTCATCCAGGGCGTGCAGAGCGAAGGCGTGGGAGCCTGTCCCAAGCATTTTGCCGCCAACAGCCAGGAAACCCGCCGCATGACGGCGGACAGCCGGATGGACGAGCGCACCCTGCGGGAAATCTACCTGCCCGCCTTTGAGACGGCGGTGCGGGAGGGCCGTCCCTGGACGCTGATGTGCAGCTACAACCGGGTGAACGGAACCTACGCCAGCGAGAATTCCCTGCTGCTCAACGATATCCTGCGGGACGAATGGGGCTTCACTGGCTTTACCATGTCGGACTGGGGTGCCGTCAATGACCGGGTGCGCGGCGTGGCGGCCGGGCTGGACCTGGAGATGCCGGGTTCGGGCGGCGTGAACGACGAAAAGCTGGTCCAGGCGGTGCACAGCGGCGCGCTGGACGAGGCGGTGCTGGACAGGGCGGTGACCCGCATCCTGAACATTGTGCTGCGGGCCTGTGATCTTGCCAGAACGCCGGCGGTGTTTGACCGGGCCGCCGACCATGCACTGGCGGTGGACCTGGCCAGGGAGAGTGCCGTGCTGGTGCAGAACCTGGGTGCGCTGCCGCTGCACCCGGGCCGGAAGGTGGCCTACATCGGCGCCTTTGCCGAGACCCCGCGCTATCAGGGCGGCGGTTCCAGCCATGTGAACACCCATGCGGCCGTAGGCGCGCTGGCCGTTGCCCGGGCCAAGGGGCGGAAGGTCTCCTATGTGGAGGGCTTCCCCGCCGACCGGGACCAGCGGGATGAGGATGAATTTTTGCGGGCGGTCAATCTGGCCGAGGAGGTCGATGTGGCGGTCATCTTTGCGGGACTGCCGGAGATTTTTGAGAGCGAGGGCGCCGACCGCCGCCACATGCGGCTGCCCGACTGCCAGAACAATCTGATCGCCCGGGTGGCGGCTGTGCAGAAAAACACCGTGGTGGTGCTGCACACCGGCGCGCCGGTGGAATGCCCCTGGGCGGGGGATGTTTCGGCAGTGCTGTGCATGTATCTGGCCGGCGAGGGCATCGGCGAAGCCACCGACGCCCTGCTGTGGGGCGAGGCCAATCCCTGCGGCCGCCTGCCCGAGACCTGGCCGCTGCGGCTGGAGGACACCCCCTGCTACCTGGACTATCCCGGCGACGGCGTCACCGCCGACTACCGGGAGGGCGTGTATGTGGGCTACCGCTGGTACGACGGGCGCCGGATGCCGGTGCGCTGGCCCTTCGGCCACGGGCTGAGCTATACGGGGTTTGTCTACCGGGATGCCGCCCTGGACGCTGACACCCTTACCGACGAGGGCAGCGTCACCCTGCGGGTGAAGGTGCGCAACAGCGGCGCCCTGGCCGGAGCCGAGGTGGTGCAGCTCTATGTCAGCGACGCCACCGGCGCACCGGTGGCCGGCGGCCGGGTGGTGCAGTCGCTGCGGGGCTTCCAGAAAGTGTGGCTGGAGCCGGGCCAGGAATGCGAAGTCAGCTTTGCCATCACCGCCCGGGACATGAGCCACTACAGTGCCGAGCTCCACGACTGGTATGCTGCCCCGGGCCGGTACGAACTGCGTCTGGGCCATTCCAGCCGGGACATCCGCATGACGGTGCCGCTGGAGTTTTCCACCCGCCGGCATCTGCCGCTGACGGTGGACGAGAACACACCACTGGGCATCCTGCTGGCTGACCCGCGCACAGCGGAACCGGTGCGCCGTATGCTGGAATCCAACGCCCAGGCCATGGCCAACGGCGGCGGGGACGGTCTGATGCCCCCCGATGCCATGGCCCAGATGCTGGACGCCATGCCACTGCGGGGACTGGTGAACTTCGGCGGTCCCGAAGCGGCCGCTGCCCTGCCCGCCCTGCTGGATACGCTGCGCCGGGCGGTGCAGTCCTGAATCTTTCTGAAAGATCCCGAAAGACCGTGCCGGAAAATCCTGTGACAGAAACTCCACAAAAATCCCGCGGCGGGCGCTGGTAAGGCAATCCGCCGCGGGATTTTTTGGGTTGTTATCGGTTGAGCAGCCAGACGGCGCCGTTGAGGTAGCCCGCAAAGGCCACCCACAGAAGATAGAGGATCTGCAGCCAGGCCGCCGGGCGGCTGACGACCGCAAAGGCCGCGGTCATGGCCAGGATGGCCAGCCACAAAACCACCAGGCAGAACAGGGCCGCCAGGTAATGGCCGCCGGCGAAAAAGAGCAGGCTCCAGCTGAAGTTGAGCGCCAACTGCAATCCCCAGAGCAGGGCCGCCTGCTTTACGCCCGGGCCGCCTTTGTATATCACCAGCGCCAGGCCCAGCCCCATGAGGATGTACAACACCACCCAGACAACGGGAAACACCACGCCCGGCGGTGTGAGCGGAGACTTTTCCAGCTGCGGATAGACGGTTTCCAGCCCTGTGCGCGACAAATAGCCCGCCAGGCCGCCCACCGCCAAGGCCAGGATGGGAAATACCAGAAATCCCCACTTTTTCATACTCTGCACCTCCCTGCCCCACTGTATGCAGGATGGCCCGGCGGGGGTGCAGCCATGCAGAAAAGACGGCGGCTCCTTGGGAGCCGCCGTCTTGGTTTATATGCCGGTCAGGAACCGGCGATCATGTCGATGCCTTTCTGCAGGGTGTCGCCGTCGATGGCGCCCCGGGCCCAGGCCGTGATGGTGCCGTCCGACGCAATGAAGTAGGTGGTGGGCAGCGAGTAGACGCTGTAGGTGTTTGCCGCGTCGGCGTCGGTGTCAAACAGCACCGGGAAGGTGTAGCCCTCCTGCTCGAGAAGCGCCTGGGCATCCTCCTTGGTCTCCCGGCCGGTGGTCATGTTCACCATCAGGAACTGCACGTCGGACAGTTCCTCGTACTTTGCCTGGAACTCCGGCATCTCGCTCTTGCAGGGGCCGCACCAGCTGGCCCAGAAGTTCAGCACCAGCGGCTTGCCGAAATAGTCCGACAGATTCACCGCGTTGCCCTCGGCGTCATAGGCCGTGAAATCCGGCGCCGCCTGAGCGGATTCCTCGGTGGCCTCGTCCGCCTTTTCCGCGGTGGCGTCCTGGCTTTGCGGTGCGGCGGTGGGTGCGGGAGTCTCTTCCACCGCCAGCTGATCGGGGGCGTACCGGCTGCCCAGGGTCTTGTACAGGATGCCCGCCCCCGCAATAATCACGACGAGCAGGATCACCAGAATGGCGGTCTTTTTGTTGCCCATAAGGTCCTCCTTAGCTGAGCAGGTTCAGGAAACGGCCCATCAGGCCGGTGGCCATCAGCACACCCACCAGAATGAGAAAACCGCCGCTGACCCCGTTGATGACGGTATAGTGGCGTTTGATCCAGTCAAAGGCCGTCTTCAGACGGTCGATGAGCACGGCGCTGAGCACGAAGGGCACGCCCAGGCCCAGGGAGTAAATGAAAAGCAGCAGCATGCCTTCCAGCACGTGGCCCTGCTGGGAGGCCAGCGCCAGCGCCGAACCCAAAAAGGCACCCACGCAGGGCGTCCAGCCCACCGAGAAGATAACGCCGAACAGCATCGCTGAGAAGAAGTTCATGTTGTCGGCCCGGACGGCGTGGCTGCTGCCCTTGAAGAGGGTCAGCCGGATGACCCCCAGGAAGTTGAGGCCAAAGAAGATGACGACGAGGCCGGAGATGATGTTGACCGCCGTCTGATGGTGCTGCAGGAAGCTGCCCAGCGTGCCGGCCAGTGCGCCCAGCAGGACGAACACCACCGTAAAGCCAGTGACAAAGCCGGCGGCACCGGTGAGGGTCTTGCGGGTGGAGTGTTCCCCGCCGCCCGCAAAGTAGGAGAGGTAGACGGGCAGCATGGGCAACAGACAGGGCGACACAAAGGTGATGATGCCCTCCAGGAATGAGATCACATATTGCATGGGTCACAACCTTTCCCGGACGTGCCGGAGCACGGCCATTTTTCAGCGGTTACGCAAAGGGTGGATTTCAGGATCACAGACAGTATACAACCGCGCCGGAAATGCTTCCGTGATGTTATCACATGGCCGTATGATACCACAGCGGGCGGCGTTCCCGCAACCGGGAAGAGAAAAATTCAGCGGTGCGTTCCTTTAAATTGTATGCTATAATGAAGGAAAAACACAAGGGAGGGATTTCCCATGCTGGAAGTATTGTTCAGCGACAGCGCCGCCGGGAGTATGAAGGTGGGAATGTGCCGCGGTTCGGAGATCGGCGGCTGTGTCGGCGTCATCGCCACCGATGAAAAGGGGCGTCCCGTTTCCCCGGAAGAGACAGCCCGGCTGCAGCGGGAAGCGAAGGCGAAGGAGCGGCGCCGCTGGGCCGAAGCTGTGCCAATGGAGAGCACCCCGGGGGATATTCTGCCTTTTCCCCTCTGGCTGAGCGTGGGGCCCATCGACGAGGAGGGCATCGGGCTGCTGCGGGAAGAGACCCTCACGCGGCTGCTTTCCATCTATCCCGAGGGACAGCAGACCGCCGCCGAGATTCTGGCCAACGCCCGCCGCCGGCTGGACACGCTGTTGACCCGGGCACCCAGGGAGCCGGTGCGCCTCTGGGTGGACCACACCCCCGACGCTGCCTGCGGGCTGCGGTGGGTGCTGGCGCAGCTGCAGCCCCTGGGCCTTGAAAAGCTCGACCTGAGGGTGGTGGAGCTCCCTGCCCTGGCCCCCCACGGGGAGGGCGGCCTTGTGCTGCGCAACCTGGGGGAACTGCATCCCGGTGAATGGGGCCATCTGGCCCGGGAGGCGCGCGTACTGCCCGCCGGCCAGGCCGCCGCCCTGGTCACCCAGTGGCGGATGCTGCAATCGGAAAACGCCCCCCTGCGGGCGGTGCTCAACGGTGTGCTGGTCAGCGCCGACGAAAGTCTGTATGACCCCTATCTGCGGCGGGTGCTGGATACATTGCCCGAAACCTTCAGTGAGGCCACCCTCATCGGACGGACGCTGGGGCAGTTTCCCCTGGGATTCGGCGATGTCTGGCTGGCTTTGCGGGTGGAGCGGTGGATTGCCGACGGCAAGCTGCAGGTGGTGAGCACGCCGGAGCCTGACAGTCCTCGGTATCACAGGATGCTGCGCAAGGTCAGCCCCTGATCCATATAACCAAGATCCCGGAAATTTCCGCTGCTGGAAATTTCCGGGATTTTTTGGGAAATTGTTGCAAAAAAACAATTGCTTCGATCGTTAGTATAAGCAAAGAACCAATGATTCCTCTTCTCCAAGGAGGCTTTTCTCTATGAAAATCTTACTGACGACCGATACCTGGACCCCCACCGTCAACGGGGTGGTCACCTCCACGGTGGCGCTGCGCACCGAACTGCAGGCCCGGGGCCATGAGGTTCGGGTGCTGACGCTGGCAGGCAGCGGCCGCACCTACACCGAGGACGGCGTGACCTATCTGGGTTCCCTGGATGCGGGGCTCATCTACCCCGGCGCCCGGCTGCGGACGCCCGCCCTCCACGGGGCACTGCGCGCCCTGGCCGCCTGGCAGCCCGACGTGGTGCACTCCCAGTGCGAGTTCAGCACCTTTGCCCCCGCCCGGCAGCTGGCCAAAGCCGCCGGAGCACCGCTGATCCACACCTACCACACCGTCTACGAGGACTATACCCACTACTTCTCCCCCAGCCGCCGGATGGGCCGCTGCCTGGCCCAGCTGTTCACCCGCAGCATCTGCGATGCCTGTGACGCCGTCATTGCGCCCACCCCCAAAATCCAGTGGCTGCTCACCGGCTACGGGGTGCACTGCCCGGTGACTGTCATTCCCACCGGCCTGGACCTGGACCGCTTTGCCGCGGCACCCGACCCGGCCCTGCGGGCGGCCCTGGACCTGCCGGCGGAGGAGCCGGTGCTGCTCTACCTGGGGCGGCTGGCCAAGGAGAAAAACATCTCCGAACTGCTGGAAGCCCTGCCCGGCATGGCCCGGGGCGTGCTGCTCATTGTGGGGGACGGCCCCGAGCGCGCCGCCCTGGAAGCCCGGGCCGAAGCGCTGGGGGTGGCCCACCGGGTGCGTTTTGCCGGGATGGTGGCTCCCGCCGAGGTTCCCCGCTACTACGCCCTGGCCGACGCCTTTGTGAGTGCCTCCACCAGCGAGGCCCAGGGGCTGACCTACATCGAGGCACTGGCCGCCGGGCTGCCGCTGCTCTGCCGGGACGACCCCTGTGTGCGGAGCCTCATCACGCCGGGGCAGGACGGCTGGATCTACCACACCCCCGGCGAGCTGGCCGCCCTGGTCAACGCGCTGCCGACGGGCGGTGCAGCAGAACCTTTGCGCCGGAAGGCCCGGCAGGCCGCTGCCCCCTACACCCGGCAGGCCTTCGGTGCCTCGGTGGAAGCCCTCTACCGGCGCGCCATCCTGGACAAACCCGCGGTGCCCCGCACCGCCCGCACAAGGAGTGTGATCCTATGGTAAAAACCATCAACCGCGCAGCCTCGGTGCTGGGGCTGGTGCTCTGCTGTGTGCTGGCCTATTCCTTCTGGCGGGCCGGACTCTTTGATTCCCGGGAGGCGCTGACCGCCTACATCGGCCAGTTCGGCTGGGCCGGGCCGGTGGTCTTCATGGCGTTCCAGGCCGTGCAGGTGGTCATTCCCATTCTGCCCGGCGGGTTGGGGTGCCTGGCGGGGGTCATCCTGTTCGGCGGCTGGCAGGGATTCTGGTACAACTACCTCGGCATCTGCGTGGGATCGCTGGCCGCCTTTGCCATCGCCCGGGCCTGCGGACGGCCGCTGCTGGAATCCCTCTTCCCGCCCAAACTCATTGAAAAATACGACCGCTGGATGGGCACCGGCAACCGGTTTGCCCGGTGGTTCGCCCTGCTGATCTTTCTGCCGGTGGCCCCCGACGATTACCTGTGCTTTCTGGCCGGGACCACCCGCATGGACTGGCGGCTCTACACCGCCATCATCTTTCTGTGCAAACCGGCAGCCATCGCAATGTACAGCCTGGGGCTGACCGTGATCGCCCAGAACGTGCTGGGTCTTTGGAGGTGACAGAGATGTTTCGTGTTCATATCTATACGGGTTCGCTGGCCCTGGTGGGCAAAAGCGGCGTGGGCCAGGCGGCCCGCCACCAGCGGGCGGCGCTGGAACGCACCGGGGTGTCGGTGGTGGAGGACTGGCAGCCCCGGGCCGACGTGATCCACATCAACACCGTGCTGCCCTGCTCCTTCCGGGCAGCCCGCCGCGCCCGGCGGGAGGGCATCCCGGTGATCTGGTACGGCCATTCCACCGAGGCGGATTTCCGCCATTCCTTCGTGGGGTCCGACCTGCTGGCTCCCCTCTTCAAACGGTGGCTCTGTCTGTGCTACAACCGGGCCGACCTGATCCTCACCCCCACCCCTTACGCCGCCGCCATCCTGCGGAGTTACGGCCTGCGCCCGCCGGTGCAGCCCCTCTCCAACGGGGTAGACACCGACTTCTTCGCACCCGACCCCGCCCGGCGCCAGGCCTTCCGGCAGGCCTACGGCCTGAAGGATACCGACAGGGCGGTCATCAGCGTGGGGCATTTCATGGAGCGCAAGGGCATTCTGGACTTTATCCAGCTTGCCCGCCGCATGCCGGATGTGCGGTTCTTCTGGTTCGGCTACACCGACCCGGCCCTGGTGCCCCGGAAGATCCGCAAGGCCATGGCCGCCGCCCCGGACAATGTCTCCTTCCCGGGATTCCTCTCCCAGGAAGCGCTGCGGGACGCCTACTGCGGTGCCGACGCCTTCCTGTTCTGCAGCCACGAGGAGACCGAGGGCATTGTGGTGCTGGAGGCGCTGGCCTGCGGTACCCCCACCCTGCTGCGGGACATCCCGGTCTACCAAGACTGGCTCACCGACGGCGTCAACGTATGGAAGGGCCGCGACCTGGTCCGGCTGGAGGAAAAGCTGCGGGGCATCCTCACAAAACAGCTGCCCGACCTGACCGGCGCCGGGCGCCGGGTAGCCGAAGCCCGCAGTCTGCCCCGCATCGGGCAGGCTTTGCAGCAGTTCTACGCCACGCTGCCCGCGCCCCAGCGGAATGCCCGTCCCGCCCCGCAGCGCTGCACCGCCTGAGACAACAAAAAGCGTCCCCGGACCCAAAAGGTCCGGGGACGCTTGCTTTGCTGTATCAGCCTCTGTGCGAGGTGGCGCGCAGACGGGCCGTGGCGCGGGCCAGGGCCGCCTTGCTGCGGAAATATTCCTGCTGGCTGCCGTGCTGACGCAGACGCTCCTCGGCGCGTTCCTTGGCGCGCTCGGCACGGGCCGCATCGATCTCCTCCGGCTTTTCCGCCGTGGAGACCAGCACCACGGCATACTCCGAGGTGATCTCGGCAAAGCCCTGGGTCACGATGACGTTGTGCCACACGCCGTCCGCCTTGAAGCGGGCCTCGCCGGGCTCCACCGCGGTGACCACCGGCTCATGGCCGGGCAGCACACCGTATTCGCCGTCCAGGGCGGGCAGCACCAGGCTTTCCACCGGGCCGGTGTAGAACTGGCGCTCCGGCGTGATGATTTCCAGCTGAAAGGTCTTTCCCATCAGACCGCCCCCTGTGCACGCGCTTTCTCCCGCACATCGTCGACGGTCCCCACCGACGAGAAGGCGGATTCGGGGTATTTGTCCAGCTCGCCGCCCAGCAGGGCCTCAAAGCCCTTGAGGGTCTCTTCCAGCGGGACATACTTGCCCTGCAGGCCGGTGAACTGTTCGGCCACGAAGAAGGGCTGGGAGAAGAACTGCTGCATACGGCGCGCGCGGGCGACGGTGCGGCGGTCATCCTCGGACAGTTCCTCCATGCCCAGAATGGCGATGATATCCTGCAGGTCGCGGTAGCGCTGCAGCAGCTCCTGGGCGCCGCGGGCGATGTCGTAGTGACGGCGGCCCACGATGTCGGGCTCGAGGATCCGGCTGGTGGATTCCAGCGGGTCGACGGCCGGGTAGATGCCCTGTTCCACGATCTTACGGGACAGAACGGTGGTGGCGTCCAGATGGCTGAACGTCGTGGCGGGGGCCGGGTCGGTCAGGTCGTCGGCGGGCACGTAGACGGCCTGCACCGAGGTGATGGCGCCGTCCTTGGTGGAAGTGATACGCTCCTGCAGAGCGCCCACTTCGTCGGCCAGGGTGGGCTGATAGCCCACGGCGGAAGGCATACGGCCCATCAGGGCGCTGACTTCCGAGCCGGCCTGGACGTAACGGAAGATGTTGTCGATGAAGAGCAGCACGTTCTGCTTCTGGCGGTCACGGAAGTACTCCGCCATGGTCAGACCGGTCAGGGCCACGCGCATACGGGCTCCCGGCGGTTCGTTCATCTGACCGAAGACCAGGGCGGTCTTGGACAGAACGCCGCTCTCGCCCATCTCGCGCCAGAGGTCGTTGCCCTCACGGGTACGCTCGCCGACGCCGGTGAAGATGGAGTAGCCGCCGTGTTCGGTGGCGATGTTGCGGATCAGTTCCTGGATCAGAACGGTCTTGCCCACACCGGCACCGCCGAACAGGCCGATCTTGCCGCCCTTGGCGTAGGGAGCCAGCAGGTCGATGACCTTGATGCCGGTTTCCAGAATTTCCGTGGTTGGGCTCTGTTTATCAAAAGCCGGGGGATCCCGGTGGATGGACCACTTTTCGGGGGTTTCCACGGGGCCCTTCTCGTCGATGGGCTCGCCCAGGACGTTGAACATACGGCCCAGGGTAGCTTCGCCGACGGGCGTCTCGATGGTGTGGCCGGTGGCAATGACTTCGTCACCGCGGCCCAGGCCTTCGCCGGGCGAAAGCAGGATGCAGCGCACGGCGCCATGTCCGATCTCGCGGGCGACTTCCATCACACGGCGCTCGCCGTCCTTCTCGACGACCAGCTCCTCGTTGATCTGCGGCAGGCTGCCCTCGGCGAACTGTACGTCCACCACGGGGCCCAGCACCTGCGCGATCACACCTTTGTGTTGCATAGCAGTCTTTCCTTTCTCTATGGTTATCCGGCAGCAGACCGGAAGTTACAGGTCGGCTTCCTCGTCGGCCCAGTCGTCGTCCTCCCAGTCATCGCCGCCCGGCTGTGCGCCGCCCACGATCTCGGTGATCTCCTGGGTGATGGCGGACTGACGGGCACGGTTGTAGTGCAGCGACAGTTCCTTCAGCAGGGACCGGGCGTTGTCGGTGGCGGTGTCCATAGCGTTCATGCGGGCGTTCTGCTCGGAGCAGAAGGACTCCACCAGCGTGCCGAACAGCAGCCCTTTCAGGTAGGAGGGCACGATGTGGTTGAGCACATGCTCGGGGGACGGCACATAGGTCACCACGTGCCGCTCACTGCCGTCGGCGCTGCGGCGGGGCTTCCAGGGGAAGGCGTCGCGGTCCAGGGGCAGCAGCTTGACGATCTTGGGCTCCATCTGCATGGGGGTGACCATCTCGGTGTAGACCACGTACACCTCATCCAGATGTCCCTTGCGGAACAGCTCGATGAAGGTATCGCCGATCTCCCGGGCACGGTAGACCGTGGGGTCCTGGGAGGTGTACATGAACTCGCCGTCGATGTTGACACCCTTGTGCTGGAAGTAGTTGCGGCCGGACTGGCCGATCAGAAACAGCGTGGGGTTCTCCACCTTGGCCATTTCCTCTTCCACCAGGCGCAGCACGTTGTGGTTGTAGGCGCCCGCCAGACCCTTGTCGCCGGTGATGACGATGTAGCCCACCTTGTGGGGATGGTCCGAACGGGTGTCGAAGTAGACATGGTCCACGCCGGCCGTGCGGTGCAGGATGTCGGAAATGGTACGGGTGATCTTCTCAAAGTAGGGCTGCACGTCGGTCAGCTGACGGCGGGCCTTGCGCAGCTTGGAGGAGGAGATCAGATACATGGCGTTGGTGATCTTGAGGGTCTGCTGCACGCTGTCGATGTGGGTGCGGATCTCCTTTATGCTTTCCATGTGGCGCTCACCTGCTCTTTGTAGCTCTGCAGCGTGGTGCGGATCTGCTCGGTGGCGGTACCGGACAAAGCACCGGTCTCGTTGATCTCCTTCATCAGGTCAGCCTGCTCGCGCTCCAGCAGGTCGGCAAAATCCTTGGCGAAGGCGGCGGACTTCTCCACCGGCACATCGTTCAGCAGGCCGTTGGTGGCGATGTACAGGATGACCGCCTGGCGGGCCACCGTCATGGGCGTGCAGAGAGGCTGACGCAGCAGCGCCATCATCCGCTTGCCGTGATCCAGGGCCTGGCGGGTCTCGGCGTCCAGGTCGGAGCTGAACTGGGTGAAGACTTCCAGTTCACGGTACCGGGCCAGGTCGATACGCAGGGTACCGGCGGTCTTCTTGATGGCCCGGGTCTGGGCGGCGCCGCCCACACGGGACACCGACAGACCCACGTTGACGGCCGGGCGCTGGCCCGAGAAGAACAGGCCGCTTTCCAGGTAGATCTGGCCGTCGGTGATGGAAATGACGTTGGTGGGAATGTAGGCCGAAACGTCGCCGGCCTGGGTCTCGACGATGGGCAGGGCCGTCATGGAACCGCCGCCGTACTCCTTGGTCAGGCGGCAGGCGCGCTCCAGCAGACGGGAATGCAGATAGAAAACGTCGCCGGGATAGGCTTCACGGCCGGGGGAACGGCGCAGCAGCAAGGACAGCGTACGGTAGGCCACCGCGTGCTTGGAAAGGTCATCGTAGACGATGAGCACGTCCTTGCCCTTGGACATGAAATACTCGCCCATGGCAGCGCCCGCGTAGGGGGCGATGTACTGCATGGAAGCACCCTCGGCGGCGGGGGCCGACACGATGATGCTGTACTCCATGGCGCCGTGCTTCTTCAGGGTCTCCCGCAGGCGGGCGACGGTGGAAGCCTTCTGGCCGATGGCCACGTAGATGCAGATCATGTTCTGACCCTTCTGGTTCAGAATGGCATCGGTGGCGATGGAGGTCTTGCCGGTCTGGCGGTCGCCGATGATCAGTTCGCGCTGGCCGCGGCCGATGGGCACCATGGCGTCGATGGCCAGGATGCCGGTCTGCATGGGCTGGGTGACCGGTTCACGGCTGACTACGCCGGACGCCTCATGCTCGATGGGGCGGGTCTCGGTGCAGTTGACAGGGCCCAGGCCGTCGATGGGCTGGCCCAGGGCGTTGACGGTACGACCGATGAGGGCTTCGCCCACCGGCACGTCGGCGGGACGGCCGGTGCGGCGCACCAGGCTGCCCTCGGTCAGGCCCTCGGCGCTGCCCAGCAGCACCACGCCGGTGCGCTTGCGGCGCAGGTCCAGGATCAGACCGGCGGTGCCATTCTCGAACTCCACGCGCTCGCCGTAGACGGCGTGGCGCAGGCCGCTGACGTTGGCGATGCCGTCGCCGATCTCCATCACGCGGCCGGTCTCGGTGGCCATGGTATCGCCGGCAGAACCGGAGAGGGCTTCCTTCATCTGGGCAGCCAGCTGATCCAGCGTGTCGTCGCTGCTGTTGGTGCTCTCGATGCCGCGGGCCAGACGGTCCAGACGGCCCTTGACGCTGCGGTCATAGGTCACACCGTCGATGTCCAGCACAAAACCGCCCAGCAGGCTGGGATCGATCTTGATCTGCAGCACCACGTTGCTGGCACCGCGCAGCTTGCAGGCCGCCTTGCGAACGGCCTCCTGGGTGGCCTGGTCCGGCTGGCGGGCGCAGGTCATCACACATTCCATACCGCCCTGGGCGTTCAGCGCCAGGCGGGAAAATTCCGGCAGGATCTCCGGCAGGGCGTTCAGATGACCTTCCGCCAGCAGCAGCTGCAGGAAGGCTTTCAGGGCGTCCTGACCGTCCAGCTGCGGCGCACCGGCCAGCAGCTCTTTCTTCTCGGCGTCGGTGGTGGCGTCGCTCAGCAGCACATTCCAGCGCTGGGTATCCGCCATCAGGGCATCGGCGGCAGCGCGCACGGCCCCCGCGTCGCCCTGGGCAGCCCCGAACAGGGCCGCAGCGTAACGCTCGGTCGCTTCGCTCATGCCTGCTCACCCACCTTTGCCAAGAATTCCTCCGCCAGCGCACGGTCGGAGTCGGTATCCAGCCGCTTGCCGGCCACCTCGGTGGCGGCCATCACGGCCAGATGGGCCACCTCACCGCGGGCCGTACGCAGCATCTCGCTGCGCTCGGCCGCAATGCGGGCCTCGGCTTCCGCCGCCGTCTGCTTGGCGTCGGCTTCGGCCTGCGCCAGACGATCGGCGTAGGCCACATCGGCACGGCGCTTGGCGTCCGCCACCAGTTCGGCGGCTTCCTGCCGGGCACCGGCCAGTTTCGTCTCATATTCCTGTTTGCTCTTCTGGGCCTCGGCGTTGTTCTTCGCGGCCTCTTCCACCTGGCTGCGGATCAGCTGTTCACGCTGCTCCAGCACGGCATTGATGCGCCCAAACAGGAATTTGCGGAAAAAGAAATACAAAATCAACAGGTTGACGATGGTAAAAAAGATCGTCCACGGCTGGAAATCCAGCATTTGGGCACACCTCCTTTTAACCCACGAAGATGATGATCAGCGCGGTGATGAAACCGAAGATGGCAGTACCTTCTGCCATGGCGCAGCCCAGCAGCAGGGTGCTGTTGATCTTGCCGGAAGCTTCGGGCTGACGGGCGATGGCGTCGCTGGCGTGGCCGGTGGCGATGCCGATGCCGATACCGGCACCAAAACCGGTGAGAACTGCGAGACCTGCGGCGATGATTCCGATAGACATAGTAGTTTCCTCCTGAAAGTTCTTTTCATGGGAGCGCGGCAAACGCCGCGCGGGTGGGGGCGGGGCTTACTCTTCTTCCTTGATGCCCTCGCCTGCGAACAGAGCGGTCAAAAAGACAAAGACAATGGTCTGGATGAGGCCGTCGAACAGATCAAAGTAGATGCAGAAGACGGCGGGTACCACGGCGGGTACCAGGTACTTGATGATCTCCATGATGATGAATGCGCCCAGGACGTTGCCGAACAGTCGCATGCAGAGCGCCAGCGGACGGATGGCGATTTCCATCAGGTTGATGGGGACCAACACGGGCATGGGGTCGGCAAAACGCTTCAGGCCGCCGCGCAGACCGTTATAGCGGAACTGCGCACCGTAGATCAGCACCAGGCTCATGAACGCCAGGGCGGCGGTCACGCTGACATCCTTGGTGGGGGGCGTCAGACCGAAAATGCTGATGATGTTTGCCAGGCCGATGTAAAGCGCCACGCTGCCCAGATAGGGGGCAAAGGGCCGCCAGTGGGGGCCGATCGTATCCTTGACGAATCCGTTGAGGAACTCCACGGCGGATTCCAGCACGATCTGCAGCTTGCCGGGGTTGCTGACCTTCAGATTGCGGGTGGCCAGCAGCGTGAAGATGATCCAGAACGCCATAATGATCCAGGTCACCAGCACGGCCGAGCTGATGGGGATGCCGCCGAGGACCGGGATCGTAAACGCGGTTTCGTTGGCAAGCGCATCAACCAGGGCTTCTTTAAAACCTTCCAAACTTGTTCACCTCTTTTTCGTCTTTATCTTACGCCGGGCGGTGCGCCGTGGTAAGGCTTACGAAAATAAAAAAAACAAAACCGTGCAAAGGGTCACATTTCCCGCCCGGCCGCGGAGAAACTTTGTGCAAGATTGACGATTCTGTGGGAAGGTGGTATCATTACCGCAGAATCTGTCCTATTCTATAAAGGAGGGCCGTATGGAAAAGAAGTCGACCGGCCATACCGTCTACCATCAGATCCGCCGGGTATCGGTGCTGGGCATCCTGGTGGCCATGGTGCTGGCCACCGGCGCCGGCCTGTCCCTCAACCTCATGCAGGAGCGGCGCTCCCGCAACGATACCCTCATCACCGCTGTGCAGGCGGTATCCCACACGCTGACCATCACCGACGGCGACGACCCGGGACGCCTTATGGAGTACGTCAACCGCACGGTGCAGGGCATCTCAGGCATCGACCTGTTCGCCGTCTACGACGCCGAGGGGCAGCCCGTCTACCTGCAGGATGTCACCGGCAGCACCGACGGCGTCGACGCGCTGGAACCGCTGGATGAGACCCTCATGGGCAAGCTGTCCTCCTCGGAGAATGCCCTGCTGGACGACGCCCGCGCCCCCCAGGGGGCCGACCACTGTGCCTACGCCGCAGTCTACCGGACGGACGGCACCGTCAAGGGCTATGTGATGGCGGGGCTGTATCTCAGCTCCATCCGCTCCACCGGCCTGCGCACGCTGGGGGTGTATCTGCTCATTGGGGCGGCGGCCCTGGGCGTGGGCGCCTTTCTGAGCCTGCGGCTGGCCCAGCGCATCAAGAGCGACCTGCTGGGCTATGAGCCGGATGCCTTCCGGGATTTGTTCCTGCGTCGGATGGAGCTGCTGGACGCCCTGGACGAAGGTCTTCTGGCCATCGACCGGGAGGAGCGCATCATCTACATCAACCGCGCCGCCGCCGAGATGCTCTCCCTTGACAAGAGCGCCGTCATCGGCAAGGCGCTGTCCGAGGTCTATCCCCAGTCCACCATTCCCCGGGTCATCCACACCGAACAGCCGGAGTACAACATCGGTCTGGAATCGCTGCACCATGTGCGGATCCTCTCCGACCGGATGCCGGTGCGCCGGGACGGCCAGATCGTGGGCGCCGTGGCCATCTTCCGCAACCGCACCGAGGTGGCTCACCTGGCCCGGGAGCTCACCGGCGTGCAGCACATGGTGGAGGCCATGCGCGCCTACACCCACGAATTCATGAATAAACTCCACGTCATCCTGGGGCTCTTGCAGCTGGGCGAGGCCAAGCAGGCCGAGGACTACGTGCTCCAGCTGACCCAGACCAAGGCGCTTTCGGTGGGGCGGATCTCCCAGAGCATCGCCGAACCGTCGGTGGCCGCCCTGCTCATCGGCAAGAGCTGCCGGGCGGCGGAGCTGGGCGTACGGCTGACGCTGGACCCCGAGAGCCATCTCAGCGCCGACACCCACTACCTGCCCGCCTCGGGGATGATCACCATTCTGGGCAACCTGATCGAGAACGCCTTTGACGCCTTCGGCAACGCTCCCTCCGACATCCTCCACGAGATCGATGTCTCGGTGCGGGAGAGCGAGCGCGGCCTGATCCTGAGCGTGGACGACAACGCCTGCGGCATGCCGGAGGAGATCCGCGAGCACATCTTTGAGCGGGGCAGCACCTCCAAGGGGGAGGGCCACGGCACCGGACTGTTCCTGGTGAAGAGCGTGGTGGATGCCTACGGCGGCGAGATCCGGGTGGAATCCACCCAGGGTGTGGGCAGTTCCTTCATCATCACTTTCCGTCCGCCCCAGCAGGCGGACACCTGAGAGAGAGGTCATTCATGTATACCGTTGTCATTGTGGAAGACGATCCCATGATCACCGAACTGAACCGCCGCTACGCCGAGAAGGACGGCCGGTTCACCGTGACCCAGACCTTCAGCCAGCCCCGCCGGGCGCTGGACTGGCTGCGGCACAACCCCGCCGACCTGGTGATTCTGGATTTCTACATGCCCCAGATGAACGGGCTGGAATTTCTGCGGGCGGTGCGGGCCGCCGGGGTGGAGTCCGACGTGATCATGATCACCGCCGCCAACGATGCCGCCACCGTGGAGGCGCTGACCCGGCTGGGGGTGGTGGACTATCTGGTAAAGCCCTTCGCCTACGAGCGGTTCTGCCGGGCGCTGGACGCCTTCTGCCGCCGGCGCAGCGCCATGCGGGGAAGTCTCGACCAGAACGCCCTGGACAATCTGCTCCACGCGGTCCCTCCTGCCCCCGCCGCCCTGCCCAAGGGCATGCAGCCCCAGACCCAGGAGCGGGTGCTGGCCTGCATGCGGCAGAATCCCGGCCACGCCTTCACCTGCGAGGAAATTGCCGCCGCATCGGGACTTTCGGTGGTGACGGTGCGCCGCTATATGAGTTTTCTGGCCCAGCAGGGGCAGGTATCCGGGGATATGAACTACGGCACCGGCGGCCGCCCCTGCCTGGTCTACCGGCTGATGGGCTGAAGATACAGAAGAACCGCCGCGCCTTTTGCAGGGCGCGGCGGTTGACTTTTGGGTCAAAAAGTTTTATACTGACTGCTGTACGTTGTTTTTCTATCGTCGGGGCCGGGACCTCTCGCAGGACCTGCCCCGCGTTGTCTTGTGGAAAGGATGTTTCCTATGAGTTCCGGCAAAGCCGCGGCGGTGCGCTCCTTCGGGAAGTTTTCCGCCTCGTCCCTCTCCTCCAGCGTGGTGGACCTGGCTGCCTTCACGGTGCTGTGCGCCCTGCTGCGGCCCTATCTGCAGGAGGGACTGGCCATCGTGGCCGCCACCATTCTGGCGCGGGTGCTCTCCTCGCTGTGCAACTATCTGCTGAACTACTTCCTTGTCTTCCACAGCCACACCGCCCACGGAAAATCCGCCAGCCTCTACACCGTCATCACGGTGGTGAAAACGATGGCCAGCGCCCTGCTGGTGGCCTTCCTGGCAGGGCTGCTGCCCGCCGGGGTGCCCGAACTGGCCGTGAAGATCCCGGTGGATGTAGCCCTCTTCTTCCTGAACTACCTGGCCCAGAAAGCCTTTGTCTATTAAAATTGCCGCAAAAACACCCGGTGCACTGCACCGGGCATTTTTTATGCTATATCGCTCGTGGCCACCGGACCCGATTCCACCACCATGTCCAGCAGTTCCTCGTGGCTGTTGTACCCGTCCATGGGCACCAGCGTCACATCGTAGTAGGTCACCGGCAGGTTGTTTGCCTCCATCACCTGCTTGACGGTATGCAGCACATTGTCCAGGTCCTCCTGTGCCGGGGCGCCGTCCCACAGCACCTGCAGGCAGATCCGGCTGGGCACCTTCTGCAGCACGGAGGGATCGAAGGAGCCATCCAGCGGGAAGTTTTCCAAATAGTTTTCCGGCGTCGAGCGCCCCGAACCGTCCCCGTCCGGCTCCCAGGCCAGGTCCAGCTCCACCGTGCCCATTTCACCGCCGTAGACACCGGCCAGCGTCAGTTCGGGGGCGTCCCGGGCAAGGATTTTGGCGATTTTATCGGCACCTTCCTCCCCCATGCGATAGCAGGTATTCCAGCGGTTTTCCACCTGTTCTTCAGCCCGATCTTCGGTGAAGAGCCAGAAATTCGTTGTCACGTCAAAATGGGTATCGGTGCTGGTCGCCGACTGTACCGTTGCCCCGTAGCGGAAAAACTGCCCGCTGTAGCTGGATGTCACATGAAATTTCTGCCCGGGGTAAAGGGTTTCGGCCCGGTGCAGCGCGCGGCCTTCCGCCCAGGCACGGCTGAGGGGGTCCCCGGTGAAGGCATCCACCGCCAGCAGCAAACAAAGAATGATGAGGATGCCCGCCGCACCGGCCAGGCGCTTTTTGGTCTTGGTTTTCATTTTGTTTTCCCTCCAAAGGCATATTTGAGCAGCGCAGCAGCCAGCGCTCCGATGAGGCAGAGCACCCCCACGATGGCAGCCCCCGCCAGGGCGGAGGTGAGCCAGGCCACGGTACCGTTTGTTTCCGGTACAAAGTACCGGCGGGTATCCACCAGATTGAACACCGCCCAGAGCACCGCGGCCAGCGGCGGTATCACCCGCCATACCCGGCCGCCCATCCAGTAGGTAAACCCGCTGACAAAGGGGAAAATCAGCACAAAGAGCAGCCCGCCGAGGAACTGGATGCGGCTGCTGGCCATCCCCCAGACAAGGCCGCAGACAATAAATGTCACCAGCCAGCCGTTGACCCGGTCCCGCAGCCTGCGCACCACCTTTTCATCGTCGGGCAGTGGGGCGGGGGTGCTGTTCTCCCCCGCTTCGGGCCAGAGGGCACGACAGGCTTCGCAATGCTCCAGATGGGCCCGGACGGCCGCCTCGCTCTCGGGGCTGGCCACCCCGTCCTGCACCAGCGGCAGCAGGTCGCGGCAGATTTCACAGGACAGCGTCACGGGAGGTTCGTGGGCTTTTTTCGGTTCGGACATATCAGTACCCCTCCTTTTGTAGGATTTTTTGCAGCGCGGCCCGGGTGCGGTGTTCCACCACCCGCGCCGAGGATTCGGTGATCTGCAATCGCTGGGCGATCTCGGCGTAGGAATACCCCTGCGCCCGCAGCTCCACCACCTGCCGGGACCGGGGATTCATCTCCGCCAGGGCCCGCCGCACCCCTTCCAGGGCGCGGCGGGCGTCGGTGACTTCGGCCAGGGTATCCTGCCCGAGACACCGCTCCAGCATTGCCTCAGGATCGTCCAGACTGACGGTGTCCCGCCGTTTGCGCAGGCTTTCCAGCCAGATGTTGCGGGCGATACCGAAGAGCCAGGTCTTTACCGCGCAATCTCCCCGGAAGGTGGGCAGCCGCCGCAGCGCACGAAGGAAGGTTTCGCTGAGCAGGTCCTCGGCCTCGGCCGTATCCCGGGTCAGATGGCATAAGTAGCGGTAGAGGTCGGCGCGGTACAGATTGTAGAGCGTTTCCAGTTCCGGCAGCTTCACGGGCGGTTCCGCCTCCTTTCAGTAGGATTTCAGGCACCTTACATTCTATTGGTGGCAGGCTCAGCGCGGATGTTACACTTTCCGACAAAAAAATCCCGGACCGCAGGGTCCGGGAATTTTTTACGAGAGAATCCAGTTGAGGATCAGCAGCAGCGCCAGCATCCCCACGTTGCACACCGTGAACCAGACAAGGTAGGTGTTGCGGCGTTCGGGGCTGTTCTGGGCCACCAGCTTGTAGGAGATCAGGCTGGCCATGGACGCGATGAGGGTGCCGAGGCCCCCCAGGTTGCAGCCGATGAGCAGGTCCTTCCAGTCCTGGGTGAAGCCGGAGAGAAGCAGCGCGGCGGGCACGTTGCTGATGACCTGGCTGGCCAGCACCGAGACGGCCACCACATGGCCTTCCAGCACCGAAGCGATGAAGTCCTTGAACCAGCCGACACCCCCCAGGTTGCCGATAAAAATGAAGAAGGCGATGAAGGTGCCCAGCAGCGAGTAGTCCACTTTGGCCAGCACGCCGCGGTCGTAGAAGACCAGGAAGACGGCGGCGATGGCCGCGATGACCAGCGGCGGCAGCACGTCGAAGATGCCCAGCAGGCAGAGCACAAACCCGGCGCCGTAGACCGCCAGCGTGCGGGGCGGGGCCAGTTTGCTCTGGACGGTGGCAGCCTGCACCGGCACAGACTCGCACCGCAGGATCAGCAGCACCAGGCAGACCGCCGACAGCAGTGCGTAGGGCAGCATGAGGCCCACCAGCTCAAAGAAGGACATGCCGGATTTGGTGTACAGGTAGAGGTTCTGAGGGTTGCCCATGGGGGTGAGCATACTGCCCAGGTTGGCCGCCACCGTCTGCAGGATGACCAGCGGCACCACCAGCCAGTCCTGTCCGGCCATGTGGAGCACCACCAGCGCGAAGGGCACAAAGGTGATGAGGGAGACATCGTTGGTGATGACCATGCTGCAGAAGAAGGGCAGGAACACCAGCACAAAGAGCATCTTGCGGGTGGTGTCGGTGCGGCGCAGCAGACAGTTGCCCAGCCAGACGAACAGCCCGGCCTTCTGGAAGCCCTTCATCACCGCCATCAGGCTGAAGAGCATGGCCAGGGTATCCCAGTCGATGTACTCCGCGTAGGCTGCGCTGGGCGGGTTGAAGGCCACCGACACGATGGCCAGCACCGCCGCAATGCACAACACCGTTTCCTGTTTGAAAAAGGCAGCACACCGCTGCCCGAATCCGCTTTTCATTTCCTATGCCTCTTTTACCCAAATTTTCCTACGGTATTATAGAAAACGGGCGGCGGACTGTCAATTCTCTTTTTACACAAAAATCCCGCCGGGCGCAAAGGCCCGGCAGGATTCGGGTTAGGGAGGATTACTCAGCAGGCGGTACGTCGATTTCCATATCCGCCTGGGGATAGGTCACACAGGGATGAATCCAGCCGAACTTGCGGTCGGCTGCACGGCGGCCGTCCCGGCCGTCCGCCACCAGATAGTCGCCGCCCAGCCACTTGCTGTGGCAGTAGCCGCAGCCGCCGGCCCGGCACTTGTTGGGCGCCTGGATGCCGCCCCGCTCCATGGACACCAGCAGCGTCTCGTCCTCCCGGGCAGGCACCGTACAGACCTTGTCCCGGATATGGACGGTGAGGGTGAAGGTGCGGGGATTTTCCACCGCGCGGGCACCGCAACAGGTGGCGTCCTTGCGCACCGCCTTCACCGGCAGCTGCAGGGGTTCCAGCTCCTTCTGGATAAAGGCATACATGGCCGCCGGGCCGCAGAGGAAGAAGGTAACATCCTGCAGATCGGCGTATTTTTTCATCAGTTCCGCCGAGACGAAACCATGCTCGTAGCCTTGCCGCGTTTCGTCGCTGAGAACGTAGACCACCTTCAGAGCGCCTTCTGCCGCCAGGGCGTCCAGTTCGGCCTTGTAGGCCAGATGGGCTTCGTCACGGGCGCCGTAGAAAAGCAGCATCTCGTAGGGCTCATCCCCCTCCTTCCGGCTCTTGGCCATCGAAAGGAAGGGCGTGATGCCGCTGCCGCCTGCCACGCAGACGATCTTCTTGTGATCCCGCAGCGTCTCGTAGTGGAATTCACCGGCGGGCTCGGTCATGAGGAACCGGTCCCCCACCTTGGCCTGGCGGTTGAGGTAGTCCGAGAAGAATCCGGCATCCTCGATGCCCAGGGTCAGCTTGTTTTGCAGGGCTTCCCGGGGGCTGGAGGAGATGGAGTAAGGACGGCTGACCACGCTGCCCTCCACGGTGCCCTGCAGCGAGACATACTGCCCTGCCCGGAAGAAGGGGAAGGCATCGGCATCGGTGCGGCGGAAGGTCAGCTCGGTCATCCGGTCGGTGAGGGCGCGCACGGCGGTGACCTCCACCTCCATGCGGCCGGGATGCAGCGCCTTGGCCATCTCGTTCACACGGTAATGCTGGGGCAGCGGCGTATCGGCACCGGAGGCCAGCTCCTTGCGGCGGTTGGGCACCAACTTGGTGAAGCGGAGCATATCCATGAATCCGAAGATCTGTTTTTTGAAGTTCATATCACTGCGCCTCCTTCTTGAGATCGCCCACCGTCTGGCGGCCGGACAGGTCGCCCGACACATAGGCGCTGGAATAGCCGCTGGAACGCATGGCGTAGCCGCCGGCAAACCGCAGCCCCGGACAGAGGGCGGCGTCCTCCTTCATCATCATCATGCGGGGCATCAGGCTGTCCCAGCCGGCGGTCTCGTAGCCGTAGATGACGCCCTCGGGATGGCCGCAGTACCGGGCATAGGTGGTGGGAGAGGCCACCGCGATCTCCTCGATGGCATCGCGGATTTTGCAGCCGGTCTCCCGCTCAAAGACGTTGATCATGTCCTCGGCCAGACGGTCCTTGGCCTTGAAATAGTCGGTCTCGGAGACGTTGCCCCAGTCATCCGACATGATGAGGGTGGTAAAATACATCATGCAGGTGCCTTCGGGGGAGCACTCGGGGTAGGCGTTGTTCAGACAGACGGTGGCCTGGGCATGGTTGGTGGAGACCTTGCGCATCAGGTCGTACTGTTTGACGGTGTCGGCGGTATCGTAGATGAAGTAGTTGTGGCTCCTGATGCCCAGTTCCTGGGCGGATTTGTTGAGTCCCAGGAAGAGGGTGAAGCCGCGGCCCGCGAAGGTCCGGGCGTTGGTGGCGCGGATCTGGGCCTCGGTGACGGACTTCTTGTCCAGCATCTTGCCGAAAACCAGGTGCGGGGCACAGTTGGCGATGACGTGGCGGGTCTCGATGACGGTGCCGTCGGTGAGCTGCACGCCGGTGATGGCCCGGTTGTCATCGGTGAGGATGGACGCGGCCTCGGAATGATACCAGATATCGCCGCCCAGTTCCCGGATGCGGGCGTCCATGGCCAGGCTGATCTCGTGGGAGCGCATCTTGGGCATCCAGGCGTCCCGGGTGATGTAGCGGATGACCATCGAGCCGTAGTGCAAAAAGCTCAGCCGGTCGCAGTCCACACCCAGATAGCACCAGTAGGCATTGAGGATATCCCGGGCCGCCTGGGGCATTTTGAGGGCTTCCAGCACCTCATTCACCGAGTAGCTGCCCGCCTTGATGAAGTTGGGGAAATGGGACTTCATATAGTCCGAATCGGTGTTGCCGTTCACCGCGTTGGAGTAGGTCTGGGCGTCCCGCACCTCGTTGCAGAGCTGGAAGAATTCCGTCATGGATTTGCGGGAACCCGGCACATACTGCTCCATCCTGTCGATGAAGGCCTCCACGCCGAAGGGCATCTCGCAGTCATATTTCTTGTCGGTGGTGATCAGGTGGTAGGCCTCGGGGATGCGGATCCAGTCGATCTTGTCCTCCACCCCCAGCTCCCGGAAGAGGGTGCGGATATCACCGGGTTCGGTGGGCGAACCAAAGTCGTTGAGCTCGTGCAGGCTGGCCTCGAACTCGAAGCGGCCCCGCTTGAAGCTGGTGGCAAAGCCGCCGGGCAGATTGTGCTTTTCCAGCAGCAGGCAGGAATAGCCCCCCTGCAGCACACGGATGGCGGCGGTCAGACCGCCGTTGCCGGCGCCGATGACCACCACGTCATAGCGTTTTGTGTTTTGCGTTTCCATAAAGACCTCCTTGCAAATCACAGGATCAGATGGCGGGACCGCCCCAGCCAGTACTGCAGCTGGGCGTCGTCGGTGACATTCTTGTAATAGCGCAGAATGACCTTGTAGAACTCGGTCAGTTCAGCATCGATCTGGGCCTCGGTGAGGTCGCAGTAATCGGTGGCCAGCATGACCCCCATGCCGTAACAGCGGTACTGCATCTGGTGGTGCATCCGCCGGGCGGTCTCGGGGTCCATCTCCAGGTTCTGGCTGAGCAGCCGGATGGTCTCGTCCTGGTTGATATCGTCCAGCAGCGTTTCCCCCGGCGCCCGGCGCCGCAGATAGACAAACCGGAACAATTCCTTCTCCTGCCGGGCAAACTGTAAAAAATGCTGCCCGAATTCCTTGTAGTTGGTGCACCGGAACTGCAGGTATTCCTTACGCACATAGGGCAGCAGCGCCGCCCGCAGCTGCTCCATATTGGTGAATTCATAGTAGAGCGGCTGGGTGGAACACCCCAGCTCCCCCGCGATGCTGCGCACCGTGAGGGCCCCCTCCCCTTTCTGCCGGATGACCTGGGCGGCGGCACGCAGAATATCCTCTTTTTCGATCTGCTTGGAACGGGGCATGGGCTCTCCTTTTGTAACAGGTGTTATTTTATGATTCCATTGTACCACGCCCTGTTAAAAAAGCAACAAAAATTTTTTCCCATCCCGCGATTTTTTACAACAAAAAAACGGCAGGGCCTTTGGGGGAAGGTCCTGCCGGGGTCATCGGGTCCTGGGGCGGGCAGCTCTGGGCGCGGTCCATTTTGCTTTCCTCCCGGCTCACAGGTCCAGCGGCATCCCGCTGTGCAGCGGCTGCAGCTGATCCCCCAGAATTTCCAGCAGCCGCTCCTGGGCGGGCTTGCCGGTGCAGTGGCCGGTGAAGAACCGGGTGTGATACCCTTGCAGCGCCCGGCCGGTGGCCTCGATGATCTGCCACTGTTCCGGCGTGTAGGGATCGGCCTGCTTCATATGAAAACCGCTGACCGCCACATCGGGGTCGCCGCCGAACAGTTCCCGGTAGCGGTCCAGAATGTTGAGGATGCCGTTGTGGGCGCAGCCCGACAGCAGGACATGCTGCCCGTTCAGGGAGATGACCAGGCACTGTTCGTGGGAAAAATCGTCCTGCACCAGGCGGCCGTCGGGGGCCGCTGCCTGCAGTTCCCGGTTGCTTTCCGGCCAGAAGCGCCGCCCCGTAATGCCGGTGAAGAGGAAAAGCTCCTCATCCAGACGGCAGTCGCCCTCCAGCAGATGCAGGTTGGGCAGCTGCAGGATAGCTTTGTCGATGCCGATATAGCGGTCACCGTGGTAGAAGTCCCCCGCTGCCCCCCGCTGCATATAGATCTGCGCCCGGGGCGCCAGTTCCGCCAGGCGCAAGAGGCCCCCGGCGTGGTCGTAGTGGCCGTGGCTGAGCACCACCGTATCCACCCGGGAGAGGTCCAGTCCCAGGGCGGCGGCATTGTCCGCAAAGGCGCCGGTGGCACCGGTGTCCAGCAGCAGTCTGTGGCGGGTGGTCTCGATGTAGAGACTCAGCCCGTGTTCATGGGCGCACCCCGGCGCGCCGGGGGTGTTCTCGATGAGCGTGATGATCCGCATGGTCCTTTCCTCCCGTTTTTGGTTCCAGTATAACACAAAAGGCGGCACAGCCCAAGCTGTGCCGCCCGAAAGATCGCGCTTTTTCCGATCAGCCGGTGACGGTGACCGAAGTGATGTGGGGGTTGACGCCCTCGTACCAGTACAGGAAGCCTTCCATATCGATGGTCTGGCCCACCTGCAGGTTCTTCACCGCCTGGTAGACCTCGGTGGTGTTGTCGCAGAGGTAGCTCTCGATGGTGAAGGTGTAGGTCTGGCCATTGTAGGAGGCGTTGAAGTACAGGTCATCGCCGTCCGTGCCGGAACCGTCGTAGTTGTACAGGAAGGCAGCCTCGGCGCCGTTGGCGTCGGTGCTGGGCTCCACGGTCAGGCCCTTGAAGCTGACCAGCTCGTTCTGATGGTCGATGAGTTCATCGCTGCCCAGCAGCTCGGTGACATCCAGAGGCTCCGCCACGAAGGTGTCGGCGCCGTCCACAAACTCGAAGGTGCCGTCGGTGATTTCCACCTCACCGCTCCACTCGCTCTTGTAGCCGGTGACGCGGATGCAGGTGCCGGGGGTCAGCTTGTCGTAGTCCTCCTCGGAGCAGGCCATGTCGTAGGCGAAGTAGGCGCCGTCCTGATCCTGCAGATAGACGGTGGCGGTGGCCTGCTCGGCGTACCAGGACTGCTTGGCCTGGACGTAGGCTTCGATGGTGACCTCGGTGTCCAGATCGGCGGCCATGTACTCCTCATGGCTCAGCACGGTGCCGGACGCGGCGGCCTCGGAAGTGGCGGCTTCGGAAGAAACAGCCTCGGACTCGACGGCAGAGGAGGCAGACGCAGACTCGGAAGCAGCTTCGCTGGAAGACGAAGTGCTGCCCGCACAGGCGGCGAGCGAGAAGGTCATGCCCAGTGCCATCAGCACAGACAGAATTTTTTTCATGTTCAATATCCTCCTTAAACGGGTTGCGTTCAGGCGCAACCTCCTAGCTATTATACCGCAACGGGCCGGAAAATCAACCTTTTTTGCCCCCATCAAGGCGTTTTTGCGCCTTTTGGGCGCTGCGGCGGCGCACCGCCTGCCAGGCCACATAGGCCAGCATGAGGATCCAGGCGGCGGCCAGGCCCGCCAGCAGCGCCACGGCCGTGCCGGGCAGCGGGCCCAGATCGGCCTTGCCCCCCGAGGGGGAAAACGCGTCCAGATGGTACAGCGACTGGGTGTCGGCGTAGAGCGCCTGGATGTAGGCGTCGTCCACCGTCTGGCTGCGCCGCACCGACTTGGTCACATCCTCAATGAGCTGGCCCGCCGCATCCCGCAGCGAGGCCGACCCGTTGAAGACTGCCGTCACAAAGGTGTCGTCCAGATGGTCCAGCAGCAGCTGCACGGCGTCCATCTTCACCTGGTAGTGGGTGTTGTTGTCCTCCCCTGCCCGGCTCAGGTAGTCCTGGTAGGCGGGGTCGGCCTGGGCCTTGGTGGTCACCGGCACGTAGCCCTCCGTTTCGGAGTAGGCGATCTGCACATCATTGGTGAGCAGATACTGGGCGAACAGCCAGGAGGCCAGCACCTCCTGGGGGTCGTCCTTGTTGAAGATGCAGATGGAGGGGCCCTGGGAGATCATCTGGGGATGTTCGGGGTCAAACTGGGGAATCATCCGCACCTCGGTGTCAAAGGGGACCACCTCGTCAGCGGCAATGTCCATCAGCGGCGCATCGCTGCCCATCCAGGTGGAGCCGGCGGTGGAGTCCACCGCAAAGACGCACTGTCCGGCGTTGAGGAAGTTGGCCGGATAGCCGGAAATTTTGAAGGTGGAGAAGGCCCCGCTGGCCGTGTGGGCGGCGATGCCCTCCAGCAGCTGGGTCGTCGTGTCGTTGAATAGCTGGATGTCGCCGGTGGAGGTGGAGTAGCCCGCCCCCTTCTGGCGCAGCATCTGGATCATCATGTTGTCAGTGGATTTGTAGAGGAAGGGGATCAGCACCTTCTGGCCGTTGAGGCTGTAGACGCCGTCGGCCCCCTTGGTGGCGGCCGCCGCCTCGGACACCTCCCAGACGAAATCCCAGGTCAGCACGTCGGGCACCTCATACCCCAGGGCCTCCACAAAGTCCTTGTTGATGTAGCAGGCCTCGGTGGAGCGCATGTAGGGAATGGCATAGTAGGACCCGCCCAGTTTGCACTCCTCCAGGAACTGGGGCACCATCTCCTCCCGGGAGGGCCCGTCGTAGAGCAGCTCGTCGCCGCCCAGGCCGTAGTGCTCGTCGGCGAAGAGGTCGTCCAGCGGCACCACCACGTTGTTGCCGGTTAGGTAGGTGGCGATGTGGTCGGGATAGGTGATGCAGACGTTGGGGGTGGTGCCGGTGGAAATGTTGGTGATGACATCGTTATAGATGTCGCCGTAGTCGGTGTAGAGGCGCAGCGTCACCGTGATGTTGGGGTAAAGCTGCTGGAAGTCGGCGATGGCCTGTTTGTAGATATCGGTCTGGGTCTTGTTGGTATCGTTCTTGGCCCAGAAGACCACCTCGTAGTTTTTGGAGGTGTCGAAGGAATCCGGCACCGCGAAGGCTGCCTGTTCCCGGCGGCCGTGGCAGCCCGAGAGCACCAGCGACCCCGCCAGCAGCGCCGCCGCGCAGAGGGATATAAACTTTTTCATCCTTTGATGCCTCCCCGGGACGCGCCCTCCATGATCTTGTTGCGGAACGCCAGGAAGAGCGCCACCAGCGGCACCGAGATGACCACCACGGCGGCCATCATGGCGGGGATGTTCTCCCGGCCGAAGCCCTCCTCCCGGATCTGCTGGATGCCGTTGGAGACCAGGAAGTAGGCCTGGTCGTCGGTGACAAGCCGCGGCCAGACGTAGGAGTTCCAGCACTCGATGAGCTTCAAGATCGTCACCGTGACGATGGTGGGCCGGCAGATGGGGATCATCACCTTCCACAGGTATTTGAGATCCGAGGTGCCGTCCACCTTGGCCGCCCGGTAGAGTTCATCGGGCACCTGCTCGAAGCTCTCTTTCAGCAGGTAGATATAGAAAATGGAGGTGATGGAGGGCAGGATCAGGCCGGTGAAGGTGTTGCGCAGGTCCAGGTTGGTGATGGTCACATAGTTGGTGATGACCACCAGTTCGCTGGGGATCATCATCAGGGACAGGAAGGCCCCGAAGAGCAGGTTCTTGCCCCGGAACTCCAGCCGGGCAAAGGCGTAGGCCGCCAGCGTGCTGACGATGACCATGGCCGCCGTGGTGATGAGGGCGAAGATCAGCGTATTGAGCAGATAGCCCCCCAGCGGCACCGCCGTGAAGGCCTGCTGGTAGTTTTCGAGAGTAGGGGCCAGCGTAAAGAACCGGGGCGTATGCTCCGAGTTGTAGGCGCCGTAGCTTTTCAGCGAGGTGAGCACCATCCAGTAAAAGGGAAAGAGCACCACCACGGCCCAGATGCTGAGCCCCAGGTAGGTCAGCGCCTTGCGCAGCCCCGCTTTGCGGTCCGCCGCGCGGCGCCTGGCTTCAAAATCTTCCGACATAGTGAAAGCCTCCTTAGTCGCGCAGCTGCCGGCGGGTGACCAGCAGGTTGATGCAGGTGATGGTGAGGACGATGACGAAGAGGATGATGGCCGCCGCCGAAGCGTAGGACGGGTAGCCGCCGCTGTCGCCGTAGAGCATGTCGTAGACATAGCCCACGATGGTGTTCATGCCCGCAGCGTTCAGGTCGGTGCCGAAGAGGGCCACCGCGTCGCTGTAGGCCTTGAAGGCGCCGATGAAGCCGGTGATGACCAGGTAGACGATCATGGGGGAGATCAGCGGCAGCGTGATGCGGAAGAAGATCCGCCGCCGGGAGGTGCCGTCCACCCGGGCGGCCTTGTAGTAGTCCTGGTTCACCGAGGCCAGCGCGCCGGTGAGCACGAGAATCTTAAAGGGCATGACCACCCAGATGGTGTAGAAGCAGAGCACGAACATCTTGGCCCAGTGGGGACCGTTGATGAAGTCGATGGGCCCGGCGCCGAACCAGCGGAGCATCAGGTTCACAAGACCGTCGGTGTACTCGGTCTTCTGGAAGAGCACCATGAAGACAAGGCCCACCGCCAGCGTATTGGTGACGTAGGGCAGGAAGTAGACGGTCTGGTAGAGTTTGCGCAGGGGTTTTATCGAGCTGAGCCCCGCAGAGATCAGCAGTGCCAGACAGGTGGAGACGGGCACCGTGATGATGACCAGGACAAAGGTATTCTCCACCGCCTGCAGGAAGTAGGGGTCGTGGAGCACATAGCTGTAGTTATAAAGGCCCACCCCGAAGTAGGTCTGGGAGGCGAAGTTGAAGCCCTCCTCCCCCGAGTAGACCAGCACGTCGATGAGGGGGTAGACCAGAAACGCCGCCAGCAGCACCAGGGACGGCAGCAGGTAAAGCCACGCCTTGTTGAGTTTGCGATGCATGGACAGTTCCCTCCTTCCGGCACTCAGACCCCGGCGCCGAAGCGGATGCGCGCCTCGGTGTCATGGTCGAAGAGGAACACCTTGTCGGGGTGCAGGGCAAAACGGACGGTATCGGAGGTGCCGTCCACGTCGTGGCGGGCGTTGACGATGGCCCGCAGCGTGTCGGTCACGCAGGCGGGGTGGGTGCAGACGATGCTCACATCCCGGCCCAGCACCTCCACCCGGGAGAGCCCGCACACCACCGGGCCGTTGGGGTCGGGGGTGAAGCCCTCGGGTCGGATGCCCACCCAGACGGTGCCGTCCGGCGCACCGGGCACCGCCAGCGCATCCTGTCCAGCCAGCAACAGCCGGCCCTTCTGAACATTGCCCTCAAACACATTGATGGGCGGCGTGCCCAGGAATTTGGCCACAAACAGGTTGGCCGGGTCGTCGTAGACCTGCTGGGGTTTGCCCTGCTGCATGAGCAGGCCGTCCTTCATCACCACGATGCGGTCCGAGATGCTCATAGCCTCCTCCTGGTCATGGGTGACGAACAGCGTGGTGATGCCGGTCTTTTTCTGGATCTTGCAGATCTCCTCCCGGGTCTGCAGCCGCAGCCGGGCGTCCAGGTTGGAGAGGGGCTCGTCCAGCAGCAGCACCTTGGGCATCTTGACCAGCGCCCGGGCGATGGCCACACGCTGCTGCTGGCCACCCGAGAGTTCCTTGGGCTTGCGGTCCAGCAGCTCCTCGATCTGGACGAGGGCCGCGGCCTCCTGGGCACGGCGGCGCATCTCGGCCCTGGAGAGTTTCTGGGCGCCCTTCAGGTTTTCCAGCGGGAAGGTGATGTTCTGCAATACCGTCAGGTGCGGATAAAGGGCGTAGTTCTGGAAGACCATCCCCACCCCACGCAGCTCGGGCGGCAGGCTGGTCACGTCCTCCACGCCGAAGAGGATCCTGCCCTCGGTGGGGGTCTCCAGCCCGCAGATCATGTTCAGCGTCGTGCTCTTGCCGCAGCCCGACGGTCCCAGCAGACCCACCAGCAGCCCGTCCGGCACTTCAAAGGTGAGTTTGTCCACCGCCGTGACTTCGCCGCGGGCTTTCCGGCCCCGGGCCGGGAAGCGCTTGGTGAGGTCCTGCAACTGAATATTCATGCACTCCATCTCCCCTGTGCTTTTGCATTTTAGCCTTTATTATACAGGGTTTCGAGCCGTTCCACAAGGCTTTGTCCTGTTTTTGCCCGTTTCCTCCTTGACACTGCGCCCCCGGGCGCGTAGGATAGGAGAGAAATTATACAAGACAAAGGTGTGGGAAAAAACGTGTTTGAGAAAAACGTTTCCCTGACCAGCGGCAACGTGGCCAGGGGTATGCTTGTGTTTGCGGTGCCCATCTTTTTCAGCAATCTGTTCCAGCAGCTCTACAACGCGGTGGATTCGCTGATCGTGGGCAACTTTCTGGGCGGCGACGCCCTGGCGGCCGTGGGTTCCTCCGGCAGCCTGATTTTTCTGCTCACCGGCTTTGTGAACGGCGTCAGCCTGGGCGCCGGCGTGCTGGTGGCCCGCCACTACGGCGCCAAGGACGACGCCGCCCTCCGCCGGGCCGTCCACACCACGGTGGCCCTGGGAATCACCGCCGGCGTGGTGCTCAGCGTGGTGGGCGTGCTGCTCACCCCCCAGATCCTGCGCTGGATGGACACCCCCGAAAACGTCCTGCCCAACTCCATCATCTACTTCCGGGTCTACTTCATGGGCTCGCTGGCCGTGGTCATGTACAATATGGGCGCCAGCATCCTGCAGTCGGTGGGCGACAGCCGCAGTCCCATGCGCTACCTCATCACCGCCTCCATCCTCAACGTCATCCTGGACCTGTGGTTCATCGCAGGGCTCCATATGGGGGTGGGCGGCGCGGCCTTCGCCACCATTATCTCCCAGACGGTCAGCGCCGGGCTGGCCTTCCGCAAGCTGACCCTGACCAAGGAGGCCTACGGCGTGCGGTGGCGCCAGGTGCGCTTCCATCCCGCCACCCTGCGGGCCGTGGTGGCCCAGGGCGTGCCCTCCGGCGTGCAGAACTCGGTAATCTCCATCGCCAACGTCATCGTCCAGGCCAACATCAATGCCTTCGGCGCCAACGCCATGGCCGGCTGTGGCGCCTACAGCAAGGTGGAGGGCTTCGTCTTCCTGCCGGTGACCTGCTTCTCCATGGCGCTGGCCACCTTCGTCAGCCAGAACATCGGCGCCGGGCAGCTGCCCCGGGTGCGCCGCGGCATGCGGTTCGGCATCGTCTGTTCCTGCCTGCTGGCAGAATGCGTGGGTCTGGCCATGTTCACCATGGCCCCCATCTTCATCGGCGCCTTCAGCGGCGAGGCAGACGTGGTCGCCTTCGGCGTGCAGCAGGCGCGCACCGTCTCGCTGTTCTACTGCCTGCTGGCCTTCAGCCACTGCTGCGCCGGCATCCTGCGGGGCCTGGGACGCCCCGTGGTGCCCATGGTCATCATGCTGGCCATATGGTGTGCCCTGCGCATCACCTACATCACCATCACGGTGCACTTTATCCCCCAGATTTCGGTGGTCTTCTGGGCCTACCCCATCACCTGGGCCATCAGCTCGCTGCTCTTCGCCTGGTACCTGACCCACTGCCCCATGCCCGCTCCCGGCGGCGGGGCACAGCAGCATCCGGCCTAATTTTTCGACAGACACAACCACAAGAACTGTACAAAAAATCCATTGATTTTACGCTGCAGCGGGTGTATTATAGGATGAGCGCATCCTGTACAGCAGCACCGTAACGATGAAAACGGGCGAGGGTTTTCCGGTCGGTATCCGGCCGGGGGCCCCGCTGTTTTTTTGCACAGGAACCGGCGCGGAGAGTAGAGAGAGGGAAAAAATATGCAAGTAGTAGAGACTTTCGGGCGGACCGTGGAGGCCTGGAGCAACCAGAACCCCCAGCGTGCGCGCACACTGCTGCGCACCGGGTGGGAAGCCCAGAACCTGAAAAACCGGTTCAGCCCCGACAAACGCCTGCAGCCCGCCGACCGCAAGCTGGCCCGCATCATGATGGACGCCATGCTGGCCCCGCTGCAGGACCCCGAACACTCGGCCATGGTCAGCGTCTTCACCCCCTGCGAGATGCTCCAGGAAGTGGGCCTCAACCCCTACAATGTGGAGGCGTTTTCCTGCTATCTGTCGGGTTCCCAGGCGGAGCGCGGCTTTCTGCAGCAGGCCGAGAACACCGGCATTTCCGAGACGCTGTGCAGCTACCACAAGACCTTTCTGGGTGCGGCGCAGAAGGGCGTGCTGCCCAAGCCGAAGTGCATTGTCTACACCAACCTGACCTGTGACGCCAACCTGCTGACCTTCCGCACGCTGAGCCAGCTGTACCATGTGCAGCCCTTTGCCATCGACGTGCCCATGCAGCAGAACGAGGACAACGTGGAATACGTGGCCGCCCAGCTGCGGGCGCTGGCCTCCTTCCTGGAACAGCAGACCGGCCGCACCATCGACGAGGAAGCGCTGAAGGAGCGGCTGCGCCGTTCCAAGCGCACCCTGGAAAAATACCGCACCTATCAGCAGAAGCGGGCCGACCGGTATGTGCCTACCGATCTGGTGACGCCGCTGTACTGCGGTATGACCAACAACATCCTGCTGGGCACTCCCCAGGTGGAAGCCTATGTGGACGAGCTGCTGAAAGATGTGGAGCTCGCCCCCGCCGCCAAAGGCAAGCGCATCTACTGGATGCACACCATCCCCTTCTGGTCGGACGCCATCAAGGAGGACCTGCTCTTCCGGGAGGATGCCCAGATCGTGGGATGCGAGCTCAGCGAAGTGTCCGAGCCGGACTTTGACCCCGAGCACCCCTACGAGGCCATGGCCCACCGTATGGTCTACCATGCCCTCAACGGCAGCGCGGTGCGCCGCATCGAGGCGGGCATCCGCCACGCCAAGCAGGTCAAGGCCGACGGCGTGGTGTGGTTCGACCACTGGGGCTGCAAGCACACCCTGGGCGCGGCCCAGCTGGCCAAAAAGAAGTTTGAGGAAGCGGGTCTGCCGCTGCTGATTCTGGACGGCGACGGCTGCGACCGCAGCCACGGCGGCGAGGGCCAGACCTCCACCCGCCTGGGCGCTTTCCTGGAGATGCTGAACGAACCGGGTCGCACCGAGGAAGGAGCCAAGGCATGAACAAGACCTATTACGTCTGCAAATACACCCCCATTGAACTGCTGACCGCCCTGGGCGCTCAGTGCGAGAACCTGAACGGCATGCAGGAGGGATTTGACAAAGCCGACCAGTTGGCCCATTCCAACATCTGCGGCTTCGGCAAGTCGCTGCTGGAAGCGGTCATGAGCGGTCAGGTCCACGAGCTGGTGCTGGTGAACTGCTGCGACACCATCCGCAGCGTCTACGACGTGCTGGAGGAGAGCGGCAAGCTGGACTTCCTTTACATCGTGGACATGCTGCACAGCGGCGGCGAGTGCAGCCGGGAGCGCACGGCAGCCCAGCTGAAGGGGCTGGCCAAGGCCTACGCGGCCTACAAGGGCACCACCTTTGATGCCAAGGCCTTCCGGGCAGCCTTCCATGCCCCCGAGAAGACCCGCGGGCCCCACATCAGTGTGCTGGGCGCCCGGATGGGCAAGGAGCTCTTCGAGATGGTGCAGGGTGCCATGCCCTACCCCGTAGAGAACGAGACCTGTGTGCACAACCGTTCGGTGGGCGAAGTGCTGCCGCCGGAAGACGCCGATTTTGACGCCCTGATGGAGTGGTATGCCGCCGAGCTGCTGGGCCAGATTCCCTGCATGCGGATGATGGACAACACCGGCCGCAAGCGGCTCTTCAACGATCCCGACCTGAAGGGGATCATCTACCACACGGTGAAATTCTGCGATTTTTACAGCTTCGAGTACGCCCAGGTCAAGCAGAGCGTGGCGGTGCCGCTGCTGAAGATTGAATCGGACTACACGCTGCAGAGCAGCGGTCAGCTGCTGACCCGTCTGGAGGCCTTTGCCGAGAGCATGGACCCCAGCCAGGGCGAGGAAAAGGAGATCAAGATGGGAAAAGGCTATTTTGCAGGCATTGACAGCGGTTCCACCAGCACCGACGTGGTGATTCTGGACAAGGACAAAAAGATGGTCACCGGCGTGATCCTGCCCACCGGTGCCGGTGCCGCCGTGGGCGCCGAGCGCGCCCTGGAGCAGGCGCTGGAACAGGCCGGCCTCAAACGGGAGGACATCGACGCCATCGTCACCACCGGCTACGGCCGCACGGCCATCCAGGACGGCGACAAGAGCATCACCGAGATCACCTGCCATGCCCGGGGCGCCCATTACCTGGACCCCAGCGTGCGCACCGTCATCGACATCGGCGGCCAGGACAGCAAGGTCATCCGGCTGGATGAGAACGGCGCCGTGGAGAACTTCGTCATGAACGACAAGTGTGCCGCCGGCACCGGCCGTTTCCTCGAAATGATGGCCCGCACCATGGAGATGAATCTGGACGAGATGAGCAAGGCCGGCCTGCATTATAAGGAAGATATCACCATCTCCAGCATGTGCACGGTGTTTGCGGAATCCGAGGTGGTCTCGCTGATCGCCCAGAACAAGCCCACCGACGATATTGTCCACGGCCTGAACAAGGCGGTGGCTTCCAAGACCGCCACCCTGGCCAAGCGCGTGGGCGGTGCGGAGCGCTACATGATGACGGGCGGCGTCTCCAAGAACCAGGGCCTGGTCAAGACGCTGGAAGAAAAGCTGGGCACCACCCTGGTGGTCAGCGACAAGGCCCAGCTCTGCGGCGCCCTGGGCGCTGCCCTCTTCGCCATGGACATGGTGGGCACCCACTAACGGTTTTGCCGTAACATACCAAAAGACCTGCTTCCTTTGGAGAAGCAGGTCCTTTTTGTGTCTCGAAAACCACTCGCTAGGCGAGTGGTTCCAAAAAAGACTTATGTCGATCATGGTGAAATAAAAACTCCCTTTGCTATAATAGGAGTGCGGTCTGCCAACTGCACAAACAAGCAAAGGGAGGTCATTCAAAAATGAACGACGTAAACAGTTTATCGCATACAAGCTGGAATTGCAAATACCACATAGTCTTTGCGCCGAAATATCGGCGCAAAGTGTTCTACGGCCAGAAGCGCAGAGAAATCGGAGAGATTTTAAGAACACTGTGCAACTGGAAGAAGGTAAAAATCGTGGAAGCAGAAGTATGCCCGGACCATATCCACATGCTGGTCGAGATACCGCCGAAATATTCGGTTTCGAGCTTCATGGGGTATCTGAAGGGGAAAAGCAGCCTGATGCTGTACGAGAAATTCCCAGAACTGAAATTCAAGTATCGCAATAGGGAGTTCTGGTGCAGGGGATACTATGTGGATACAGCAGGAAAGTACAGTTTACAAGGGACTACACAGGGTAGGTATCTGACGGGAGGGGTGCCGCCAGTCAGATTTTCCATGTGATGTTCAAGCTGTCGCTTGTGGCGGCTATGGTGGTGATCATCAAATCCACCACACGCCGCTTGTCATCAAAAGATACATTCTCCCAGGTATCGAGGTAGCCGGAAATCTGGCTGACCTGTTCCGGGCTGATGGCCTCCACAGTCAACTCCGCTATCCTTGCCAGAAGTTCCTGCTTGCGCCCGTCCAGTTCCGCTATCTTCACATTCACATAGGAGAACAGGACATTGTTTGCCCCCGTCAGACTGTCCACCAGCTTTTCAATCTCGCTGTCTACATGGGCAAGTTCCACTTGCAGGGCGGTGATTTTCGGGTTTGCCTTTGCCGCTTTCTTTTTTCCTGTCAGCGTCTTGTAGCTTGCCAGCTTCTTTACCATCTGCTGATAAACAACCGCTTCCAGTTCCGAAGTGATGATTTTCCCACAGCCAGGACAGCTTTTATTGTCCAGCCGTTTCGTGCAGCGGAGATACTGTTTGCCGGAGGGATTGTAGATACTCATAAGAGCATACCCGCAATTCCCGCACTTGATTTTTCCTGCCAGCCATGTGTGGGTGGCTTTCCGGGCAGACTGGATTTTCATGTTGTTCATCAGCTTCTTGCGGCAGGTCAGCCAGGTGTCGGAGGGGACGATACCCTCATGGGGAGCCAGTACCAGCATTTGGTCTTTTAAGTCGTTTTTCTTGCTGGCCTTTACATCTCGCCCTTGATACAGATAGCAGCCGTTCATGCCCGTAAAATCGGCAACGTCATTGACAATGACTGTACCTTGACTTTTGAAAAATTCGTACACATCAAGGTCTGCCTGCACATAGACAGGATTGCGTAACATCTGCGCCAGCGTGGGGCGTATCAGCTCTTTGCCATGGAACAAAATCCCCTGTTCGGCAAAGTACCGGGTAATGTCCCCGTAGGAAGTTGTGGGCTGGGCGTACATCTCAAACATCAGCCGGATATTGGCCGCTTCCTCCGGGTTTACCACCAGCTTCTTTGTGTTGATACCGTCCATCTTGATAGGCTCCGTATGGAAGCCGTAAGGGGCTTTCCCGCCCATCTTAAAGCCCCGCTGACTGCGGGAGTAGTAAGCGTCCGTTACCCGCTTCTGTATCGTTTCCCGTTCAAGCTGGGCGAACACGATACAGATATTCAGCATGGCCCGTCCCATCGGCGTGGAGGTATCAAACTTTTCCGTAGAGGACACAAACTCCACATTGTACTGCTGGAACAGCTCCATCATGTTGGCAAAGTCCAGAATGGAACGGCTGATACGGTCGAGCTTGTAAACCACGACCTTTGCAATCAAGCCCCGCTTGATGTCCCGCACCAGTTCTTGAAACTTCGGACGGTCTGTGTTCTTGCCGCTGTACCCTTTGTCTGTGTATTCCTTGCAGTTACCGCCTTTCAACTCGTATTTGCAAAATTCAATCTGGCTTTCAATGGAAATGCTGTCCTTTTTGTCTACCGATTGTCTTGCATAGATTGCGTCTATCCGATTGTTCATATTGTCGCTCCTTTTCTTAAAAAAGAAACGGAGCTGCTGACAGTTCTATTATACCGCCAGCAGCCCCGCAAATCAATGATGGGTTTGGAAAACCTTATGTCCCGGCTTCCTCACTCTCCCGCTTGTCGGCGTACTTGCGGAACACCTCATAAAGCTGCTGTTCCAGTTCCCGGCGTTTGGCTGCTTCCTGTTCCGGCGTGAACACCGGGGAGAGATTTTCCAGTGTGATTTCCTTTCCCTGAAAAGTCACGATTTCGATTTCCTTTTTGTATCTGATATTACTTATAAGATCACCTTTCCTTTCCATGCTGCCGCTGTTGCCGTTTCAGTTCCGCTAAAATCTCCGGCGGGATACGGTCAACCAGCCGCCGCATATCGTCCAGTTCGCTTTTTAACTTCGCCCGTTCCATCGTGTCATTCATCTTGCCTTTTTCGCTGGCCTTTGCCCTGACTTCCAGCTTTTCATTTTCCGCTAACAAGTCATTGATTGTGACCTTGTATTTTTTCAGTTGCCCGGAGAAGTTCTCCATCTGCGGAAACCACTTTTTCAGCATGGAGAGGGCTTCCTCTTTCTTCTTTCCGGCGTTCAGCGGGGTAATGCCGGAGAGAACCGCTTCAATGGCCCTCGCCTGTTTGGAGAGGTTGACCGCCTGTTTGAACAGCCGGGTGGGGATATGCTTCCGGCCCGTCTTGCTGGCGCTTTCCCCACGCTCCAGGTCGGGGTACTGCTCCACCATACAGGCGTGAAAATCGTCCTGCCACTTCGTCAGATTGGCCCGGTTGCCGATAATTTCTTTGGCGCACAGGCGGTTGTCCTTTGTCAGCGGCACAAAGACCAAGTGCAGATGGGGCGTTTTTTCATCCATGTGTACCATAGCCGAAACGATGTTCTCCCGGCCCACCCGGTCAATGAGGAAGTCCGCCGCCCTCTGGAAGTAGGCCGCTATCTCCTTTGGGGACTTGCCCTTGAAAAACTCCGGGCTGGCGGTAATCAGCGTGTCCACAAACCGAGTGCTGTCCTTGCGGGTGCGGCATCTGGCCTGCTCGATGCGGCTCTGAATGAAATGGTAGTAGCGGCCATCCGGCTTGACGATGTGGAAATTGTACTTGCTCCGGCTGGTGTCAATGTCCGGGTTGCTGGCGTACTGCTCCTTTTTCCGTTCATGGTGGGCTTCCAGCGGCCCCGCCGGGTGGCCCTTGTGCTTCTCAAATCGCAAAATTGCGTGTTGTGCCATTGAACTCCTTTCCCCATTCCATTCCTTTCCGGCGGGTTTTCCCGCCGAAAATATCTCTGATAGGATTGGAATGGAATGAATGTAAATAGATGGTTTTAATCTCTGTATTTCTATATACCGTCAGATTTCCGTACTTCAAGAGGATTGATTTTCGTACTCGCCAAGTACGGTTTTCAGCCCTCCGGCGTACCATAACCGGATTTCTTGAAGTCGGTGTTTGGAACCGCTTCATAGGATTTCGGGTAAATGCGGTTGGGTTTTCCACAGCCCTGTTTCTGGATTTCCACCAGCCCCGCATACTGCAACTCCCGCAGGGTGTTGACCGCTTTCTGCCGCCCGCAGCGGAGCAAAGCGACCACCTCGCAGATGGGGTAGTACAGGTAGACCCGCCCGTACTCGTCCGCCCAGCCGTTCTTCCGGGACAACTCCGCCCGGCGCAGGACAAAGGCATACAGCACCTTCGCTTCGTTGCTCAAGGGCTGGAATGTGGGTGCTTCAAAAAGGAAATTGGGGAGCCGGGTGAAACTGAACGCCTTTTCCGGCTGGTGAATATAAATCGTGTTTGTCATAGCGTGTTTTGTGGACGGTTAGAGGCCCGTTTTCCGGGGCGAATGATAAATGATACCAGCCGCCCCGGTTGAGGGCTTGCGGAGCCTTGCAAATCAAGGCTTTTCCCGCTCTTAACTGTCCACAGCAGACCTCCTTTTCCGTTCACTTTCTGTTTTCTGCCGCCTGTGAACTCTGGCGGCGCAGTCCGGGCAGTATTTGCCCCGGTTGGACTTCGGGACGAACACACCGCCGCACTCCGCACAGCGTTTCAAGTCCCTGTCCCGGTAAATCTCCGCTTCCAGCGTCCTGTCCAGCGGCAAGACCGCCCAGCGGAACCACTTGCAGCAGACGGAGAACGAAATCATCTGCGGACAGGCGCAGGTGTCGCCATCGTCCAGCGCAAGGCAGTTTCCGTCCTCGCAGTTGCAGCACTCCCGGCGTATCAGGCCGCTGGCTCGTCTCTTCTGGGGCGGGGTTATGCGGTAGGGGGAGCCGTCCGGCCTGTGTTCCAGCGGCGGCAGGTGTTGATAGGGTCTTTTGCTCATGCGTCCCTCCGTTTTCTTTGGCGTGTTCTGTTTCCAAGGTGCTTGTCCATCGATGAACTATCCCAAGTCTACACCTTTTTGACCGCCTGTGCCGTATATCCAAGAGGTAGGAAATCAGCCTGAAAAACTCCCTATTTCCACGCTCTCGGATTTGTGATATAATCAAAAAAAGATAAAAGACAAATTCAGGTTTCTGGTCTTCTTGCACAAAATAAAGGAGGAGCTATTATGCAAATTGTTTATATTCCAAGCGAATCAATGTCTGTTCAAGGTAAAAAAGATGAAATCTATAAAAGATATGGGAAAGACTGGAATATTAGAGAACAGGGAGGAGGTAACGGAAATTGGTTGTTGACCAGAAAAAGTGATGTGCTTGTAGATGGAAAAAGTTATCGTACTTTTGTACTTGAACACTACGGTAAATCCAAGCTGACAGCGAAGCTTGTTGATAAATTTCGTGAAGATGTAGCAAATGGTAAAATAAAACTGTAAATGCCTATGCCGTTATGCTATGAGCATAGTACATAGCATAACGGCTTCTCTTTCGTTGAGCTAGCAAGGAGGGTGAATATGTCTTTATCCATACAAGAGCGATTAAAAGACCTACGTGTGGAGCGTGGCTTGACGCTGGGGCAGCTTGCGGAGCAGACCGGGCTTTCCAAGTCTGCGCTGGGCAGTTACGAAACGGAAGACTTCAAGGACATCAGCCACTATGCCCTTATCCGGCTGGCGAAGTTTTACGGTGTGACCGCTGATTATCTGCTGGGGCTGTCTGAAATGAAAAATCACCCAAACGCCGATCTTGCAGACCTGCGTTTGAGTGATGAAATGATTGACCTGCTGAAAAGCGGGAGGATAGACAATACCCTGCTGTGTGAGCTGGCGGCGCACCCGGATTTCCCCCGGCTGATGGCTGACCTTGAAATCTATGTGAACGGAACGGCACTGAAACAGGCGCAGGGTGCAAACGCCATAGTGGACACGATGAGCGCAACTGTTATAAAAAAGCATAATCCTGGCATGAGTGATACGCAGTTAAGACAGCTTATCACCGCCCATATTGATGAGGACGAGTTTTGCCGCTATGTGATACAACGGGACATAAACGGGATTGCCCTTGCTCTGCGGGAAACACACAAGGACGATTTTTTCAGCGTCCCAGAGGATAACCCGCTAAAAGAAATGCTGGAAACTGCTGGTGAAATCGTCAGCCAGGACAGCGACACGGAACAAGCGTACTTGGCGTTTATCTGCAAACGGCTCAAGCTGAATTTTAGGAAGCTGTCAGTAGAAGAACGGAAGTGGCTGAAAAAGATTGCGGAAAAATCCGACTTGCTGAAGAATCCAAAACCGCAGAGAGGACGAAGATAAAAAATGCCTGAACGGCGGTTCTGGTTTTTCAGAACCACCATCCAGGCATTTTGTTTAGTAATAGAAAAAGGTGCAGTTGATTATTGCGTATTGTCAATCTCTCTCAAACCGGGTAGTAAAAATACGGCAAGCGCAACGATGATAATGCCAATTCCGCAAATGACAAACCATTTCTCAACTCCCAGCCGCTCCGCCAGAGGCCCGGAAATGACAAGGCCAAACGGCATGGCGAGGGAAGCGGCGCTTGTCAGTAGAGAAAAAACTCTCCCCAGATATTCTGGTTTGACCGTTTCTTGAAAAATCGCATTTTGCACACCGTAAAATGGAGCGGAAATTCCCATAACAGTACAGCACACAACAAAGACAAGAAATGCGTCTGGCGGCAAAAGCCCGGAGAGCATATTGCTAACGCCCATCAGGAGAACGGAAAGACCGATGGTGTACCGCCGTTTCTTAAAACCGCCCCAAATGCTCAGAATGACTCCGCCAAGCAGCATACCAACCGCAAAAGCAATTTCAGCGGCAGAGGCATGGGCCGGTGTTCCTTTGAAGTATGACATACAGATGAGAGGAAAAAGCGTACTGATTGGCATATAAAAGAACATATAAATTACACCAATCCAGAGCAGAGCAAAGAGGCCCCTGTTTTGCTTTAATACCACATACCCCTCTTTCATATCCTGTAAAAACTGTTGTCTTTTCGTTTCTGGACATAGTTCAGGCGTTGGTATGGACGAAATCGCAACAGTCACACAGGCAAGGATTGCACCCACAATATCTAACAATATAATTGCATTAAGAGGCCAAACAGCATATAAAAACGCTGCGGCAGCTGGACTGATAATCGCACTTACTGCTTGCATGGTCTGCGTGTAACCAGCGCATTTTGTAAGTTCCTCTTTTGGCACAATCATAGGTGTTGCTGCGCTGAATGCTGGAGAATGAAAAGCAGTTCCCGCACTTCGGATTAACAGGACAACCATAATAGACCATACGGGCAATTCCATGTAAAACGCCACCAGCGCCAGAATACCGCCAGCGGCGGCAATTATCAAATCCGCACCAATCATTACGCTTTTACGGCTGTGCCGGTCAACAAAAGCACCTGCAAACGGGCCTAAACAGGCTTGCGGCAAAAATCCAATCAGTGTTGCCGCCGTCAATATGATTGCAGAATTAGTTTTCGCAACCAAATAAAAGATAATGGCCATTTGCAAAATACCGCTGCTAATAAAGGATATTGCTTGTCCGGCAAGAAGTGTAAAATAAGTTTTTCTCCATGAATTGTTGTTTTGGGTCATAATGCGAACCTCCTTTTTTATTGCATTGTTCCTTTGTTTCTGCAATAAAAAGCAGGCGTTGTCCCACAGAGAGGGCAGACGCCTGCATAACAACAAAGCACGAAAAAACACCACGATACAGTTCAAAGACTGCTCGTGTCAAACCTACGTGTTCCTTTGCATACGCACGCAAAAAAAGCCCACCATCATGTGGAAAGGTACTTCTACTTTTTATTGCTTATTAGCGTACACAAATTAACACACGTAAGCCTCCTTCCAATCTCAAACTGTCGCACAGTATAACACACATCCGATAGACTTGTCAACCATTTTTAACCTTGTTTTCCATCTTGTTTTTCCATCTCTTACGGGCAGTAGCAAAGCCAGGCGAGCCAGTCAACGGTCAAGATGAACGGCGCTTTCAGCGCCGCCGTTGACAGTCTCGCCCGTCTTTGCTAATGGGTAATCAAGGCGGGAAAGCCATTTTAGGGCTTTCCCGCCCATTTCAATTTTGGGAGAAGAAAGGCCCCAAAATGAACGAGTGCGGCCAAACACTTTTAGGGATTGGCCACCTTGTCCACCCATCCAGCGGGGCGGCGGGGAACGGTCAAGGCCGGGCGTCAGCCCATTCATTTCAGCCTTGACGGTTTCCTGCCGTCCTGCTACTTTTCCCGGAGTGTGGCCACACATCTGGTCACGGTGTCCAGAGCTTTGGGACTTTTTGTCCCATAGGCCGGGGGCGGAGGACGAGGGACGGGGGCTTTCATAATACGCCCTGTCTGCTGCTGAAATCAGCCCTTTGTTTCCGGCTTACCAGCCCCAAACAAAGCCCTGCTTTCCTGCCGCGTCAAATGCCCTTGCCCTCCCCGGCGGCAACGGTATTTTCAGGGCAACGCCGACAGAGCGTATAACACACTACACTTTGCTCCGCAAAGTCGTGTGCCAAATGGGGCGCTGCCCCCTTTGGAAACCCCCGCAACAAACAGGTGCTATGCACCCAGCCGGGAGCATAGCGCCGTTTGTTGTCAGCAGCCCGTTTCACGGTCTGCGTGTAGTTCCTTGTAAACTGACCTAAAAAACGATAAAAAGATAGCAGAATACATCCGGCGCCAGTTAGAAGAAGACCAGGCAGGCGAACAGCTGACAATGGGAAACTTCTAAACAGCTCGTTTACGGGCGGCAAGTAGCAATCCTTCGCGGCTGGCAGGCCGTACCAACGCGACGTGACGCGTGCGCTAGTATTCCAGGGTTTCACCCGTCTGTGCAAAACCCCCGGCTCCGCCGGGGGATATTTATTTGTCGGATTACCGCAGAAGCGCCGGGTCGATGGGATGCTGTCTGAAGTAGTATTCCCGGTCGTTGTCGGTGATGGGCCGCAGCACCCGGCAGGGATTGCCCACCGCCACCACATTGTCGGGCAGATCCTTCGTCACCACACTGCCGGCGCCCACCACCACGTTGTCACCCAGCGTGATCCCCGGCAGGAGAATGGCCCCGGCGCCGATCCAGCAGTTTTTGCCGATGTGCACCGCCGCGTTGTACTGGTAGCCCTGGGCCCGCAGCTGGGGCAGAATGGGATGGCCCGCCGTGGCCACCGTCACGTTGGGGCCGAACATCGTGCAGTCCCCCACATAGATGTGGGTGTCATCCACCAGGGTCAGGTTGAAGTTGGCGTAGACATTTTTGCCGAAGTGGACAAACTTGCCCCCGAAGTTGGCGTGCAGCGGCGGTTCGATGTAGCTGCCCTCGCCGAACTCGGCGAACATCTCTTGCAGCAGCGCCGTGCGCCTGGCCCCTTCCCCGGGGCGGGTCTGGTTATAGTCATAGAGTTTTTCCAGGCACCGGGTCTGCTCCTCCACGATGGACGGGTCGTTGGGCAGATACAGCGATACATTGTGCATCTTTTCCTGTACGGTCATACGTAGTCCTCCTCCAGGTCCTCCGCCTTCTGTTCCGCCGCCAGATGGATGAGCTTGGCCATCAGGGGCAGGTAGGTCACAAAGAAGAGGGGCAGCCCCACGGCCACCGCCGTCTTTTTGTATTTGGACGGCACCATCGCCCCCACGGCGATGCCCAGCCCCAGCAGGCAGAATTTGAGCATTGCCATCGTCTTCCAGTCGGACTCCTGCAGATACCGGTCGGCCAGTGCAAACAGTTTTTTCATGGACGGTCCCTCCTGTCCCGTTTTTCTTCATTATGGCAGATTTTTCCCGCCCTGTAAAGACAAAAAGTGGGACCGTTCCCCGCAGGGAACGGTCCCGTCCGATGGTTCTTTATAGCTCAGAAGATGGCCCGGACTTCCGCCTCGGGCACCACGCTGTTGATGCCGCCGTGGGTCTGGGTGGACAGGCTGGCCGCGCAGCAGGCGAACCGGGTGATGGCGCGCAGTTCCTCCACCGTCAGCTCCTCGGGGGCCTTGCCCAGCCGCAGGAACTGGCTCATGGCGCTTCCGCCGAAGATATCCCCGGCGCCGGTGGTATCGATGACATGCAGCCCCGTGGGAGAGGGCACTTCGCAGCTGCCGTTGCGGTTGGCCACATGGCAGCCCTTGGGGCCTAAGGTCGCGTAGACCAGACGCACGCCGTACTCCTTCAGCAGCTTCTGGGCACCCTCCTCGGGGGAGATGCCCCACAGGAATTCGATCTCCTCGTCGCTGATCTTGACGATATCCGCCTGGCGCAGGCCCCACTCGATTTGCTCCTTGGCAGCCTCGTCGCTGGGCCACAGGGGTTTGCGCAGGTTGGGGTCAAAGCTGATGAGCTTGCCCTGCTCCTTGGCGTAGGCCACCGCTGCCTGCGTAGCGGAGCGGGCCGGTTCACTGGTGAGGCTCAAGGTGCCGAAGTGGAAGACCTTGCAGTCGTCCAGCAGGGCCTTGTCCACCTCGTCGCCGGTCAGGCAGGTGTCGGCACCGGGCTTGCGGGCAAAGCTGAAGGACCGGTTGCCGGTGGCGTCCAGCGTGACAAAGGCCAGCGTGGTGAAGACCGCCGGGTCCACCACGAGACCGGTGGTGTCGATGCCGATCTCGTCCAGCGTGCCCTTCAGCAGATGCCCGAAGGCATCATCGCCCACCTTGCCGATGAGCGCCGTGGCGCAGCCGTACTTCTGCAGCGCCGCCAGGAAGTTGCCGGGCGCGCCGCCGGGCTGGGCTTTCAGGGTGGGATAGCCCGCCTCGTCGGTGGAAACAGGTGCAAAGTCAATGAGCAGTTCGCCCAATGCTACAACGTCTTTCATGGAGGTCCTCCCTATCAAGCGCTTTACAGCGCTTTTGTTTCTAGCTGTATTATAGCATACATTCCGGCGGGCGTGAACGTTTTTTTGAAATCTTCTGCACTGCCGGTTCAACACACCCGGAATGCGTGGACCACAAAGCGATCCAGTCCGCTTCCATAGCTGGTAGAACAGGTGGAGAGCGTCAGCACCTGGGCCCCCTGAGGCACCTCTATGCCGGTATCGTAGAGGGACGCAGCTTTCAGGGTTGCCACAAAGGCGTCGTAGTCCTCGCCGCTGGTACGTTCGGTGCGGTAGAGTTCCTCGGTATCGGTGGCGTCGTGGCAGGAGAAAATCTGCCAGGTCTCGTCCCCCTGGGGCGTGCAGAGGGTGAAGGTGGGATAGTCCTGGAAGAACGCCGCCTCCCGGTAGGCGGTCAGCCCGCTGAACATCGAACCGGTGTGCAGGTTGTGACCGTAGATTACCCGGTAAAGCTCCGGTTCCTCTCCACTCGACACCCCGAAAAACAGACAACCCTCGGGGGAGGGCTGGCCGTCGAATCCCTGGTGCAGCCAGGTCTGGTTGTCCTGTGCCTGCACCACCGGCAGCGCCAGCGAAAGTCCCGGCATCTCCAGCCAGGCGGCGGTGTCCGGATTGATGGCCTGCAGCGCCGCAAAATCAATCTTGCTGCCCGTTTCGCCGGCGGGTGCACCGGTCTGCGCTGTCTGCTGCAGCTCCATATAATAGCGGTCGCTTCTCAGATAGCCGTACTGCTCATAGCCGAACAGGCCCAGAAACCCCAGCCCCGCCAGCACCAGCACGATGCTCAGCACAAGCCAGCCTCTGGCCGGCGGCTGGACCAGGCGGCTGTCACCGCGAAAACTTCTCATTCATCACGCATCCCCAATCGCCAGTAGGCCGGTATATGAGACCGGCGGTAGTAAAACAGGCCCGTCACCGCCCCGGCACACAGGCAGACAATCCCCAGCGCCAGCCAGACCCACATCCAGGGGCTGTCCCCAGTCTGGACACGCTCCGGCGGCGTGGTGTCGCCCGGCGTTTTGGGGGTGGGCGTTTCGGCCGGCGGCGTCGCCGTGGGCGGTGTTTCGCTGCGATCCTCCATCGTCACGGTGGCATAGCCATGGTTCGGAATGGTGCCGTCTCCGTTGAAGACAAACTCCACGTCCTCCGCCAGCAGATACCCCTCGGGGGCACTTTCCTCATGGAGCAGGTAGGTGTGTCCCGCCACAAGTACCGTGCCTTCCTCGGTCTGGATGGAAATCTCATGGGGTTCTGTGGTGGTGGTCCAGCGGTCGATTTCCTTGCCGTCCGTCTTGTCGGTCAGCGTCAGCACCGCCCCCGCCAGCGGATTGCCGGCGCTGTCCACCTTGGCAAATTTCACGGTCAGCGGTTTGTCCGTCACGATGAGGGTGTCCCCCTCCAGCGTGCCGGTGTCGCCGTCCAGTTGTACGGTCAGGTCCTCCCGCACCGTGAAGGGGATGTCCTGGCTCACCGCGTAGCCCGCCGGGGCCAGTTCCTCATGCAGGTTGAACCGGCCCGGGTTCAGCGCCACTGTGTGAGGGTCGCTGCCCGAAGTCCAGCTGTCGATGAGGGTGGCCGTCCCGTCGGTGGAAAGACAGTACAGTTCCATCTGAGCGCCAGGAAGTTCCTCGGTGCCGGACAGGCTGCGCTTGCTGATCGTCACGGTCTTGCTGCTGGTGTTGGTAAAGGTATAGGTGGTGCCGTCCTCGCTGACCGACAGCGTGCTGGTGTACCCGTCCAGGCCGGTCATATCCTCCTCTACCCAGCAGTCGGTCATACCGCTGCGGATGGTGAAGGTTGCCTGGGCGGTATCCCCGTGCAGAATCCGATCCGAGACCTCATCCTGGCCGTTTTCCTTATAGTGCAGCACAATCTTGGCGTCGGGGTGGGACTGCCCGCCGGTCTGCCAGACCTTTTTCACATGGATGTCCCCATAGGTGCTGATGGTACCCACCATTTCCTCCAGGGAATTCACCGCCACCACGGGGAACACCCAGTCATCGCTGCCAGGTACATAGTAGCCGTCGGTGCCGGGGATGCGGATCTCGTCCAGCGTTTCCCCCAGCGTCACGCCGATGGAAAAATAGCCCGGGTCGGCGTAGGTGTCCTGGCCGATGCCCGCCGGGAAGTAGACATAGAGGTACTGGTCCCGCTGTTCAAAGGAGACACCACCCTCGGTATAGTCGATGGTGAATCCGTCGGGGCAGTATTTCAGCAGCCAGCTGATGTCCATCCGCAGGTAGCTGCCCTCGGCGGTGCGGTTGTCCACCATCAGGGAGGAATCATCCAGAATGCCGGTAGCACCGGGTGCGACGGTCTCCCCGTTCAGATAGGTGGTACCGTTGCTGTATGTCACATGGGTGGAGGCATTTTCATCCAGCTCGGTGGGGTCATCGGCCTGGTAGGCCCGACCGCACAGCGCGAATCGGAAATTGAAGGAGGCCGAATCCCCGATGCCCAGTGTCAGGGGCGTGCCGGCGTCTTTCAGCGCCTGCAGTTCCTGAGGGGTATACTCCTGGCCGTTCACCGTCATGGTGATCTGCTTCATGTAATGCATCAGGTCAATGTACCCGCTGGCAGACGGATTATAACCGGGATAAGAATAGTTGTCCACCGTATTCTGCGCCCTGGCAGGCAGTGCCCACATCCCCACCAGTACCCACACCATACCCAACAGCAGCAGGCACTTTGCCCAGCCTGCCCGCACGATTTCTTTCCGCTTCATACTACCTTCCCTTACCGCACCCCAACCGGCGCCCCACGCCGGATATCGGCCAAAAGCAAACACAGCACCGCCGCGTTCTGTGGCCGCCACGGCGCCTTTGCTGTTCCTGTACACGGGCGGATCACATTTCCCCGCCCCATTCTCGCGAAATGATATACAGTAAAATTTTATCATTGGAAATCGCAATTTTCAAGCATTTTTTGACCGTATCCGACCGTTTGCGCCACCCTGATGGACCGATTCCACCGATGACAGGATATTGTACCTTTTTTTCTTTCCAAAATAGTCTTGCATTCGGGGCAAAATCATGGTATAGTTTCTCGTTGAAAAGGGAGTAGTTGTAAGTCGCACCGTCAACATCCCGATTCCGCAACTGGAATCTGGCGGAGCGCGCCCCGTAAGTGGTAACAAGACTTTTCGGCCGGGAGCAGTCCCACAGGCCGGGAAGTCTTTTTTCTTTTCCCGGCCGGGTCGGCCCGGTACATTTATAAACAGGAGAGGCGAGAAGAAAGTATGCAGAAACCCTATTTCAATCTATCCCCCCAGGAAGCCCTCAAGCAGCTGGATGTCACGGCCGGCGGCCTGACCGACCAGCAGGCAGCCCAGCGGCTGGAGCAGTACGGCCCCAACCGGCTGGCCGAAGGCGAAAAAAAGAGCTGGCTGGCCGTCTTTGCCGAGCAGTTCAAGGACCTGCTGGTGGCCATCCTCATTGTGGCGGCCATCATTTCCATGTTCTCGGGCAATCTGGAGAGCACACTGGTCATCTTCGCGGTGCTGATCCTCAACGCCGTGCTGGGCACCGTGCAGTACTTCAAGGCCGAGAAATCCCTGGAAAGCCTGAAGGCCATGAGCGCCCCCTCCGCCAAGGTGCTGCGCAACGGTCAGCGGGTGGAGGTGCCCGGTGACCAGGTGGTGCCCGGCGACATCGTGGAACTGGAAGCCGGCGACCTGATCGTGGCGGACGGCCGCATCCTCAACAGCTGGTCGCTGAAGGTGAACGAGAGTTCCCTCACCGGCGAATCCGAGGCAGTGGAAAAGAGCCGTGACGCCATCTCCGGCGCTGAGGTAGCCCTGGGCGACCAGAAGAACATGGCGTTCTCCGGGTCGCTGGTGACCTACGGCCGCGCCACCATGGTGGTGACCGGCACCGGCATGGACACCCAGCTGGGCCGAATCGCGGGCCTGATGAACGAGACCCAGCAGCGCAAGACGCCGCTGCAGAAGAACCTGGACGACTTCTCCGGCAAACTGGCCGTGGTCATCATGGTGATCTGCGCGGCGGTGTTCCTGCTGTCGGTGTTCCGCAACGGTATGGGCGTGCTGGATGCCCTGATGTTCGCCGTGGCGCTGGCCGTGGCGGCCATTCCCGAGGCGCTGAGCTCCATCGTCACCATCGTGCTGGCCATGGGCACCCAGAAGATGGCCCGGCAGCATGCCATCATCAAGGAACTGAAGGCCGTGGAGAGCCTGGGCTCGGTGCAGGTGATCTGCTCCGACAAGACCGGCACCCTGACCCAGAACCGCATGACGGTCCAGCAGATCTGGGCCGACGGCACCCTGACCCCCGGCACCGACCTGGAACTGGAGAACGACGCCCAGCGCACCCTGCTGAAGATCGCCGTGCTGGACAGCGACGCCACCATGAACACCGAGAGCGGCACCGGCGTGGGCGACCCCACCGAAGTAGCCCTGGTCCAGCTGGGCAACTATTTCTATGTGGATGCGCCGGTCTACCGCAGCCAGCATCCCCGTCTGGCCGAGCTGGCCTTTGACTCGGACCGCAAGCTGATGAGTACCCTGCACAACACCGACGAGGGCCCCATGCTCTACACCAAGGGCGCCATCGACGTGCTGCTGGACCGCTCCACCCATCTGCTCACCGGCAACGGCGTGGTGCCCATGACGCCGGAGCGCCGTGCCGAGATCGAAAAGGTCAACCGGGAACTGTCCGAGAACGGCCTGCGGGTGCTGGCCTTTGCCCAGCGTCCTCTGCCGGAGGCCCGGCTGCTCACGCTGGACGACGAAAAGGACTACACCTTTGTGGGCCTGATCTCCATGATCGACCCGCCCCGTCCCGAGAGCATCAAGGCGGTGGCCGAGGCCAGGAAGGCCGGCATCCGCACTGTCATGATCACCGGCGACCACAAGGTCACCGCCACCGCCATCGCCAAACAGATCGGCATCTTCTCGGAGGGCGACATGGCGGTGGACGGCGTGGAACTGGAGAACATGTCCGACGCCGAACTGGACGAGAAGCTGCCCCACATCGCGGTGTACGCCCGGGTCAGCCCCGAGCACAAGATCCGCATCGTGACGGCCTGGCAGCGCCGTGGCTGCATTGCGGCCATGACCGGCGACGGCGTCAACGACGCCCCCGCCCTGAAAAAAGCCGATGTGGGCGTGGCCATGGGCATCACCGGCACCGAGGTCAGCAAGGATGCCGCCGCCATGATCCTGGCCGACGACAACTTCGCCACCATCGTCAAGGCGGTGCTCAACGGCCGCAGCGTCTACGCCAACATCCGCAACGCCATCCAGTTCCTGCTGTCCGGCAACATGGGCGCCATCCTGGCGGTCATCTACGCCTCGCTGGCGGGCCTGAGCGTTCCCTTCCAGCCGGTGCACCTGCTCTTCATCAACCTGCTCACCGACAGTCTGCCCGCCATCGCCCTGGGCATGGAGCCCGCCCGCCCCGGTCTGATGGACCAGAAGCCCCGTGACCCCAACGCCTCCATGATGGACAAACCCATGCTGACCCACGTCTTCGGCCAGGGCCTGATGATCGGTGTGGCGGCCATGATCGCCTTCTACATCGGTCTTGCCCAGGGCGGCGCCGCGCTGGCCAGCACCATGGCCTTTGCCACCCTGACGCTGGCCCGGCTGTTCCACGGCTTCAACTGCCGCGGCACCGAATCCATCTTCCGGCTGGGGCTCTCCGGCAACCCCTACTCCCTCATGGCCTTCGGCACCGGCGTGCTGCTGCTGGCCTTCGTGCTCTTTGTTCCCGCGCTGGAGGGACTGTTCCTGGTGGCCCCTGTCAACGGCTTCCAGGTGCTCTGCATCGTGGTGCTGGCCTTCCTGCCCACCCTGCTCATCCAGCTTTCCCGCGTGATCCGCGGCAAATAAGTTTCCGTCTTCCGGCGGCACCTTCGGGTGCCGCCTTTTTTCGTCGGATGTACAAAATTTTTACGACTTTTTGGGGAAAACGCCACTTGCGGCCACCCCCGCCTGCCCTGTACACTGATTATATAAGAGGCCGGCGGTGCCCGTTTCCCTGCCGCACCGCCAATCTTGCCCGTCAGGAGGAGTACCATGAGAAAAGGGATTGCTTTGTATCTGTCCGCACTGCTGCTGGCCGCGCTGCTCAGCGGCTGCAGCCAGCCCGCCGCCAGCGAGGCCGCTGCGACGCCCGCCCCTTCGCCGGCGTCCACCGCCACCCCCACGCCGGAACCGGCCACGCCCACCCCGGCGCCCACCGAGGAACCGCCGGAGGAATACCAGCCAGGTGAGCGCACCGACACGGACTACACCAGCACCACACTGGGACTGCACTTTGCCCTGCCGGAGACCATGGTCATGGCCAGCGACGACGAGATCAACCAGATGATGCAGGTCACCACCGACATGCTGTACGAGGACCCCGATACCGGCGAAATGATCCTGGACTATTCCCAGCTGAACACCGTCTATGAGATGATGGCCATCGATGTGACCAACGGCAGCAACGTCATCGTCATGAGCGAGAAACTGCCCCTGGCCGCCATGACCGTGGACCAGTACATCGCCGCCATGGAACAGCAGCTCTCCCGGACCACCATGTCCATCGATTTCGGCGATCCGGAGCCCTACACGCTGGGCAGCACCGAGTTCACCTGCCTGAGCTACTCTGTGGAGGCCAACGGTGCCCGGATGAACCAGCTCATGCTGCTGAAAAAGGTGGATGACCGCATGTATGCCATCACCATCTCCTACCCCGACACCGTGGAGCTGGCCCCGCTGCTGGCCTGCTTCTCGCCCACCGGCAATTCCGTGTGATTTCCCCACCAAAACGGTTTTATGGAATCCCCGGCATCCTGCACCGCGCAGGATACCGGGGATTTTTTCATGGTAGAACAGGGCCGAGGCAATATACATTCTCTGCACAGATGCTATTTTTCCTTACATTTACCGAAACGCCATATTTTTTCGAATGACCGACAATTTTTTTGTTGCGAATTTTGTCGAAAAACCATATAATGGTTATATTACAACTCCGCGTGATGCAATCCAACGGAAATGCACCGCCGGATTGCTGCGGCGGCGGAGTCCGATGGCCATAAAAGGAGGCGTTGCGGTTTGAAAAAGGCAAAATGGGTTTCTGTTCTCGCTGTGGTCTGTATGCTGATGGCGCTGCTGCCCGCCACTGTATGGGCAGATGCCGCCGGTACGGGCGGCTCCACCGTGGAAAGCGTTGTGGATGCCGCCACCTGGTACGGCGACCAGACTACCGCCTGTGACACGCTGGACTCCTTCTGGAATGACCAGGTAACCGAAGCACCTTCCACCTATGTGGCGGACGACAGCGCCCGAACGGTTTCCCTGGGGGATGCCGCTGCGCTGGTCTGGTGGGCCCGGCTGGTGAACCAGGGCACTTCCTTTGCGGGGTATACCGTCAATCTGACGGCCGATGCGGACCTGTCCGCCCATTACTGGACCCCCATCTGCACCGGCACGGTCAGCTACACCACCGCCGGGGACTGCAACATTGCAGACAGCCAGACGCTGGAGGGCGTGACCTTCAACGGCAATGGACACACCATCACCGGCCTGACCACCCAGACCGGGGTGCGCGGCGCCCAGCAGGACAGCCGCCCCGGCGACGGGCAGAACAGCTACAGCGATGCCGCCTTCATCGGCTATAACTGCTGCGACCTGACCCTTGAGAACCTGACCTTTGCCGGCGCCCGCATCGCCATCAGCCAGCCCTGGGAAGAGATCACCCAGATCTATGGCAGTAGCATGCTGGCCGTGGTGGTGGGCCGCCAGAATGGCGGCAGCCTGACGCTGCAGAATGTGGCAGTCCGCGGGGCCAGCGTCCTGGCCATGCAGAAGGCCGCCGCCCTGGTGAGCGATCTGGCGGGCAACGCCACGCTGAAGGTCAGCCAGTGCGAAATTTCGGACAGCCGCATCTCCGCCTACTTCCTGGCAGCGCCCATCGTGGGATACGCCAAGTCCGACCAGGTGGAAGTCAGCGGCATCAGGCTGGCCCGCAACACCATCCACATATCGGAACAGGACAGCAGCGCCTGCGCCCTCGATCCCGTCACAGGGGCGCAATACTACGGCGGCGCGCTGAACGCCTCCGCCACCGCCCTGTTCTACGACGGTGCCACCGACAACGGGCAGGGTCATGAGCTGGACCTGGTGGCCGAAGCGGCCGGTTACGCCTACCCCGCCCTGACGGACGCCGTGCAGGCTGTGGTAAACGCCCAGGACAAGACCGGTACGGTCACCCTGCTGAAGGATGCTGCCGGCAGCGGTGTCGGCCTGTTCCAGGCGGACGGCGCCCGGGATGTGAACCTGACCATCGATTTCGGCGGGCACACCTACACCTGTACCGCTCCGGCCGGGAGCTCCGGCGGCGCTGAAAATCCGGGCTTCCGCCTGGAGGCGGGCAACACCGTAACGCTGCAAAACGGTACGGTTGCCGTTTCGCAGGAGGCCGCGGATATTACCACCCTGATTGCGAATTCCTCCAACCTGACGCTGCAGGACCTGAACCTGCAGGGTGCCGGAAGTACCCGGTGCCTGCTTTCCGGGGATTCCGGCGAGATGGTGATGAGCCGTGTCAACGCGGACGGCACTGCCGATGATCTGGCGGCCGTGGCGCTGGTACACCGCCCGGATCCCCTCTCGGAAGGCACGGTCCCCACGCTGGCCATCCACAACACCGGGGACCACGTCATCCGCGGCACCCTCGGCGTGTATGGCCCCGAGGCAGATGTGCCGATCACGGAAAGCGCCTCCGCCCTGACCATCGACGGCGGCGCTTACAGCGAAGACCCCAGCGATTACCTGGGCGCCGGCCTCATTGCGGTGCCTGCGGACGGGCTTTTCCGGGTGCAGACCTACGAGCCGGATGTGCTGCTCTCCGGGCTGCCTCCCGTTGACCCTGACCGGGAGGAAGTGCAGGCCGGCATGACTTCCGACGGCGAAACGCTGCTGGCTGCACAGACCGAACAGCTGCTTGTGGACATGCTGGGCAGCCAGACCCCCGCCGGCGTGGACGAAGAAACCGCCGCCCGGGTGGAGGACGCCATCCGGCAGCTGCAGCCCATCACGGTGGAAGTGCGGTTTTCTAAGGAGGGGATCTCCCCGGAGGACAAAACCGCCGCACAGAAGATCCTGGAGGACGGGGATACCCTGACCCGGTTCTTCGATCTCTCCCTTGTGCTGAAATCCGGCGACACCGAACTGGGCAAGCTGACCCGACTGGCCAGCCCGCTGCGCATCAGCGTTTTCCTCCCGGAATCGCTGGTGCAGGCCGACCGTACCTTCTTCCTCGTCCGTGTCCATGAGGGTGTGGCGGAAAAGCTGCCCGCAGCCTTTGACGCCGCCAGCGCCGCGCTGACCTTCGACACCGACCGGTTCTCCACCTACGCCCTGGGCTACACCGATCCCCCGGCTCCCCAACCCGCGGAGGAGGCGCCGCCTTCCGGCTCCGGCGGCAGTTCCTCCGATCCCACCGACAGTTCCGCCGACGGCTCTTCCGGCAGTTCCTCCGGCACCGCTTCCGATAATGCTGCCAGCGGCGGTTCTTCCGGCAATTCTTCCACCAGTTCTGCCAGCGCTTCTTCCGGCAGTACGGCGGCCACCGCCACGTCCCGGGCGGCAGCGCCTGCACAGCCCGCCTTCGCGCCGGCCTCCCCTGCCGGTTCTTCCGGGATCCCGCAGACTTCCGACCCCGGCCATCCCATGCTGTGGTGGGTGCTCTTCTGCCTGTCGGGTGCCGGCCTGGCGGCTTCCGCGGTCTGCCGTTTCCGGCAAAAATACACCCGGTAAACCGGGGCCGCTGCCTGCCGCCAAAAGATAACGCCAACTTAAAAAGCGGCTGCCCTCTGCGGGCAGCCGCTTTTCCTGCGCGGTTCTGTCTCTGAAAAAACACAAAAAGCACCGCCGCGGAGGCAGCCTCCGCGGCGGTGTCTGTTTACGGATTCGAGGTCAGGCCCTTTGATCAGACGCGATACTGTTCAGGCAGCTGATCGACGGTCTGCCATTTCTGCATGGCTTCTTCCAGGGACATGCCATCGGCCACCGCCCCCCGGCCCCGACCAGCAGCGACAGCAGGAAAGCCAGCGACGCACCCGCCAGCAGCGCAAAGAGGATCATAGCAGTCCTCCCCCCACGTAGCTCGCCACCGCCGCCATGAAGGCGGTGCGCTGGCGGCGGCTGATGGCCAGCCGTTCCTTTCCCACCACCACGAACTCGTCCTGCACGGCTTTGATGTGCTTCAGATTCACCAGGTAGCACTGGTTGCACCGCACAAAATGGAAGGGGGTCAGCCGCTGCTCGGCGCTGCGCATGCTGTCCCGCACCGGCAGCACCTCGTCGGCGGTATGGTAGTAGAGCATCCGGTTGTGGGTTTCCAGATAGTAGATCTCATCGGTGTTCAGCACCCGCAGTTCCCCGCCGGTCTGGATCGTCACCTGGGCATGGCCCCGGCGCTCCGCCCGACGGATGGCCCGCTCCAGCTTGACCCGGAACTGGTAGTAGTTCACCGGCTTGAGCACAAAGTCCAGGGCGTCCACCTCATAGCCGCGGATGGCGTACTGGGCCATGTTGGTCACAAAGACCAGCACCACATTCTGGTCCACCGCCCGGATGCGCGCCGCCGTGTCCATCCCCCCCTGCCGCGGCTTCTCGATGTCCATGAAGATCACATCGAAGCCACCCCGGTAGGGCGTGATGGCGCTGCCGTCCGGGAAGGTCTCCACCTCCAGCGGGGTGCCGCTCTCGGCGGCATACTGTTTCACAAAACCGCAGAGCTGCGCCCGCACGTCGGCGTTGTCTTCCACGATGGCGATCCGCATGGCCGTTCTCCTTTCCGCCGGATTCCGGGGAATGCAAAGACTACAATTCCCCTATTATTTTCCTATTATAAGAGAGCGGCCACAAAATCAAGCGGCCGGTTCCACTCCGGACCGCAAAAAAGGCCCCGGCGCCGCAGGGCACCGGGGCCGCGGAAACCTTCCCTCAGCGCTCGCTGAGAAAAGGTCCGTTGAAGACATACTGATCCAGGCGGCGGAAGGCCTCCTTCACACGGGCAAGGGGCAGCGCCAGGTTCATCCGGATGGCGCAGGGACCGTGGAACATCCGGCCGTCCTGCCAGGCCACCCCCACGTCCCAGCCGGCCTGGAGCACCTGGGCGATGGTGCGGCTGTGGGCCGCGCACCAATCGGTGCAGTCCAGGAAGAGCATGTAGGTGCCCTCGGGTTTTGCCACCGAAACGCCCTGGAAATGGGCGTCGATGTAGTCGCAGGCAAAGTTCACGTTGCCGCTGAGCACCCTGCAGAGCTGGTCCACCCAGTCGTGACCCTCGGGGCTGTAGGCACCGATGAGCGCGTGCATGGACAGCACATTCATCTCATTGTAATGGGGCTTGGTGCTCTTGGCCACCACCCGGTCCCGCAGGTACGGATTATAAATAATATGGTAGCTGCCCACCAGGCCCGCCAGGTTGAAGGTCTTGCTGGGGGCATAGAGCGCCACGGTGCGCTGCCGGGCGTCCTCGCTCACCGACTGGGTGGGAGTGTGCTTGTGGCCGTTGAGCAGGATGTCCGACCAGATCTCGTCCGAGATGACCAGGCAGTCGTTGGCCCGGTAGACCTCCATGGCCCGGGCGATCTCCTCCCGGGTCCAGACCCGGCCGCAGGGGTTATGGGGGGAGCAGAAAATCGCCACATGGATGTGGTACTGTTTCAGTTTGGCATCCATGTCGGCGTAGTCCATCCGCCAGACGCCCTGCTCGTCCCGCACCAGCGGCGAGTGGACGATGCGGTAGCCGTTGTTTTGCAGCGACTTGGTGAAGCCGATGTAGGTGGGGCTGTGGAGCAGCACACCGTCGCCGGGGGCGGCAAAGCTGGTCACCGCCGAGACCACCCCGCCCAGCACGCCGTTCTCGTAGCCGATGCAGTCCCGGGTGAGCAGCGCCGGGTCCGCCCCGTTGCGCCGCACCTGCCAGTCGATGATGGCGTTGTAGTAGGCGTCGGTGGCCTCAAAATAGCCGAAGGCCGGGTGCTGCGCCCGCCGGATGATGGCCGCCGGCACGGTGGGCACCGTGGGGAAGTTCATGTCGGCCACCCACATGGGGATGGCGTCAAAGCCGGGCTTGGGGGCGCCCGGCGCAAATCCGCCCGGCTTGCCCAAGGCGTCCACCGCGATGGCGTCCTGACCGTGGCGGTCCATGATCGTTGTGAAATCGTATTGCATCTGACTGGGTCCTTTCCGGCGGGATCAGCCGCCTGTTTTCGGCACCCATTATAGCACATTTTCCGCCGCCGCAACAGCACGGCAAAGCCCCGCCGCCTGGCGGGCGGCGGGGCTTTGGATTCAGACGCCGTGGGCGTCACAGTGGGCACAGTTCTCGCAGTCGGGGAAGATCTTTTTGTCGTAGGCGATGCCGTGGCGGTCGTAGTAGTCCTTCAGAGCCAGCTTGATGGCCTCCTCCGCCAGCACCGAACAGTGGATCTTGTGGGCGGGCAGGCCGTTGAGGGCCTCCACCACCGCCTTGTTGGTGACGGCCAGCGCATCGGACACCGGCTTGCCCTTGATCATCTCGGTGGCCATGGAGCTGGAAGCGATGGCGCTGCCGCAGCCGAAGGTCTCAAACTTGGCGTCGGTGATGGTGTCGTTGTCGATCTTCAGGTAGATCTTCATGATATCGCCGCACTTGGCGTTGCCCACCTCACCCACGCCGTCGGCGTTCTCGATGGCGCCCACGTTGCGGGGATGGCGGAAATGGTCCATGACGGTTTCGCTGTATAATGCCATAGTTACTGCTCCTTACGCAATGATGTAGTCCCGCACGCCCTGCTGCAGGTCCCGCCATACCGGCGAGATGCTCCGCAGATAGGCCACGGTTTCGGTGACGGACTGGATCAGGCAGTCGATCTGTTCCTCGGTGACAGCGGCCCCCAGGGAGAGGCGCAGCGACCCGTGGGCCACGTCATGCACCCGGCCGATGGCCAGCAGCACGTGGCTTGGGTCCAGCGAGCCCGAGGTGCAGGCCGATCCCGACGAGGCGCAGATGCCCTTGTCGTCGAGGAGCAGCAGCAGGGATTCCCCCTCGATGCCCTCGAAGCAGAAGCTCACGTTGCCGGGCAGCCGCTGTACCGCATCGCCGTTGAGGGACGCGTGGGGAATTCTGGACAGCCCCGCGATGAGCTTGTCCCGCAGCGGCACCAGCCGGGCGGTGTATTCCGCCATGTGGTCGCAGGCCTCGTTCAGCGCCGCCGCCATGCCCACGATGGCGGGCAGGTTCTCGGTGCCGGCACGGCGGCCCCGCTCCTGGGCGCCGCCCTCGATGAGGGGCTCCAGGTAGATGCCCTTGCGCACATAGAGCGCGCCGGTTCCCTTGGGGCCGTGGAACTTGTGGGCGGACAGGGACAGCAGGTCGATGTTCTGGGCCTTCACGTCGATGGGCAGGTGTCCCACCGCCTGGACGGCGTCGGTGTGGAAGAGCACCCCCGCCTCCCGGCAGACCCGGCCGATCTCGGCGATGGGCTGGATGGTGCCGATCTCGTTGTTGGCGTACATCACGCTCACCAGGCAGGTGTCCGGCCGGATGGCCGCCCGCACCTCTTCCGGCGTGACGATGCCGTTCTCGTGAACGTCCAGCAGCGTGACGGTGAAGCCCTCCTTCTCGAGGCGGCGCAGCGTGTGCAGCACGGCGTGGTGCTCAAAGGCCGTGGAGATGATATGCTTCTTGCCCTTGGCGGCGCCCAGATGAGCCACGCCCCGCAGGGCCTGGTTGTCCGCCTCGCTGCCCCCCGAGGTGAAGATCAGCTCCCCGGGCTCACAACCCAGCCGGGCGGCGATCCGCCCGCGGGCGTCGGCCAGGGCTTCCGCCGCCTTCTGGCCGGAGGAGTGAAGACTGCTTGCATTGCCGTCGCTCTCCCGGTAGCAGGTGAGCATGGCCTCTATGGCCGCCGGGCTGATGGCCGTGGTGGCGGCGTTATCTGCGTAGATTCGCATGATATTCATCCTTTCGCGCAGGGGACGCCGGGGCGTCCGTATTCCCTACTTGTTTTATATGCATTATACTACGCCTTATTTCCCTACTTGTCAAGTAGGTTTTTGAATTTGTGTTTTGTCCGCTCTCCCTGACACGAAACGGCAAACCTCACGGCGGTTTTTGCCTATAGTAAGGGTATGGCGCTGCTGCGCCAGGAGAGGAAATCAGCGATGAATCATGCACTGCAACGTATGACTGCCCTGCTGCTGGCCGGTGTGCTGGCAGGCAGCGGCATGACTGCGGCGGCCCTGGCCACCCCGGAGCAGGCGGCCACCCCGGAGGCGGCAGCGCCTGCCCTGCCGCCGGAAGTTCCTGCCGCCACGCCGGAGCAGACGGAACCGGCGGCCGCGGTCCCGGATGCCGCAGTCCCGGATGCCGCGGCTGCCCCCCGGGCCGACGGCCAGGTGGTGGACGGCACCGTCTCCCCCATCGGCACGACGATCAACTTATTCGATTACTGGATCACCACCCGGGACGCCCCCGACAACACCAATCCCCCCGACCTGAACCAGGGCATCAACGCCGGCAAGGCGCTGATTTTTACGGCCAATCCCGGGCGAGGCGGCGGCATCAACAACTACACCGGCAGCGCCAATCCCCGCACCGGCATGGTGCTGCCCACCCTGCAGGAGGGCTATCCCCAGCTGACCGCCAGCGGGCAGTCACTGAACTACCTGTTCAACCCCGCCCTGCCCAACGCTGGCAAGGCCTCCTACCCCAACGTGCGGGATCTTTTGCAGATCGACGAGGACGGCTACTACTATTACAACTGCACCCAGGATTTTGCCCAGTTCGACGAGGCTTCCAACACCTTTACCCTCTACACCCCGCCGGGTGTGCTCACCGCCGGGTCCGCCCCGCTGCTGGGACAGTTCTTTCCCTTCAACAACTACGAGCAGGTCAAGGGCGTCAACGCCCGCAACCCTGCCATCAACCACTATTTCGGCATGACGATGACCACCCGCTTTGTCCAGCAGCCCTACGGCACGGTGGACGGCACCGCGGGCGGCACCCCCGTGACCTACGACTTTTCCGGCGACGACGATGTCTGGGTCTTCATCGACAATGTGCTGGTAGGGGACCTGGGGGGCATCCACGATGCGGCGTCGCTGTCCATCAACTTCCAGACCGGGCAGATTCTCGTGAACGGCGCTTCCGACGGCACGCTGCGCAGCAAATTCCAGGCGGCAAACGTGCCCTGGACCAACGGCAGCGCCGACACCTTCGCCGATGACACCTACCATACCCTGAAATTCTTCTATCTGGAGCGGGGCAACGTGGACTCCAACATGGAGCTGAAGTTCAATCTGGTGTCCATCCCCCAGAGCGACCTGATCAAGGTGGACCAGACCGGCGCTGCTGTGCCGGGGGCCCGGTTCAATCTCTACTACGCCGGCGACGACTATACATACAACCCCCAGGACCTCATCGCCACCGGTACCACCGGGCCGGACGGCACCTTTGTGTTCCAGAACCCCGACGGCACGCTGCTGAGCCTGAACAACCTGAAAAACGAGTACGGCGGCCCCGGCCGGACCGGCAAATTCGTGCTGGTGGAGGAGAGCGTGCCCGCCGGCTACCGCGCCCCGGGGCCCATCGACCTCTATTTTCCTGCCGACTATCCCCAGCTGGCCACCCTGCTGTCGGCCAACCCCTGGGACACCGGCGCCTACGCCAGCCCCACCGTCACGGTGACGCTGCCCGACACCGTGGAGAACCTGCAGGGACAGCAGTACCCCGCCGATTCCGGCACCTACTTTGCGGTGGTGCTCAAGCGCCAGAGTGCCGGCGGCGACGGCAGCAGCACCCAGAGTGCCTGGTATCCGGTGTCGGGGGACCCCATCGAGGGCTGGCAGGTGGCGGACAGCACCAACCTCACCGCTGTGCTGGCGGCCGCCCGGGCCAACCCCTATCTATTTGTGCTGGACTCCAGCGGCGCCTACAAGGATACGCTGGAAAATCTGCCCGGGGATATCCTGACCTACTACTACGTGCTGGCTTCCAACGGCAAACTGACCGCCGACAATGCCCAGTATACCGTGGGGTTCTACCGCACCAGCGCCGCCAGCCTGGCCGATGCCACCCCTGAAAACACCGTCCGCCTCAACGACGGGGCATCCATCAACGGCCAGAACTTCGACCGGGAGTTCGCAGTGCAGCTCTACGTACCCGACATCAAGAACTATCTCTTTGTGCAGAAGATCGCCGAGGACGGCTACACACCCCTGAGCGGCGCCGGGTTCGCGCTGTACAAGGCATCGGATGTGACGGACGGCGCGGTGAACCCCGGGGCCCAGCCCTTCGACACGGTGACCACCCGCAACCAGAGCCAGAACCAGGGGGACGTGATCACACTGGGCGGGGCGGGGGTCTTCCCCAACACCCAGGCGGTACTTCCGGCAGGCACCTACTATCTCAAAGAATTGCAGGCCCCCGCCGGGTACGCCCCCAGCGGCGACCTCACCGAAGTCATTGTGGACAACACCGATGTCTATGCTAATGCCGGCACCGCCGACGATGACATCACGGTGCTGCGGGGTGTGGGCAAGATCGTGCGCAGCATGCTGCAGTTTGCGGTGCCCGACGACATCAACGCCACCCTCACCGACATCCAGGCCGCTCTGTACACGGCGCCCTCCTACACGCCGGGCACCGGCAACGACTGGGCGGTCTGGACAGCCTCCGGCCAGACGCCGCTGGCTCTCTCCTACTACCAGAACAACCAGATCCTGGAATACGGCCCCACCACCCCCGGGGACCCCGTTTATTTTGCCGTGCAGTCCGGCTGGTCCCGTCTGCGGATCACCCAGAACTACGCCGCCGGCACCGACCAGGCCCTGAAGATCAACCTGGGCGACCAGAACGTGAGCAACGTCTTTGCCCGCAGCACCATCGTGCAGGTGCGCAACCAGTCCACCCGGCTGGTGCTGCAAAAACAGGTCACCGGGGCGCTGGGGGAGGTGACCCGGCCCTTTGCCTTCACCATCGCCCTGCGGGATGCCGCCGGCACGCCCCTGACCGGCAGCTACGGCGGCCTGACCTTCAGCGCCCAGGGCACCGCCGAAACCGCCCTCACCGACGGCGGCGAGATCACACTGCGCGGCCTGCCCGACGGCACCGTCTGCACGGTGTACGAGGAGCCGGTCCCCGACTACGAAACCACTGTGCGCGTCAACGGCGGCACGGCCCAGCCCGGCCCCTCGGTGCAGGTCACCACCGCCCCGGGGCTGACCACCATCCTCTACATCAACCGCAGCACGCTGGTGCCACCCTCCCCCACGCCGGCACCTTCCGGGACGCCCTCCCCCGCTCCGTCCGGATGCCCCCAGGGCACGGCCACGCCTGCCGCCACCGCCCGCCCCGGTGACGGAGCTTCCGTCAGCCCGGCGCCGGCCGCCACGGCCACCCCCGCGCCGTCGGTCATACCGCCCACCGGGGATGCCTTCCCGCTGTGGGGCCTGCTTCTGCTGACAGCTGCATCAGCCGGACTGTTCCTGCTGCTGCGCCGCCTGCACCGATAATTTTCTGCGGACACCCGTTTTGGGGTGTCCGCTGTTTTTTTACAAAAATCTGGGCCTTTGTAAAGACCATCCCACGCTTTTGTAAATTTTAGTAAACATTTTCCCGCTCCGACGGGGCTTTTTTACGGGGCCGCGGCAGGTTTTTGTGTGTTTTTTACGTTTTATCGTATCTTGCGCCCTGCACCAAATGTTTGCGAAGGTTTTACCAAACCATGGACGACAGCCCCCCGCCCCATGCCGTATGATAACACACGGGCGCAGAAAGCGCCCCCAACCCATGTGTTACCAGAGGGGGAGACAGAATTTTCTATGGCTGAAATCGTATTGAAAGATGTTTGCAAGGTCTTCGAGAAGGACCAGTATGCGGTGAGCAACTTCTCGCTGCATATCCGGGACGGTGAGTTCATCGTCTTTGTGGGGCCGTCGGGCTGCGGCAAGTCCACCACCCTGCGGATGATCGCCGGCCTGGAGGAGATCACCAGCGGCGAGCTGTGGATCGGCGACCGGCTGTGCAACTACGCCGAACCGGGCGAGCGGGACCTTTCCATGGTGTTCCAGAACTACGCCCTCTACCCGCAGATGTCGGTGTACGACAACATGGCCTTTGCTTTGTCGGTGCGCAAGGTGCCTAAAAAGGAGATCCGCCAGCGGGTGGAAGCCACCGCCGGGATGCTGGGCATCTCCCACCTGCTCAGCCGCCGTCCGGGGGCTCTCTCGGGCGGGCAGAAACAGCGGGTGGCCATCGGCAGTGCCATCCTGCGGCGGCCCAACGCCTTCCTGATGGACGAGCCGCTGTCCAACCTGGACGCCAAGCTGCGCAGCCACATGCGGGTGGAGCTGGCGGCGCTCCACCACAAACTGGGCACCACCACCATCTACGTCACCCACGACCAGACCGAGGCCATGACGCTGGCTGACCGCATCGTGGTGATGAAGGCGGGCTACATCCAGCAGGTGGCCACCCCGGTGGAGCTGTACAATCGCCCCACCAACATGTTTGTGGCGGGCTTCATCGGTTCCCCCTCCATGAACTTCCTGAAAGGCAAGGTGGGCCGCGCCGGGGACGGTGCCGCCTTCCTTACCGAGGCGGGGCAGATCTTCCCGCTGACCGCCGCCCAGGCCAAGGTGCTCTGGCCCCAGTACGACAACCGCGCCCTGGTGCTGGGCATCCGGCCCGAAGATCTCTACACCGCCCCGGAACACGCCGGGCGGCTGTACGGCAGGATGGAGGGCATCGTCACCGCCTGCGAGGGGCTGGGCTCCGAGGCCATCCTCCATCTGCAGACCGGCGACGGCGAGTTTGCCGCCCGGGTGCAGCCCGACCACGGCGCCGCGGAGGATCAGGCGGCCACCCTCTACCTGGACATGGAGAACGCCCACTTCTTTGACGGCGAAACCGAACAGAACATCTTTTACCAGTGGAGGAACGAAGCATGAAAGCCTTAGCGGAAAAACTCAAGGGCGCCAGCCCTTATGCCTACCTGATTCCCTGCTTTGCCATCTTCGCCATGTTCCTGTTTTATCCCTTTGTGAAGACCATCTACCTGAGCTTCTTCCTCACCGATAAACTGGGCCGTGCCAAGATCTTTGTGGGGGCGGAAAACTACTCCGACCTGCTCACCTCGGAGAGCTTTTACAACAGCATCTTTGTGACGCTGATCTTCGTGGTCATCGTGGTGTTCGGCAGCATGCTGCTGGGCCTCATCGCGGCGGTGCTCTGCAGCAAGACCTTCCCGGGCATCCGGGCCTTCAGCACCGCCTACGCCCTGCCCATGGCCATCGCCTCCAGCGGTGCGGCCATGATCTTCAAGGTCATCCTCAACCCCACCATCGGCCTGTTCAACAAGATCACAGGCCTTGACATCAACTGGATCAGCGATCCCCGCTACGCCCTGATCTGCGTGGCGGTGCTCACCGCCTGGCTGAACAGCGGCATCAATTTTCTCTACTTCTCGGCGGGGCTGGGCAACATCGACGAGTCCATCTACGAGCGCGCCTCGGTGGACGGCGCCAACGCCTTCCAGAAATTCTTCCGCCTGACCCTGCCGGGTCTGAGCCCCATCATGTTCTACACCCTGGTGGTCAACATCATCCAGGCCTTCCAGTCCTTCGGCCAGGTCAAGATCCTGACCCAGGGCGGCCCCGGCGAGTCCACCAACCTCATCGTCTATTCCATCTACCGCGACGCCTTCTTCAACTACAAGTTCGGCAGCGCGGCGGCCCAGTCCGTGATCCTCTTCCTCATCATCATGGCACTGACGCTGGTTATGTTCAAGATCGAAAAGAAGGGAGTCAAATACTGATGGATACCTCCGCTGCCCTGCACGCCCCCGCCACACTGACCCGGGGCCGCTATTCCAAAGAAGAACTGCGGGAACTCCACCGCCGCATGGGCCTGGCCGCCCTGCGCCGCCGACGCATCCGCACCGGCGTGCTCATCACGCTGAACGTGGTGATGGCCCTCTTCATCCTCTTCCCGCTGCTCTACGCCGTCAGCGTATCGCTGATGCCCGGCGAGGAGCTCTTCACCATGGAGATGAACCTGCTGTCCAAACATCCCGATTTCGGCAACTATCTGCGCGCCTGGACCCAGGTGCCCCTGCTGCGGTTCGTGCTCAACTCCTTCCTGGTGTCGGGCTGCATCACGGTGGGCCAGATCATCACCTGCTCCCTGGCCGCCTTCGCCTTCTCCTTCCTCAACTTCAAGGGCAAGAACGTCCTCTTCATGCTGGTGATGGCCACCATGATGGTCCCCGGCGAAGCCACCATCATCTCCAACTACCTGACCGTCAGCTCGATGGGCATCCTGGACAGCTACCTCGTTCTCATCCTGCCCTCCCTGACCTCCGCCATGGGCATCTTCCTGTTCCGCCAGTTCTACATGACCTTCCCCATGTCGCTGTATGAGTCCGCCAAGCTGGACGGCTGCTCCAACCTGCGGTTCATCGTCAGCATCCTGCTGCCCCTGACCAAGTCCGCCATCGGCGCCATGTCGGTGTACACCTTCATCAACGCCTGGAACATGTACATGTGGCCTTTGCTGGTCACCGGCTCCCAGGAGATGCGCACCGTCCAGATCGGCATCAGCATGCTGGACAACACCGACGCCCAGTCCATCACCCTGATGATGGCCGGTGTGGTCTCGGTGATCATCCCCAGCATGGTCATCTTCATCGCGGGCCAGAAACAGCTGATCCGGGGCATGTTCTCCGGCGCCGTGAAAGGCTGATTGTGCCGAGCCGGTGAAATTTCACCGTTTCGTATAGATTTATCGAGGGAAACGTACTACTATAGGAGTGTGTAAGCAGATGAAATCGAACAAAGTTCTCACCGGCCTGATGGCCGCCGCCCTGGTCGCCGTGCCGCTGGCCGGCTGCAGCGCCCAGGCTACCGAAACCGCCACCGCCGATACCGCCTCCACCGCTGCCGCCAGCGAAGCCGAGGCCGCAGCCGCCCTCATCGGGGACGACTTCAACACGCTGGATACCAATGGCGTCAAGCTGACCTTCTGGCATTCCATGGGCGGCGTCAACGGCGAGGCCATGACCGCCCTGGTGGACAAGTTCAACCAGGAAAACCAGTACGGCATCACGGTGGAGGCTGTCTACCAGGGCAGCTACGATGACGCCATCAACAAGCTGAAGAGCGCCCAGATCGGCAACATGGGCGCCGACCTTGTGCAGATCTACGACATCGGCACCCGCTTCATGATCGATTCCGGCTGGGTGGTGCCCATGCAGCAGCTCATCGACGCCGCCGGGTACGACGCCTCCCAGATCGAGCCCAACATCGCCGCCTACTACACCACCGACGCGGGGCTGTACTCCATGCCCTTCAACTCCTCCACCCCGCTGCTATACTACAACAAGGATATGTTTGACGCCGCCGGCATCACCGAGGTGCCCACCAGCCTGGAGGGCATCGCCGCGGTGGGCGACCAGCTGAAGGAAAAGGCCGGCACCCAGGAAGTGCTGGCCATGAGCGTCTACGGCTGGTGGTTCGAGCAGTTCCTGAGCAAGCAGGGCCTGGAGATGGTGGACAACGGCAACGGCCGTACCGCCCCCGCCACCAAGGTGGTCTTTGACGAGAACGGCGGCGCCCTGAACATCCTGAACGCCTGGAAGGAGCTCTACGACGGCGGCTACGCCCCCAACGTGGGCCGCAGCGGCAGCGACACCGCCACCACCGACTTCACCTCCGGCAAGGCGGCCATGATGCTGGGCTCCACCGCCTCCCTGAAGCAGGTGCTCCAGGATACCGGCGACTCCTTCGAGGTGGGCACCGCCTACTTCCCCGGCGTCAGCGATGCCGATGAGGGCGGCGTCTCCATCGGCGGCGGTTCGCTGTGGGCGCTGAACAACAACGACCCCGTCAAGCTGGCGGCCACCTGGCGGTTCATCGAGTTCCTGATCTCGCCGGAGTCCCAGGCCTACTGGAACGCCCAGACCGGTTACTTCCCGGTGACCACCGCCGCGGCCAATGAGGATACCTACAAGCAAAACATGGAACAGTATCCCCAGTTCCAGACCGCCATCGACCAGCTGCACGCTTCGGCGCCCCAGTACGCCGGCGCCCTGCTCAGCGTCTTCCCCGAGTCCCGCCAGATCGTGGAGACCGAGATCGAGGAGATGCTGAACGGCACCCAGTCCCCCGAGGAGGCCGTGGCTGCCATCACCGAACAGGTCAACGACTCCATCGAGACTTACAACCTGATCAACGGATAAAACCAAGCACCCACCGGGAAAGGCAGCGGCTTTTCCCGGCTTTTGTGACGGAAAGGAAGCTACAAACTATGAAACAGGTACAGGTTTACGCCCACCGGGGCGCCAGCGCCTACGCGCCGGAAAACACGCTGCCCGCCTTTGCGCTGGCCATGGAGCAGGGTGCCGACGGCATCGAGCTGGACATCCATCTGACGAAGGACGGCGAGCTGGTGGTCATCCACGACGAGAAGGTGGACCGCACCACCAACGGCACCGGCCTGGTGAAGGACTACACGCTGGCCGAACTGCGGGGCCTGTGTGCCGACAACGGCATGGAGGGCTTTTCGGAGGCCCGCATCCCCACCCTGCGGGAGGTGCTGGCCCTGGTGAAGCCCGGCAACATGATGGTAAACATCGAGATCAAGACCGGCATTCTGTGGTATGACGGCATCGAGGAGAAGGCGCTGCGCCTGGTGCAGGACATGGGCATGCAGGACCGGGTGATCTGGTCCTCCTTCAACCACTACAGCATCGAGAAGGTGCGTAGTCTGTCCCCCCAGGCCGAGACCGCCTATCTCTTCGGCGACATTATCTGCGACGTGGAAAAGTACGCCGCCGCCCACGGGGTGCGGGGGCTGCATCCGGGACTGTACAACGTAAAGATGGCCGACCTTTTGCAGCGGTATCTTGCCAGCGGGCTGGCCGTGCGGGTCTGGACGGTGAACGGGGCGGACGATCTGCGCTGGCTGATGGAAGAGGGCGCCGATGTCATCACCAACGACCCCAGACTGGCGCTGGAGATCCGCCGCGGCCTCACGGCGAGCAACGCATGAACAAGCGGCTCTTTCTTCTGGACATTGACGGCACCATCTGCCGGGGCAACGCCCTGATCCCCGGTGCCGGGGACTTCCTGCAGGCCATCCGGCGCAGCGGCGGGCAGTATGTCTTCATCACCAACAATTCCACCCGCAGCACCCAGGACTACATCCGGTTTTTCCGCACGCTGGGGGTGCCCAGCGATGAGCACAACTACCTCACCGCCGGGACCACCACCATACGGTATCTTCAGGAGCACTATGCCGGGCAGCACATCTACGCCCTGGCCACCGATTCCTTCCTGAAGGAGTGCCGCCACAGCGGTCTGCAGATCACCACCAATGCCCGCGACAAGGCCATCACCTGCGTGCTGGTCTCCTACGACAGCGCCCTGACCTACGAGAAGATCAAGGATGTATGCTTGCTGCTGACCACCCGCCGGGTGGACTACATCGCCACCAACCCCGATCTCGTCTGCCCGGTGGATTTCGGCTATCTGCCGGACTGCGGTGCCATCTGCAACATGATCGAGACCGCCACCCACCGGCGGCCCAAATTTCTGGGCAAGCCGGAACCCGCCATGGTGCAGTACGCCCTGCAGGCTGCCGGCTGCGCCCCCGGGGAGGCTCTGGTGGTGGGCGACCGCCTGTACACCGACATTGCCTGCGGTCTGCGGGCCGGGGTGGACACCGCCCTGGTGCTCAGCGGCGAGGCCACCATGGCCGACGTGCAGGCCAGCACCGACAAGCCCACCTGGATTTTTCCCTCGGTGGCGGAGCTGCAGCAGGCCTTTCTGCCGGATGCCGCCCACGAGCGGGCGCTTTTCACCATGCCCCCTGCCCATCTTGCCGCCAACGCATGACCGGCCTATAGACAAAGCACCCCCGCCGCCGCGGAATTCCGCGGCGGCGGGGGTGTGTTGTAACCAGAAAAATTCACCGGCGCGCCCGGCGCAGCACCAGACCGATGACGAGGCCTATCACGGCGGGCACCAACCAGCCGAAGCCCGCCTTGCAGAGGGGCAGCCAGGTTTCGGCCAGGGTCACGACCCCCTCCAGGTGGAGCACCGCCCGGGTGCCCTCCGGCAGGGTGCGCAGCAGGTCGGCCAGCGCCGCCACCGCCGTGCAGCCAATGGTCCAGCGCAGCACCGTGGGGTGGTTGCCGAAGAGCCGCCCGCCCAGCGTGAGCAGGATCAGCACGATGGACAAGGGATAGAGGAACATCAGCACCGGGGTGGAATAGTTGAGGATGGCGTTGAGGCCCAGGTTGGCGATGAGGAAGGAGACGGCGCAGAAGATCACCGCCCACACCCGGTAGCCGGGGCCTTTGGGGAAGAGTTCCACGAAGGTTTCGCTGCAACTGGTGATAAGCCCCACCGCCGTTTTGAGGCAGGCGATGGTGACGGTGGCCGCCAGGATCAGTGCGCCGGCGGCGCCGAAATAGTGTTCGGCGATCTGGGCCAGTGCCTCGCCGCCGTTGGCCGCCGCCGGGAAGGCCCCGCGGCTCTGGGCGCCCACCACCGTGACCAGCAGGTAAATGAGCGCCATGAGCAGCGAGCTGAATACTCCCGCCAGCACCGTGCTGCGGGCCACCTGGCCGGGCTCCTCCACCCCCAGCCCCCGGATGGCATTCACCACGATGATGCCGAAGGCCAGGCTGGCCAAAGCGTCCATCGTGTTGTAGCCCTCCAGCAGGCCGGTGGCCAGCGCCGCCCCGGCGTAGCTGCCGGAAGGTTCAATGGCGGACACCGCCCCGAGAGGCGCCGTCAGCGCCCGCAGCACCAGCACCGCCAGGAAGGCCAGGAACAGCGGGTTGAGCACCTTGCCCACCCAGGTGAGGATCTCGCCGGGGCGCAGCGAGAAAAAGAGGACCGCTGCAAAGAACACCAGCGAGAAGACCGCCAACGCCAGCGTCTGACCGGTTTCGGGGAGCATCCGCTGGATGCCCACCGTATAGGAGACGGTGGCGCAGCGGGGAATGGCGAAGAAGGGCCCGATGGTCAGGTAGAGAAGACAAGTGAAGAAGAGGCCGTAGCCCCGGCTCACCCGGCTGCTCAAGCCCAGCAGGCCTTCCGCCCGGCTGATGCCCAGCGCCGCCACCCCCAGCAGGGGCAGTCCCACACCGGTGACGAGAAACCCGGCCGCGGCCAGCCAGAGGTTGCGCCCCGCCAGCTGGCCCATGGAGGCCGGAAAGATCAGATTGCCCGCCCCGAAGAACAGGCCGAACAGCATGCTGGCCACCGCCAGCAGCTGCCGTAGGGTCAGTTTTTTCATACTCCTGTTTCCTTTTCCACACGTATTGAGAGGTATGCCTCATTATAGCGTGGCCGGGCGTCGGGGTAAAGACAATCATGCAAATCTTTACAGAAAGCCGGAGGACGGGCGTCCTCCGGCTTTTGGGTCATTCGTCGGTTTTTTCCTCATCGTCGGGCAGGGTGCGCACGCCGAACAGGAAGTAGAACACATGCCCCACCCAAACAAAGGCCAGCACGATGCGGCCCACGGCGACGGCATCCATGGCCAGGAAGGCCGCCGCCATGAACAGCGTGACGGTGACCATGATGCGGATCTTGGCGCGGCGGGTCATCCCCCGTCCGGCGGCCAGGTCGGCCAGGTTCTCCCGGTAGAGGCGGGTGCCCCTGAACCAGCGGTCCAGCCGCTGGCTGCTGCGGCCGAAACCGTAGGCCGCCAGCAGCAGAAACGGCACAGAGGGCAGCACCGGCAGCACCGCGCCCAGGGCGCCCAGGGCCAGGCCCAGACTGCCCAGCAGTAAATACATCAGTTTGCGCAAAGGCATGGTAGAGGCTCCTTTCGGTTGTAGGGTGGCGTTTGTCAGCTCACCCGGCCGTTTTCCACCGAGTAGACGGTGTCGGCGATGCCCATGGTGAACGCCCGGTGGGAGACCAGCACCACGGTGCGGTTGCCGTGCTCCTGTTCCAGCGCCCGCAGGATGACCGCCTCGTTGAGGCTGTCCAGGTTGCTGGTGGGTTCATCCAGTAAGAGGAACGGCGCATCGTGCAGGAAGGCCCGGGCCAGACCCAGCCGCTGCCGCTCCCCGCCCGACAGGGTATTCCCCAGCTCGCCCACCGGGGTGTCGTAGCCCTGGGGCAGCGCCGCGATGAAGTCGTGGACCGACGCTTTTTTGCAGGCCTCCACCAGCTGGGCATCGGTGGCGTCCGGCCTGGCGATGAGCAGGTTGTTGCGGATAGAATCCCGGAAGAGATGGGTCTCCTGGGTGACGAGGGCCTGCATCCGGCGCAGATTTTTCGTGTTGATGGCCTCCACGCTGCGGCCCGACAGCTGCACCCGGCCCTGCTCCACCTGCCAGAACCGCAGAAACAGCTTGAGCAGGGTGGATTTGCCGCTGCCCGATTTGCCCACAATGCCGATGGTCTGGCCTGCCGGCACCGGCACCGTCACATCCCGCAGGATGGTATCCTCCCCGTAGCCGAAGGTCACCTTCTCCGCCCCGGCCCCCGCGAAGGTCACGTCGGGCTGGCCGTGGATATCCCGGGTGAGCGGCTCTTCCTCCAGCAGGTCCAGCACCCGGTTGCCGGCGGCAAAGGTGTTCTGCAGGGTGGCGCCCAGGCTGGCCAGCGCCACCACCGGGCCGAAGGAACTCATGAGGGCCAGGGGGGGGCAGAACCACCCCGGCGAAATCCACCGCCCCCCGCAGATAGAGGGCCGTGGCCGCAAACAGCATGGCCAGGTCAAAGCCCCAGAGGATCAGCTGTGTGGCGGCGGTGCCCCGGCCCGCCGTGCGCTTGAGGCGTTCCTCCCGGCGGGAGAGTGCCTCGGTGCGGTCCTGCATCTGCTGCAGCCGGGCCGCCCCGGCGCCGTACTGCAGAATTTCCGGCAGACCACGCAGACTGTCCAGCACAAACCCGGCCAGGGCGCCTGCCTCGTTGCGCAGCCGCAGCCCGTCGGGACCGCTGGCCCGGGATACCGCCAGCGGCACCCCGATGCCCACCACGGCGTAGGCGGTCAGTGCCAGCGCTCCCAGCAGCGGGTGAAAGCTGCCGATGAAAGCGGTGAGAATGGCGCTGAAGAGCACCGCGATAAGCACCGGCGAGATGGTGTGGGCGTAGAACACCTCCAGCAGCTCAATGTCCGAGGTGATGACGGCGATCAGATCCCCCTTCTCCCGCCCTTCCAGCTTGGCCGGGGCCAGCCGCCGCAGGGCGCGGAAGACCTTGTCCCGCAGCAGGGCCAGCAGCTTGAAGGCAATGAAATGATTGCAGGCCTGCTCACCGTAGCGCAGCGCCGCCCGCAGTACCGCCAGCACCCCCAGGATGCCGTAGCCGCCCAGCACCGTCAGAAAGGTGGCGCAGAGGTGGCCGATCAGCCCCATGGTGACAGCCAGCGCCATATATCCGGCCAGCGGCCGCACCAGACCCACGAGCCGGGCCATCACGGCGAATCCGCTTCGCTTCATGCCGATACCTCTTGTTTTGTGTAGTGTTCCAGCTGCTGCTGGGCGTTCCAGAGTTTCGCGTAGGCGCCACCCTTGGCCAGCAGCGCGGTGTGGGTGCCCGCCTCGGCCACCCGGCCCTCCTGCAGCAGGCAGATCTGATCGGCACCGGTGACGTTTGCCAGCCGGTGGGAGATGAGGATCACCGTTTTGGTGCGGGCCAGCGTGCGGATCAGCGCCATGATGTCGTTCTCGCTCTCCACGTCGATGTTGGAGGTAGCCTCGTCAAAGAGATAGACCGGGCTGTCGTGGAGCAGCGCCCGGGCCAGGGCCAGCCGCTGGCACTGCCCGCCCGAAAGGTTGGAGGCTTTCTCGAGAAGCGGGGTGTCCAGCCCCTGTTCGGCCCGCAGAAAGTCCGCCAGCCGCACCTGTTCCAGCACCGCCCAGAGGGCTGCGTCGTCGGCGTCGGGGGCGGCCATCCGCAGGTTGTCCCGGACGGTACCCTTGAAGAGATAGCTGTTGTGGGAGAGGTAGGTCACCGCACCGGCCAGGCTCGCCTCGTCCAGTTCCGCCAGCGGCACGCCGCCCAGCGTGATGCGGCCCGTCCGGGCATGGCGGCGGCCGGTGAGCAGCGCCGCCACGGTGGATTTACCGCAGCCCGATTCCCCCACCAGGGCCGTGAAACTGCCCCGGGGGAACTTCATCGTCACATTCTGCAGGATGGGTCGGGCCTCGTCGTAGGCGAAGTCCACCCCCTCCAGGGCCAGCGTGCAGTCCTCCGGCACCGGGCGGGTGCCCCGGGGCGGTTCCGGCGTGTCCAGCAGCCGGAAGATCTTCTCGCTGGCCGCCATGCCGTTCATCGCCACATGGAAGAAGCTGCCCAGAAGCCGCATGGGCAGGAAGAAATCCGCCGCCAGCAATAAAATCATCAGGCAGCCCTGCAGGCTGACCGCCCCCGCCGCCAGACGGCTCACCGCCAGCACCATGCCGGCCGCCGCGCCGCCGTAGGCGATCAGGTCCATGATGGTGATGGAGTTGAGCTGCATGGTCAGCACCCGCATGGTGATCCTGCGGAAGGCCTCGGCCTGGGCGTTCATCTCCTGGTTCTTTCGCTCGTCGGCCTCGTAGATTTTCAGGGTGGTAAGGCCCTGGAGATTTTCGAGAAAGGTATCCCCCAGGGCGGTGTACTGGCCCCAGTAGCGGCCCAGCAGCTTTTTGGCCCAGGTCTGCACCGCCGCGATGGCCGCCGGGATCAGCGGCACACAGACCAGCAGCACCGCCGCCGAGGGCAGGTCGATGGGTGCCAGCACCGCAAACAGCGTCAGCGGCGCCAGCATGGCGTAGAAGAACTGGGGCAGATACTGGCCGAAATAGATCTCCAGCTGGTCCACCCCCTCCACGGCCACCTGGACCACCTCGCTGGTGCGCACCGATTCCCGGTAGGCGCTGCCCAGCCGCAGCAGCTTTTCGTAGATCATCCCCCGCAGCCGGGCTTTCACCGTCCGGCTGGAAAGATAACTCATCCGGGCCGCTCCCACGGCGCAGCCGAACCGCACGGCCAGGGCCGCCACAGCTAATCCCGCCGTGGCCGCCAGGTCGCCGGGCACCGCCGTTCCCGCCCACAGCCGGGCCAGCAGACGGCAGACCGCCGTCACCATCCCGATGTTGGCCGCCAGCGCCAGCCACTGCAGCGCCACGTTGGCGGCGATATATTTGCGGCTTTCCGGCACGGTGGAAAGCAGACGTTTGTCCATCATCATGGTCAGACTTCCTCCTTCCGGCGGCGCCGCCAGGCAAACACAAAGATATGAATGGCCAGGAAAAACACGCAGGTGATGGAGATCGCCTTGTGCAGCGCCAGCACCAGCGGGATTTCCGCAAAGATCAGGCTGAGCAGCCCGCTGCCGAAGGCCAGCAGGATGCCGCCCAGCATCGCCCACCGTTTGGAGCCCATCTTTTTGCGGTAGATCAGGACATGGACCAGGCAGAGCAGCAGGAACACCGCGCTGGCCAGCTTGTGGACAATGATGCCGGTGAGGGGCACCAGCAGCGTGAGGATGAAACTGGCCATAAGCAGCCAGGAAAGCGCTTTTTTCATGGGAAGCCAACCTTTCTTTCCGGAAGGTTAGTTTTCTCTAACATATGGATCGTAAAAAAGCCGCCGCAGAATTAGTGGCAGCTAACTTGTGACAGGATACCAGATTTCTTGCCGCCTGTCAACCCCCGCCCGGGGTTTGTGTGGAGACGGGCACGGCTTTTCCGGAAGGACGGCCCCCGGTTTTCCCAACGGGATCTTCCCCTCTCCTTTTGTGCAAAAGGCAAGGCCCGGTCCCCCAACAGGGGCCGGGCCTTGCCGCATGCAAAAGAAAACGGAGATGTCAGCAGATTCAGTCCTCACACAGCCAGGGCAGGATCTCGCGGATGGTGCGGTCCCAGTAATCCCACTCGTGGCCGCCTTCGCCCTCCACAAAGGGAACGTCGGCGCCCATGGAAACCAGCCGCTCATGCACGGCTTTGTTCATACCGTACAGGAAATCGCTGCGGCCGCAGGCGTGGTAGAGGGCCGGCACGCAGCCCTTGGCGCGGTCGGTTTCGTACAGGGCAAAGAGGTCCGCCTTGCTGCCCGCCAGATGTTCGGGGTCGGCAAAGACGTTTTCCCAGGGGAAGGGGCTGTCGATGACACCCTGCTTGCCCTGCTCGTAGGTGGCCACGATGTCCAGCGCACCGGACATGGCAGCCGCCTTGCCGTAGAGGTCGGGACGGGACAGGGCCAGGAACCAGGCACCGTAACCGCCCATGGAGAAGCCCGCCACATAGGTCTTTTCCCGCTTGTGGGTGACGGGGAACAGATGCTGGACCAGGGTGGGCAGTTCCTCGGTGAAGAAGGTGAAGTAGGGGTTGCCGTGGGCCATGTCCTGGTAGAAGCTGTTTTCCGCCGAGGCCATGATCAGCACCACGCCGTACTGCTGGGCGTACCGCTCGATGTTGCTGAAACGGCCCCAGGAAGCATAGCTGCCGTAGGCACCGTGCAGCAGGTAGATCACCGGGAATCCGTCGCCGTCGGCACGGCTCTTGGTCTGCTGGTCGGTGACCTGCTCGTTGCCCTCGGGGGTGGGGACCACCGCATTGAAGGTCACATTCTGTTTGAGGGTCGTGCTGAAGCAAGTACAAGTCAAAATCGCCATGACGCTTATCCTCCTGTTGCTGTTCAAATGGTTTTTCTTCCAGTATACGCAAATTGCCAACCGCAGGCTATACGCAAATTGCCCTTCTTTTGGGGATGTTTAACATTTTTTGCTCAATATTGACTAAAAAATTGAGGATTGTTTCCCGAATTTGACCGGTGATAAAAATCACAAAAATGGCAATATACGTCAAACTTCCCGGGCAGAACTAGCAATTTCGGTGTAGTGCCAAAAGCCCGCACGGACTACAATGATAACATAAAAAGTCTGCCGGACCAACCGGGTCCCGCAGGCAAAAGGGAATCATGTTTCGGAAAGGAAGTATGCCCATGAAAGTTTGTACGCATGTGAACGAGATTCGCCGGGAAGGCGCCGTCGTCCGTATCCTGACGGACGGGGTGGAGTTGCGGGTCCTGCTGCTGACCGACGACATCGTACGCATCCGCGCCGGCTTTGACGGTGACTTTGCGGAGGAATCCTACACGCTGGTAACCACCGCCTGGGAAGACCGTCTGGATGGCTTTATGAAGGACATCCGCAAGCGCATCGAACCCGCCGCCTGCACGCTGGAGGACGGCGCCGACAAGGCGGTGCTCCAGGGCACCAAGCTGCGGGTGGAGATCGAGAAGGACCCCTTCCGCATCTGTGTCTATGATGCCGAGGGCACCCAGCTCCACGCCGACATTGTGGACCTGGCCTACCTGGAGGACAGCAACCACCGCCGCATCCACACCAGCGAGATCTCGCCCCGGGATTGCTTCTACGGCTTCGGCGAAAAGACCGGCCGCTGGAACAAGGCCCAGAAGTTCATGGGCATGAGCCCCAAGGACGCCATGGGCTACGATCCCCAGGAGACCGACTCGCTGTACAAGCACATTCCTTTTTACATCAAGCTCAACCGGGACACCCGCAAGGCGGTGGGATATTTCTATCACAACACCTACGAGTGCGACTTTGATATGGGCCGGGAGAAGAGCAACTGCTGACTGGCGGTTGCTGCGCCGAACGATTTTTATATCATGGTGGGGACAGGGCATAACGGGTTCCTCCTTCCTGTGGTTAATTGGATGGGGTGGCGGTTTACCACCTCATTTTGGGCAAAAGAAAAGCAGGAAACCGTTTCTGATTTCCTGCTCGGTGATGCCGCTAGTGGGCGGCGGGTATTCAGTTTTGAAAGCCTCGGTTAGAGCGGTTCGATTATTTTTCTTTCGACATAACAAAGTTAGTAAGAAAAATCCCTTGTCTTTCTACTTCCTGTCGTTTTACAACTTTATATCCTCTTTTTTCAAAAAAAGGTTTTGCAGTAATAGACGCATGAGTTGTGATATTTCCCTCAACTGCTTGTTCTAATTGGTTACAAATAGCCGTTGCAATTCCTTTTCCCTGATAGTCAGCATGAACAAACAAACGATCAAGGTATCCAGTGCTGTCTATATCTCCAAAGCCTACGATGACATCATTTTCAACAGCAACTATGCTGTAATGCTCTTGAAGCGATTGATTCCATTTTTCTAAATCCACTTGTCCAGTTGCCCACACATTCAGTTGCTCTTTGGTATAATCTTTTGCATTGACGGTGTGTACTGTGTTATAAAACAGTTCCGTTATTTCTTTGCAATCTGTTTGTTGATACCTTCTAAGATTCACTTTTCCATTCCTCCAATTGCCGATTTGTTATTGATTTTATTATATATCATCCAGCAGGGTAAATATATCCCATCAGGCCGGTCATTCGATTGGAATAATCCATCGATGAACTGACTTAATCATAGCTCATTTTTGAACCCTTTCCCGTATGTCCAGAAAGTAGGAATACCGCCCCAAAATCGAAAATTTCCACGATTTCGGAACGGTATGGTATAATGGTTATATATGCTCGAAAACCACATGGAAAGGGAGTGACAAATCGATGAAAGACCATGTTTCTTTGCAGGAACGCTTGAAAGATTTACGGGTGGAAAAGGGCTTGAAGCTGGAAGAATTGGCGGAAAAGACCGGCATTTCAAAATCTGCTTTAGCCAGCTATGAAAATGAAGAAAACCGAAATAAGGAAATCAATCACGGCAACCTTATCACATTGGCAGACTTTTATGAGGTGTCCATTGACTATCTGTTCTGCCGGACAGAAAACCGGGAACAGATCAACCCCCCCCTGTCTGAACTGCATTTGACAGATGAAGCCGTGGCACTTCTGAAAAGCGGACGGATCAATACCCGGCTGCTGTGCGAGATGATGTCCCACGAAAAATTTGTGGAGCTGATGGCTGACGCAGAAATCTATGTGGACGGAATGGCCACCATGCGGTTCCATGACATCAACAGTGCGCTGGCCGCCGTCCGGGCAATGATACTGGAAGAACATCCCGAAGCCGCCGCAGACCGTTCCCTGAAAATTCTGGAAGCAGGTCAGATAGGGGAAGAAGATTTTTTCTGCCATGTGACACACAAAACATGGGACGCTATCTTTCACGATATACGCAAAGCCCATGAGAACGACATGGAGAGTGCGCCGGATACCACGCCCGCCGATGAACTGATAAAGGAAGTCCGAAAGGCCATGCAATCCACCGGCGACAGGGTGCAGGAGTTTCTGGAAATCTTCTGCAAGGCGTTCCAATTGAAATACAAGCGGCTTACAGACGAAGAAAGAACAACCCTGAAAAGGCTCTTCAAAAGATCGCCGCTGATTAAAAATTCCGGGATTAACTTCCGGCGCAGGCCGTGGAAATGAAAACAGCCGTTGCGGGATCGGCTCCTGCAACGGCTGTTAGTTTTTGGGGGTTAAACTCTTATCATAGTATCTCTACAAACTGGATTTATATTTTTTTCTGCAAATAAATCATATCTATCAGTTGAGTACCTGCTTCATATATTGGATGGTCATAATTATCCGTGAAGAAGTCTTTAATGCTATGCGAACGAATAAATCCACACTTCTCATAAAAAGGGATTGTCGACGGACTATCCCCTGTGCCAACTTGTAATGTGGAATATTCTCCTTTGTATGTCGTAGCAACAAAGTCAATGAGTGCTTTACCGTAACCCTTTCCCTGATATTCTGGTTCAGTTGCAATATTTTTGATTTCAAGAATACCGTTTCCTTCGTCTGTTACTACACATTCGCACTTAACTCCATCATCGTCCAAAACATACATTGTCCCTTTATCAAGATACCTGTTTATCATATCCTCCTGCTCATCTGCTAATAACAACAATGGGAGAAATTGTTTTTTATTTTCCTTGATTTCTTTAATTTTCATATCAACACGCTCTCTAAATTCCGATTTGTTTTATTCTTAGATTTGATTATTTTCATTCTGCTCCAATTCAATCACATCTAAAATGCCACAATTCAGGGCTTCGCAGATACGCAGCAGCGTTTCCATGCTGATATGTTTTCCCTTACCCATATTGGCAATCATATTTGTAGTCAGACCAGCGTCAAGCCGCAAGTCCTCTTTTCTCATGCCGCGCTCTTTCAAGGTGTTCCATAGTGGCTGATAGCTAATGTGCATAGGCTTCCTGCCTCTCTTTCCATCATTGAGTATTCTGCACCCATTATAGCAGAAATCTTGTGTTTTCACAATATTTCTTGACTGCACCACCGGTTCCGTCTGGATTGTGCTTTTCCTTTCTCCACTTTTATTACATCTAATTAGCCATGAGCTGGGTCATGGCCTACACCGGCATCCCCAACGCCATCAGCAATGCCATCATGTCTGTCTCTGACAACAAGTATGTCATCCTGCTGCTCATGAACGTGGTGCTGCTCATCGTGGGCACCTTCCTGGACATCACCCCCGCCTGCCTGATCTTCACCCCCATCTTCCTGCCCATCGTCACCAGCCTGGGCATGAACCTGGTCCAGTTCGGCGTGGTGCTGACCTTCAACATGTGCCTGGGCACCATGACCCCGCCCGTCGGCTCGGTCCTGTTCGTCTCCTGCGGCATCAGCAAGCTGCCCATTGAAAAGGTCATCCGCACCCTGATCCCCTATGTGGTGGCGGAAATCATCCTGCTGTTGCTGGTCACCTACATTCCGGCCATCTCCCTGGCGCTTCCCACGGCGATGGGTCTGGTCTGATCGTTTTGTTCCCGTGCAGGCCGGAGCCCGTGGCTCCGGCCTGCTGCTTTGCATTTGCAGAAAGATCCATTTTGTGTATAATGGGGACACTCCCTGAAAAACGGCGCACCCGCGCCGGAAAGGAACCACACCATGGTCGACAAGGCAGCATTTTTCATGGCGGAGGGCAGGCCCTTTGCCAGCGAGCGGATTGCGGCGTCAACGACAACATGGTCCGCTCCCACTACCATGAATTTTTCGAGATCTATTACCTGGAGCAGGGCCGCCGCCAGCACATCATCGAGGACAGCCAGTACATTCTCCAGCCGGACGAATTCATTATTTTCCCGCCCTTCGTGATGCACCACTCCTTTGAGGAAAACGATGTGCCTTTCCGGCGGCTGCTGCTCTACTTCAACCCCGAAGTCATCCGTTCGCCCCAGATCCTGCGCACCCTCAGCGAGCGCGCCCGGGTGTACAAACTGCCCCGGGCCCAGAGCGCTCCCATCTACAGCCTGATGAAGGATATCCTGCAGGAACAGGAGCGGGACGACCTCTATTCCCGGGAACTCATCACCCTGATGGTCAACGCCCTGGCCCTGCAGCTGGTGCGCAGTTCCGACGACACTGCCCGCCCCGAACAGCGCAACCGCGTCACCGACATCATCAACTATCTGCACGAGCATTTCACCGAGGATATCACGCTGGAACAGCTGGCCAACCATTTCTACATCAGCCAGTACCATCTGTGCCGGGAGTTCAAGCGGTACACCAGCAGCACCATCGTGCAGTACATCCACAACCTGCGGGTGCTCCACGCCCAGCGACTGCTCCAGGAATCCGACTACTCCATCACCGAGATCAGCAAGCGGGTGGGATTTTCCAACGTGACCCACTTCAACCGGGTCTACAAGTCGGTGACCGGCATGTCCCCCTCCCAGAACAAACTGGTGTATCTCAAGCGGGGCAAGCCCGCCGACCTGGGCATGCTGGAATCTGTCCGGGATGAGATGACGGTGGGCGATCTGTGCCAGCTGGCACCGCTCAAGACGCTCTCCCCCTATCTGTTCACCCACATGTCGGAGGATATGTGGAGCCGCAAGCTCTCCGCCTTCGGGCTGGAAAAGTGCGCCATTCCCCAGGCCCCGGGCGCCTTCTGCCAGGCCGAGCGGGCCGGCACCTTCCGCATCCTGGACGTATACAGCCGGGAGGTCAGCCGCCCCGACGAAGGGGAATGAACTTTTTTGACGGAATCCATTGACGCCGTCCCCGCAAGGGACTATAATACAACCAAACAGAACAACCGGGGGAGCTTGTGTGGACAGGCTGAGAGGAAGGAATCACCTTCGACCCTTACACCTGATGCGGATAATGCCGCCGTAGGAAGTCGTGGTAGATTGTACTTTTTCCGGGAGGCACCGTAACAGGTGCCTCCCGATTTTTTTGTGGATTTTACCGGCAAAGGAGGCAAAAGAGGCTCCGCGGGCGGTGCCGCGGCGGGCAGAGGGGGAGCGCCCTGTGTTCCGAAGGATACAGCGATGGGAAGCCGTGTTCCGGCGTGAGAGGAGGCCAGCGAGCCTCGACCGCTTTTCCGTGCGCGGGGGTATCTTCCTCTGCGTTTTTTCCGCGGGGAAGGGTCGCTGTACGCCTTTTCCGCCCCGTTCTACAAAGGAGTTTTTACGATGAAACACGCAAACATCCACAAACTGGCCCTTGCCGGCATCTTCTGTGCCGTCGCCGTGGTGGGCAGCCTCTTTTCCTTCCCCATGTTCGGCAGCAAATGCGCCCCCATCCAGCACATGGTCAACATCCTCTGCGCCGTGCTGCTGGGGCCCTGGTACGGCATCGGCGTGGCCTTTGTGGCCAGCCTGATCCGCAACCTGACGGGTCTGGGCAGCCTGATGGCCTTCCCCGGCAGCATGTTCGGCGCCCTGCTCTGCGGCCTGGCCTACGCCGCCACCCGCAACCTGCCCCTGACCCTCATCGCCGAGGTGTTCGGCACCTCCGTGCTGGGCGGGCTGTGCGCTTATCCCGTGGCCATCCTCTTCATGGGCCAGGCCGCCGGTGATATCGCCTTCTATGCCTACATCGTGCCCTTCCTGATCTCCACCGCCGCCGGCTCCATCCTGTCCGGCATGCTGGTCTACGCTTTGCGGGGCACCGGGGCCCTCGGCCGCATGCAGAAATCCCTCTCCCACTGAAAAGGAACCGCCTTATGTTTGCTCCGCTGCTCCAGAATCTACGGGACCGCCGTCCGCTGGTCCACGCCATCACCAACTACGTCACCGCCAACGACTGCGCCAATCTGCTGCTGGCCTGCGGCGCCTCCCCCATCATGGCCGATGAGCCGGAGGAGGCCCCCGAAATCACCGCCCGGGCCGCCGGGCTGGTGCTGAACCTGGGCACGCTGCACCGCACCACCATCCCCGCGCTGCTGGCCTGCGGCCGCACCGCCAACGCCCGGGGCATCCCCGTGGTACTGGACCCGGTGGGGGTGGGCGCTTCCCGCTTCCGTCGGGATACCGCCCTGCGGCTGCTGCGGGAGGTGCGGTTCACCGTCATCCGGGGTAATCTCTCCGAGATGGAGACGCTGGCCCGGGGCCAGAGCGGTGCCCCCGGCGTGGACAGCACCGACCGCGTCACCCCCGACAATCTGGACGCCTGCTGCGCCCTGGTGCGGGACTTTGCCCGCCGCACGGGGGCCGTGGTGGCCATGAGCGGCGCCGTGGACCTGGTCAGCGACGGGGACAAAGTGTTCTGCATCCGCAACGGCCACCCCATGATGGGGCTGGTCACCGGCACGGGCTGCCAGCTGTCCTGTCTTGCGGGGGCCTTTGCGGCAGCCAACCCCGGCCAGCCCCTGGAAGCCGCCGCCGCGGCGGTCTGTGCCATGGGACTGTGCGGCGAGATCGCCCACGCCCGGCTGGGTCCGCTGGACGGCAGCGGCAGCCTCCGCACCTACCTGCTGGACGCCGTCTGCCGCCTGACCCCCGACCAACTGGAGAAAGGAGCCCGTTATGCACTTCGATAAAGACCGTCTGCGGCTTTACGCCGTCACCGACCGCAGCTGGCTGCACGGCCAGACACTGCGCACCCAGGTGGAGGCCGCCCTGCAGGGCGGCGTGACCTGCGTGCAGCTGCGGGAAAAGCAGCTGGACCGGGAGAGCTTCATCCATCTGGGGCGGACCATCGGGTGTCTCTGCCAGCGGTACGGCGTGCCGCTGATCATCAACGATGACCTGGAAGTGGCTCTGGCCTGCGGCGCCGACGGCGTCCATGTGGGGCAGGACGACCTGCCGGTGGAGGAAGTCCGCCGCCGGGTGGGCGACAAGATGATCGTGGGCGTGTCGGCCCACAACCCCGAGGAAGCCCGCCGGGCCTTTGAAGGCGGCGCCGATTATCTGGGCGCCGGGGCAGTGTTCGGCAGCACCACCAAGACCAATGTGACGGCCCTCTCCCACGAAACGCTGCGCGCCATCTGTGACGCCGTGCCCATCCCCGTGGTGGCCATCGGCGGCATCACCCGGGAGAACCTGCCCCGGCTGGCCGGCACCGGCGTGGCCGGGGTGGCGGTGGTCTCGGCCATCTTTGCCGCCGACGACATCACCGCCGCCAGCCGGGAACTGCGCGCCCTCTCGGACGCCATGACCCAAAACCACTGAACCCCCGCGGCAGACCGGGGGCACCACTCTCTGCCGCGTTACAAAAGAAATGCGAGGTATCTATCATGAGAACTGCATTGTCCATCGCCGGAAGTGATTCCAGCGCAGGCGCCGGTATTCAGGCCGATCTCAAAACCATGACGATGAACGGCGTCTACGGCATGACCGCCATCACCGCCCTGACCGCCCAGAACACAACCGGCGTGACCGCCATCTCCGAAGTAACCCCCGAATTTTTGGCCCAGCAACTGGACGCGGTGTTCACCGACATCCGCCCCGACGCCGTCAAGATCGGGATGGTCTCCTCCCCCGCCCTCATCGAGGTCATCGGGGAGCGGCTGCGGTTTTACAAAGCCCAGCATATCGTGGTGGACCCCGTGATGGTGGCCACCAGCGGTGCGCGGCTCATCCGGCCCGAGGCGGTGGAAACCCTGACCCGGGAGCTTTTGCCCCTGGCCCAGGTGGCCACCCCCAATATCCCCGAGGCGGAACTGCTGGCGGGCTGCGCCATCCAGACCCCTGACGAGATGGAGGCGGCCGCCCGGACCATCCGGGAGCGGTACGGCTGCGCGGTGCTGCTCAAGGGCGGGCACTGTGTCAACGACGCCAACGACCTGCTGCTGGACGGCAGCGGCGCCCGGTGGTTCACCGGCAAACGCATTGCCACCACCAACACCCACGGCACCGGCTGCACGCTGTCCAGCGCCATTGCGGCCAATCTGGCCAAGGGCTTTGCCCTGCCCGACGCCGTGCAGCGGGCCAAGGACTACCTGTCCGGGGCGCTGGCCGCCGGGCTGGATCTGGGCAAGGGCAGCGGTCCCATGGACCACGCCTGGACCTTACAGGGACGTTACGCCGAAGAGGCGGACTGAATACACAAAAGGAGCAATAACAAAATGAGTGAACGGAACTATGCCACCCAGATGGAGGCGGCCCGCAAGGGCATCGTGACACCCCAGCTGGAGGTCGTTGCCAAGAAGGAACGGATGACGGTGGAGGAACTGCTGCCCCTGGTGGCCAGCGGCAAGGTGGTCATCCCGGCCAACAAGAACCACACCTGCCTGGACCCCGAGGGCGTGGGCTCCATGCTGCGCACCAAGATCAATGTGAACCTGGGCGTCTCCCGGGACTGCAAGGACTACGACGTAGAGATGCAGAAGGTGATGGCCGCCGTCAAGATGGGCGGCGAGGCCATCATGGACCTGTCCAGCCACGGCAACACCCAGCCTTTCCGCCAGAAGCTCACCCACGAGTGCCCCGCCATGATCGGCACCGTGCCGGTGTACGACAGCGTCATCCACTACCAGCGGGACCTGGACACCCTGACCGCCCAGGACTTCATCGACGTGATCCGGCTCCATGCCGAGGACGGCGTGGACTTCGTGACGCTGCACTGCGGCATCACCCGCAAGACCATCGACCAGATCCGCAAGCACAAGCGGAAGATGAACATCGTCTCCCGGGGCGGGTCGCTGGTCTTCGCCTGGATGTGCATGACCGGCGAGGAAAATCCGTTCTACCAGTATTATGACGAGATTCTCGACATCTGCCGGGAATACGATGTGACCATCTCGCTGGGCGACGCCTGCCGTCCCGGCTGCCTGGCCGATGCCACCGATGTCTGCCAGATCGAGGAGTTGGTGCAGCTGGGCGAGCTGACCAAGCGCGCCTGGGAGAAGGACGTGCAGGTCATGGTGGAGGGCCCCGGCCACGTGCCCATGGACCAGATCGCCGCCAACATGAAGGTGCAGCAGTCCATCTGCATGGGCGCTCCCTTCTATGTGCTGGGTCCTCTGGTCACCGACATTGCCCCCGGCTACGACCACATCACGGCGGCCATCGGCGGTGCCATCGCGGCCATGAACGGCGCGGCGTTCCTCTGCTATGTGACCCCCGCCGAGCACCTGGCCCTGCCCAACCTGGAGGACGTGAAGCAGGGCATCATTGCCAGCAAGATCGCCGCCCACGCCGCCGACATTGCCAAGGGCGTGCGTGGTGCCCGGGAGCAGGACGACAAGATGGGCGACGCCCGCCGAGCCCTGGACTGGGAAGCCCAGTGGGCCTGTGCCCTGGACCCCGAGACGGCCAAGGCCATCCGGGCGGACCGTTCCCCCGAGCATGACGACACCTGCTCCATGTGCGGCAAGTTCTGCGCCGTGCGCAGCATGAACAAAGCCCTGAACGGCGAGCACATCGACATTCTGTAATGGTTTTCTGCCCATAAAAACATCCCGGTGCCTTATCGGCACCGGGATGTTGGCGTTTCAGGGCAAAGTTCCGGACGATGGGTCTGCGGACATCCGCTGGATATCGTCATGGCAGCGGAACAGCAGAATGGCAAAGGCAATGCCCGCCACCGCGCCGCCGATGCTGGCCAGCGTGGCGAAGGCCTCCCCCACCAGCACCCCGAAGAGGGGCAGCACACCGCCCAGCGCGCTGATCACCGCCACAAAGAGGGAGACCGGGCCCTGGGCCTGGCCCGTCCAGATGGTCCGGCGGAAACCGTTGATGGTGGCGATGAGCCGGGCGTAGTAGAAGCCGACCAATCCGAGAATCACCGCGATCAACACCAGGAAGAGCAGTACCACGGGGATCACCGATGTCATATCATAGAAGCCTGTGGCCGCCATCATCACGAAGAAAGAAAGAATGAGCAGCAGCACCATCAACCCCAGCATCACCAGTTGGAAGATCTGCACGCCCCGGATGAGGCTCAAGCCGGCGGTTTTCAGCGGTGCGCCGGAGGTATCCGACGCCGAGACATAGAGCATCCAGAGGCCGGCGACCACCAGAATGTTGGGCAGCTGGCCCACCAGGGTAGACCCCACCGAGGAACCATAAGCCAGGGGCAGCCAGTTGTTCAGCTCGCCCATCCAGCTGCTCGTTCCGTAGGAGCTGCCCATCAGCGAGTAGACCGCTGTGTTGGTGACGGCAGCCATGCCGGAGCGGAAGGTGGATGCCAGGCTGAACACAATCGTGCAGCAGTAGCCGATGGTTGCCGTCAGATAGAGGGGTGAGCGGATGGTCTGCCGCACCCACCGCAGGGTCGGTGGTTCGGTGTCCCACCCCGTGGGGGCCGTGCCGTATGCCGGGCCGCCGTACGGGCCGGTATAGTCCCCGGACCCGGCACCGGGCGTCTGGGCGTAACGGGGACCGGAGCTTTCCCCGCCCTGGGGGCCTTCGCCGGGGGCCTGGGCGTAACGGGGGCCGGTTTCTTCCTCCCCCAGCGGGCTGCCGCAGTGGGGGCAGGCCTTCCAGGCCTCCTCCACAGGCTGACCGCAGACCGGACAGTTTTTCATACATCTTTCCTCCTTTTCCATGGTTTGACACTTCCAGTATACCAACCGGCCTGCAGGCCCGCAAGGGCGGCGGGGGCCCCGCCGGGCTGCCGGGAAGATTTTGCGCAGAACCGACAAGAAACCGTCCTTTTCTTTGTGCGTTCTGCCCGTTTTTTCCACGCAAAATGCCCCGGTCCATACCGCTCCGGGGCCGTCAGGTTGGTTTTACAGCGCCATCTTGTAGATGTTGTACATATCCTCCTCGTGGAGCAGCCGGGCCGAACCCTTGCTGCCGCCGCAGGCAGAAGCACAGCTATGGGCCATGGCGTGCAGCTGCTCGTCGGTGGGATCGATGCCCAGCTCCCGCATGCTGGTGGGCATGCCGATCTCCCGGTAGAAGGCCTCCATGGCCTGGATGCCCTTCTCCGCCGTCTCGGCCTCGGTGGCACCGGGCGTCACACCCATCACGTTCACCGCATACCGGGCAAACCGGCCGGGAATGTTGCCGCAGACATACCGCGCCCAGCTGGGCCAGAGGGCCGCCAGACCGGCGCCGTGGGTCACGTCAAACATGCCGCCCAGCTCGTGCTCCAGGGCGTGGGTGGCGAAGTCGCCGCCGCCGTTGCCGCAGCCCGTCAGGTCGTTGTGGGCCAGCGAACCCGCCCACATCACCTCGGCCCGGGCGTCGTAGTCGTCGGGATGGGTGTGCAGGATCTTCGCCTGGGCCATGACGGTGCGCAGCAACGCCTCGGCGATGGCGTCGGTCAGCTCCATGTTGCCCTGGGAGGTGAAATACCGCTCCATCGTGTGCATCATGATGTCGGTACAGCCGCTCTCGGTCTGGTAGTCGGGCAGGGTCATCGTCAGTTCGGGGTTCATCGCCGCAAACTTGGGCCGGGCCAGATTGTCGTTGTAGGAGCGCTTCTCCCCCGTCTTCTCGTTGGTGATCACCGAGCTGTTGCTGGATTCGCTGCCCGCAGCCGCAATGGTCAGCACCGACGCCACCGGCAGGCAGCCCCTGGCCGTGCGCTTGCTCTCGTAGAGTTCCCACACATCCTTGTCCGGCTCGGCCAGCCCGTAGCCGATGGCCTTAGCCGTGTCGATGGCGGAACCGCCGCCCACCGCCAGCAGGAAGTCGATGCCCTCCCGCTTGCCGATCTCGATGCCTTCATAGACCTTGCTCAGGTGCGGGTTGGGCACCACGCCGCCCAGCGTAAAGCACCGGATGCCCGCCTGCTCCATGGGCTGGATGATGCTGTCCAGCAGGCCGCTCCTGACCACCCGCTGGCTGCCGTACACCACCAGCACCCTGGTGCCGCCGTACTTCTGCACGTGGGCCGCCACCTGGGTCTGGGCGCCCCGGCCGAAGACGATCTCGGTGGGCGAATAGTAGTTGAAATTGTTTGCCATTGGAAATCCCGTTCCTTTCCGCATGTCGTTCCGCACCAGGACAACTTGCCCCGGTACTGTTTATTTTCAGTATAGCACGCCGCCGCACAAAATCAACCGCAGCCTGTGGATTTTCCCGCTTTTTTGCAGGCTGCGGCCGGGGCAGGAAAATACAGTCTGTTATATAAAAAATACAATTTGTACAGTCCCTTGTCGGTTGGGGCTTACGGGGGTATACTGGGGACAAACCGACAGGAGGCATGCTTCATGAAAGTATACGGTTCGCACATCTGCATCGACTGCCGCAACTACCAGGCCCTGCAGGCCCGGCGCGGCTTTGCGGCGGAATTCATCGACATCACCGCCAACACCGCCAATCTCAAGGAATTCCTGGCCCTGCGGGACCACGACCCGGTGTTTGTCCCGGTGCGGGAACACGGCGGCATCGGCATCCCGCTCTTTGTGAACGAGGACGGCCGCAAGACCTTCGACGTGGACGAGGCCCTGGGCTGGATCGGCCAGCCGCCGGTACAGCCGGAGGAAGTGGCCGAGCAGCGCCCCGCCTGCGGCGCGGGCGGCTGCCATTGACTTTGTGATTTATTACAAAGATACACTGTTGACTTTGGCGAAAACAGCAAAATTTCCGGCAGGTACTTGACAAGCGCCGCCGGGTCTGGTACACTCCCAGACAATTCAGCGGGTTAAACCGCTGAAGCAATAAACCGAGGACGCAGAAGAGTAGGCAGAGAACGGAATCTCCCAGAGAGCCGCGGACAGGTGGGAGCGCGGCGGTGACCCCTTTGCCGAATGGACTGCCGAGGGCGGAGCGAACGGGCCAGTGCCCCAGTAGCAACCGACGGATTTCCCCCGTTAGCGGGAACGATGTGTGTTGGCACGTCGGATGAGCGGGCGAAGCGATTCGCCAATTTGGGTGGCACCGCAGAAGCTTTCAGGCTTTTGTCCCAAAGGGTATTTTACACATGCCCTGTGGGACAAAGGCCTTTTTGTTTTGTCCCGCGCGGCACACAGAAAGGAGCCTTCCGTATGAGCACCGAGAAAATCCCCTACAAGATCTACCTGTCCGAAGAGGAACTGCCGCGCACCTGGTACAATGTCCGGGCTGACATGAAAAATAAACCCGCGCCGCTGCTGAACCCCGGCACCGGCCAGCCCATGGGCTACGACGACCTGCGCCCGGTGTTCTGCGACGAACTGATCCGCCAGGAGCTGGACAACGACACCCGGGAGATCCCCATCCCCGACGAGATCCGGGACTACTACAAGACCTACCGGCCCGCGCCGCTGGTGCGTGCCTACAACCTGGAAAAAAAGCTGGACACCCCGGCCAAAATCTACTACAAGTTCGAGGGTAACAACACTTCTGGCAGCCACAAGCTGAACAGCGCCATCGCCCAGGCCTACTACGCCAAGCAGCAGGGGCTCAAGGGCGTCACCACCGAGACCGGCGCCGGCCAGTGGGGCACGGCCCTGTCCATGGCCTGCGCCTATCTGGGTCTGGACTGCAAGGTCAATATGGTGAAGTGCTCCTACGAGCAGAAGCCCTTCCGCCGGGAGGTCATGCGGGTGTACGGCGCCTCGGTGACCCCCTCCCCCTCCGACACCACCCAGGTGGGCCGCCGCATCCTGGCGGAGCATCCCGGCACCACCGGGTCGCTGGGCTGCGCCATCAGCGAGGCGGTGGAGGTGGCCACCTCCACCCCCGGCTACCGCTATGTGCTGGGCAGCGTGCTCAACCAGGTGCTGCTGCACCAGAGCATCATCGGCGTGGAGACCAAGACCGCCCTGGACAAATACGGCGTCAAGCCGGACATCATCATCGGCTGCGCGGGCGGCGGCAGCAACCTGGGCGGACTGATCTCCCCCTTCATGGGCCAGAAGCTGCGGGGCGAGGCGGATTACCGCTTCATCGCGGTGGAACCGGCCTCCTGCCCCAGCTTCACCCGGGGCAGGTTCGCCTACGACTTCTGCGATACCGGCATGGTCTGTCCGCTGGCCAAGATGTACACCCTGGGCAGCAACTTCATCCCGTCGCCCAACCACGCGGGCGGCCTGCGCTACCACGGCATGAGCCCCGTGCTGGCCCAGCTCTACCACGACGGTCTGATGGAGGCCGTGGCGGTGGAACAGACCAGGGTCTTTGAGGCCGCCGAGCAGTTTGCCCGGGTGGAGGGCATCCTGCCCGCGCCGGAGAGCAGCCACGCCATCCGGGTGGCCATCGACGAGGCGCTGCGCTGCAAGGAGACCGGCGAGGAGAAGACCATCCTCTTCGGCCTGACCGGCACCGGCTACTTCGACATGGTGGCCTACGAGAAGTTCCACGACGGCACGATGACCGACACCATCCCCACCGACGCAGAGCTGGAGGCCAGCTTTGCCAACCTGCCCAAGGTACCCGGTCAGGACTGATCTTCATAATAACAGCACGGCGTCCTCCGACAATTGCGGAGGGCGCCGTGCTGTTGGATGGAAGAGAAGATTCCCGGAAGGAAAGAGAATATCAGACGCGGGCGACGGTGTTCAGCCGGGCGTTCAGCGAGAGCAGCGTTTCCTTGGTCAGCTTGTTCTCACCCAGGGTGCCCACCAGGCCGGAGAGCCGCAGCACCGTGAAGCCGCCGATCATCCGGGCGAAATTTTCATCGGGTTCACCGTTTCCGCCCATGCCCACCATGGCCAGCAGGTCGAGAATGACCTGTTTGCCCTCGGGGGCCTTCATGATGTCGCTGATCCTGTCGTTCAGCGAGTAGAAGCCTTCGTTTTCGGTAACATCAAACCAGTTGAGGATGGCGCCGCGTTCCCGCAGGCGATAGCGCTCGTCGGTGGTATCCACATGGCAGATGGTGCCGCTGTCGCGGCAGTCACCGGCCACGGCTTCCAGCTGGGTCACGCCCTGATTGGGCACCGTGAAGCGGAAGAAGTGATCCTCCGCCTGCTGCGCCCCCAGGGAAACCCCGTTGGCAAACAGTTCCACCTGGGGCTGGTTGGAGTAGACGGTGATGCGCACCGTGTCGCCGGTATGGTTCACGAACCGCTTGCCGCACAGGTGGACAAACGGCTCATCGGACAGCCAGGCCTTGTAGGCGTAGAAGGCATCCTTTTTGTACTGGCGGTCGATCGTCACCAGGCCCTTGTGATTCTGGCCGTTCTCGCCGCCCTCGTTGCGGGCGTCGGCGCCGAAGTCAAACATATTCCACACGTGGGTGGCCCAGATATAGGGCCGGCTGAAAAGCTGCTTGATGAGCTCCTCGTGGTAGTAGGCCTGGTATTCCTCAGTGTAATCCCCCTGCTGCGGGGTGTCGGAATGCCAGTTCAGCGCCTCGCAGCCGTACTCGCTGCAGCCGATGGGCAGCGTGGGATGCTCGGCATGGAACTTGTCGAACCAGGGACCGTTCATGGCGGTGTCGCCGCCGTACCAGCCAAAGTAGTGGTTGTAGGAGATGGCATCGGGGATCTCCAGGTAGGGGCTGTCGGTGGGACACATGCTCACCACCGCCATGACGGTGGGACGGGTGGGATCCATGGTGTGGCACAGATCGTTGAGCTCGTGGTGGTTGTCCAGCAGATCGGGGTCCTTGTCGCCCTTCATGGTGATCTCGTTGCTCAGGCCCCAGACCACGATGGATGCATGGTGATGGTTCTGCACGATGAGTTCCCGCATCTGGCTCAGGGTGTTCGCCCGGCCGCCCGGCATATGCCGGGAGATATAGGGGATCTCGGCCCAGACCACCATGCCGCGCTCGTCGCACAGGTCATAGAAGAACTGATCGTGCTGGTAGTGGGCCAGACGGATGGTGTTGGCGCCCACCTCGCAGATCAGGTCCATATCCCGGATGTGGTCTTCCCTGGTGATGGCGTTGCCCTTCTGCCAGCCGTCCTGGTGGCGGGAAACACCGTGCAGCGGATAGCTTTCGCCGTTGAGGAAGAAGCCCTTGTCGGGGTCGATCCTGTAGCTGCGGAAACCGAACCGGCGGCTGACGCTGTCCAGCACCGTGCCGTCCCGGAGCAGCTCGGCGGTGAGGGTGTAGAGGTAGGGGTCCTTGCGGCCATGCCACAGATGGACCTGGTCCACCTGCAGTTCGGTCTTGTCGGCGGCGTTGGTGGTCTGGGCAGCCACGTTGCCGTCGGCGTCGCGGATGGTGTACCGCACGGTGGTGCCGTCGGCGGGACCGGCGATCCAGCGCTCCACCGTGACCTTGCCGCTGACATCGGGGGTCAGGTGCAGGCCGCAGCCGCCGTAATAGGAAAGTTCAAAATGGGTGGCGGGCACGCAGAGGATGTTCACATCCCGGTAGAGGCCGCCGTAGAAGGTAAAGTCCGCCGACTGGGGATAGACCCGGTCGTTGGGGGCGTTGTCCACCGTGATGACCAGCAGGTTTTCGTCCTGCAGCCTGCCGGTGAGCTCCACCCGCCAGGTGGAGTAGCCGCCGTCGTGGTGGGCCAGCTTTTCACCGTTCAGGTAGACATCCGCCGAGGAGTTGGCGCCGTTGACCTCCAGGAAATAGGCCTCCGCTTCGGGCAGGTCAGCGCGCTCCAGCGCCCGCACATAGACAGCGGTGCCGCGCCAGTAGTCGTTGCCGCCGTCCTGGCCGTCAATGTTGTTCCAGCTGTGGGGCAGATTGACCAGGTCCCAGTCGGCGGGGAAGGTTTCGGGCAGCGGGGCTCCCTTGCGGAAAGCCCATTTGTGGTTGATGTTGCAGACAGTTCGCATACAGAAATACCTCCTTATGGATTATGCTTCGGCGGCATGCTTTTCTTTCAGGGCCTGGACGTTCTCCTCCACCTGCTTTTTGTGCAGCGGATACCAGAACCACAGGATGGCGGCCAGCATCATGCCCACCATCATGGTGATCGTGGAGGCGGACTGGGCGGCCGCGTTGTTGTAGTAGTCGGGGTAGACGTAGCCGCTCATGCCCTGCATGGTGAGCTGGGCCAGCAGCATGACGATGGACGCCGCGATGATGGAGATGAGGGCACGGTTGTGTACGGCGCTCCTGAGCATCTGGAGCACCGACTCCTGTTTGCGGTCGGGAGTCTCCACGCGGACACGCTCGATAACCAGATTATAGCACAAAAGATAGCAGACCACGGCCAGGACCGAGAAAACACCGGCCGCGAGGGTGACGCGGGAACCAATGAGGGTTTCCACACCGTCCACCTTCTGGCAGGCGATGAGGGGCAGCCCCACACCGATGACCACACCGGCCAGTGTGCCGCCCATGGTGCGGAAGGTGGACAGGGACTGCCGGTCATCGGGGTCCTCCGAGATGGCGGAAGCCATGGAGCCGTAGGGAATGTTGATGGCCGTGTAGAAGACCGATCCCCACAGGATGCAGGTCACGAACAGGCAGGCGATCTTGGCCCCCATGGGCAGCCCTGCCAGGCTGCTCTGGTAAATCAGGAAGGAGGCAATGGCCACCGGGCCGCACATGCGCAGCAGCCAGGGCTTGAACTTGCCGTGGGCCGTGGTGCGGCTGCGGTCACAGATGCGGCCCATGGTCACATCGGTGAAGGCATCCACGATGCGCGCAATGGTCATGACCAGGCCGACCACACCGGCCGAAACACCCATGACATCCGTGTAGAACTTCATGAGCATCATGGTGGAAAAAATAAAGGTAAAATCGTTGCCGAAGTCTCCGAACAAGTAACCGACCTTGTCGCGGATTCCGAAGGGACGCACCGTGGCGCTGCGGTTCATACAATCACTCCTTAATCCAACAGTGTAGAGGGTAAGTAGAGGGTTAAAATTCGTTGTCCGGACGTTGTATGTATCTTACCAGAATGAGAGCCCCTTATATTAGAATTTTTTCGTGTCAAAATAGTATTATTTTTGTTTTTTCTCTTGTCATTGTGCAGAAAAAGGCGCATACTGTATGTATAGTTTGCCAACGCCGCCAAATGTTCGAGGTATTTTTTGTATGAACTGCGCAAATGAGTTCGCTTTTTTTCTGAAAGTGCTGGAAAAGTCCGGTATCGGCAGCCGGGAATTCACCCTGCCCGCCGAGACCGACCTGGAGATCGACGCCGGTCTGCGCTGGCAGCTGGGGGTGACACCTTCGGTGTTTGCGGGCTGCCAGATGTTTTTCTCCCACATGGAGGCCGGCCCGGTGTATCATGTCACCGACCGGTTTTATCTGCACTATCTGTTTTTTCTGCTGCCCGACGCGCTCCACTGCATGGTCGTGGGGCCTTACCTTTCCATCCGTCCCTCGGGACAGCAGATCCTGGAAACGGCAGAGCACTACGAACTGCCCCCGGCCCGGGCACACCTGCTGGAGGAATTCTACCCCACCCTGCCTCAGATCGCCGACAACAGCCCCTTCTACGCCATGCTCTACACTCTGTGCGAACTGCTGTACGGCCACCAGGCCGAGGTTCGCCCCATCAGTCTGGAGGATGAATTTTCCCCCGCTGCCCTCTCGGTGCCCACCCGGGAGGCCGATCTGCCCGCCGCCATGCAGCGGCTGGAGATCCGCTACCAGCTGGAAGATGACATGCTGCAGGCGGTGACCGACGGAGACCGTCCCCGGCTGCATCAGCTGCTCCACGACGTAGACCTGAATGTGGCGGTGGAACCCCGCCTGGCTGACCCGGTGCGCAACATCAAGAACTACTGTATCGTCCACAACACCGTACTTCGCAAGGCCGCCCAGCGGGGCGGGGTGCATCCCATCTATCTGGATGATCTGTCCCGCACCTGTGCCGCCCGCATCGAACAGCTGCCCACCACCGGCGCCGCCCAGCGGCTGGTGCTGGAGATGGCCGACCAGTATTGTCTTCTGGTGCAGCGCCACAGCAATGACGGGTACTCCAAGCCGGTGCAGACCGCCGTCCTGTATGTCCGCCAGCATCTGTCCGAACCGCTGAACCTGCGCACTGTAGCCGCCGCCCTGGACTGCAACGCCAGCTATTTTTCCGCCCGCTTCAAAAAGGAGACCGGCCAGCCCCTGACTGAATTCATCCTTCAGGAGCGGATGCGGCTGGCGGTCAGTCTGTTGGTCGGCACCCGGCTGCAGGTCCAGACCATCGCCCAGCACTGCGGTTTTCTGGATGTAAACTACTTTTCCCGCATTTTCCGCCAGACCACCGGCACCAGTCCCAGCGAATACCGCAGGACCGGCCGTGCCCTCCAGCTGTGATCTCTTTTCCGGACAGATCCGCCTTTTTGTCCATTGCACCGTATCGCTCCCTTGGGTAAGGTAAAGTCACCCGGGGTGGGTATAAACGGACCCGCACCGCCGCATACCAATGACGGGAGGAACTGTGCATGAAAAACAATCGTCATTCCATCGACCGCAGCCTGATGAACCTGATCCTCTGCATCGGCGAGATCGTCATCGGCGCCTTGCTGCTCATCAACCCCATCGCCTTCACCTCCGCCGTGCTGGTGGCGCTGGGGGTCATCCTCGTCCTGCTGGGCGGTGCCCGCCTGATGGGCTATTTCCGCGCTGCCCCCGAGGTGGCCGCCCAGAGCGGCGGCCTGGTCACCGGGCTGAGCTTTCTGCTGGCGGGCCTGTTCTGCATCTTCCGGTGGGAATGGTTCGTCCTCACCTTTCCCATCCTGACGGTGGTCTACGGGGTGCTCACCCTGGCCAACGGCATCAACAAACTGCAGTGGGCCGTGGACGCTCTGCGGCTGGACCAGAAATACTGGTATCTGGCCATGATCGGCGCCGGCCTGACGCTGGTCTTCGGGGCGCTGATCGTCTTCAACCCCTTCACCACCACCTCGGTGCTGTGGACCTTCATCGGCATTTCGCTGATCATCGAGGCAGTACTGGACATCCTCTGTTTCGTATTCGGGAAAAAATAAGAAAACCCCGGCCGGAGGCAGCAGCCTCCGGCCGGGATGGCTTGTATGAAGCGGTCAGACCGCAAAGGCGGGACGACGGGTGCGGTAGACATAGACCGAGAGCAGCACCGTCAGCACATCGGCTGTGATCTGGGCCCAGACGATGCCGTACATGCCGATGAGGAAATTCAGCAGGTAGAGCATGGGGATGTTGAACACCAGCCACCGCACCACGCCCAGGAACAGCGAGATGCGCCCGTTGCCGAAGCCCTGGAAGATGTAGACGGTGAAAAAGCTCAGGAACATGAGCGGCGTGGCCAGGATGCGGATGCGCAGGAAGGTGGCGGCCAGCGACACCGTAGCGCTGTCCGAGATGAAGACCCGGACAATCCAGGGGGTGAACAGTTCGTACAGCAGGATGCTGGCGGCGGCCACCACCAGGCCGGTGCCCAGAGAGAGCCGGATGACCCGGTTCATCCGCTTTTCGTTTCCCGAAGCGCAGTTGTAGGCCACCAGCGGCACCATGCCCTGGCAGATGCCGATGCCCACGTTGAGGGGCAGCCGCTCCACCTTGAGCACAATGCCGATGGCCGCCAGGGAGGCAAGACAGGTCAGCATGTTGAAGACCGGCAGAATCAGCGAAGCCCCCGCCAGCATATAGGGGTTATTGGTGCGGCCGATATAAAAGGTATCGGCCATGTTGTAGATCAGCACAATGATCTGACTGACGGCGGCCGGCACGATCATCTTTCGCAGCGCCACCGGCACCGGCAGGGACTCAAACAGTTCCTTTTTGTCCATCCGGGCGACCTCCTTTTCCCATAGGGTACAGATTCAGTATACTCCTCCGGGAGAAAAAAGTCATTTCTTTCCCGAAAATGGAAAACCGCAGACACCCCGAAAGGCGTCTGCGGCAGGCAGAATCATTTTGTCAGGAATGCATCCCTTCGCGCTCGGCGAAGGCGATCATCTTGCTGTAGGTTTCCTCGCTGAGATCATGCTCGATCTTGCAGGCATCGTGGGCGGCCACCTCGGGGTCCACCCCCAGCGCCACAAAAAACCGGGTCAGCTTGCGGTGCCGGTCGTAGATGCGCCGGGCGATGACCATGCCGGGCTCCTCCAGGTGGATGTAGCCGTCGCCGTCCACCGAGATATAGCCGTTTTCCCGCAGGTTCTTCATGGCCACGCTGACGCTGGGCTTGGAGAATCCCATGGCCACCGCGATGTCGATGGAACGCACCGAGCCCTTCTGCTCCTGCAGCATGAGGATTTTTTCCAGATAGTCTTCGGCCGATTCATGGATGTTCATCGGCGCGGCCCCCTTTCGGTACGGTATGTGCTACTACTATACCACGGGTCGGGCCTTTTTGCAACCGAAAGCGGGGCGCCGGCCCGCAGACCGACGCCCCGCCGGGGGAGCATCTCAGGATTCGCCGTGGTGGCAGCAACCACCGTGGCAGCTGCTGCATCCACCGCTGCAACTGCCCGAGCAGCCGCAGCTGCCGCCACAGTCGCCGCAGCAGCCGCCCGACTTGTGGTGGCGCCAGAGCAGCCAGCCGGTGCCGCCGAAGATAAGCGCCGCCCCGATGAGGGTAGGCAGGTTGAAATTGACCGCCAGAAATTCCAGCATGTGGGGCACTCCTTTCAGATCAGGTCAGGATTTGGAGCGGATCAGCTTGCGGGTATCCACACTGACCTCGTTGACGTTCTCGTACTTGTTGGGGCGGACCAGCAGCCAGACGGCCAGCGCCAGGATCGCCACCGCCACGATGGTGAAAAAGTTGAAGGCCACTTCGCCGGTGATGAGCCCGCCGATCTGGTAGACCACCAGGGAGGTGCAGTAGGCCAGCAGGCACATATAGCCGATGGCTGCCGCGGTCCACTTGCCGTTGTTCATCTCCCGCTTGATGGCGCCCATGGCCGCGAAGCAGGGGGCGCACAGCAGGTTGAAGATCATGAAGCTGTAGGCCGCCAGCGGGGTGAAGTAAGCCGGGATCTGTGCCCAGATCTCGTCGCCGTTCTCGGAGACTTCGCCCGCGAAGCCGAACAGCACCGCCAGAGTAGAAACGACATTTTCCTTGGCGATCAGGCCGGTGACAGTGCCTACGGTGGCCTGCCAGAAGCCGAAGCCCAGGGGCGCAAAGATAAAGCTGACCGCGCCGCCGATGGACGCCAGCAGGCTGGTGTTGTTATCCTCCACCATGCCGAACTGCCCGTCGGTGAAGCCGAAGCCCTGCAGGAACCACAGCACGATGGTGGACGCCAGGATGACGGTGCCCGCGCGCTTGATGAAGGACCAGCCGCGCTCCCAGGTGGCGCGCAGCACGTTGCCCCAGGCCGGGATGTGGTAGGCGGGCAGTTCCATGACGAAGGGCGCGGGGTCGCCCGCAAAGAGCTTCGTCTTTTTGAGGATGATACCGGAGACGATGATGGCCGCCATGCCGATGAAGTAGGCCGAGGTGGCCACCAGGCCGGAACCGCCGAACAGCGCGCCCGCGAACAGGCCGATGATGGGCATTTTGGCGCTGCAGGGGATGAAGCAGGTGGTCATGATGGTCATGCGGCGGTCGCGCTCATTCTCGATGGTGCGGGACGCCATGACGCCGGGCACGCCGCAGCCGGTGCCCACCAGCATGGGGATGAAGCTCTTGCCCGAGAGGCCGAACTTGCGGAAGATGCGGTCCATGATGAAGGCGACGCGGGCCATGTAGCCGATGTCCTCCAGGATGGAGAGCATCAGGAACAGCACCAGCATCTGGGGCACGAAGCCCAGCACGGCGCCCACGCCGGCCACGATGCCGTCGTTGATGAGGCCGATAAGCCAGTCGGCGCAGCCGATGGAAACAAGGAAACCTTCCACCGCCGGGGGCACGATCTCGCCGAAGAGGACGTCGTTGGTCCAGTCGGTGGCCATGGTGCCGAAGGAGAAGCCGGTGCTGCCCATGGCGATGGTGTAGATCAGCGCCATGATGACCGCAAAGATGGGCAGCGCCAGGATGCGGTTGGTGACGATGCGGTCGATCTTGTCCGACAGGGTCAGGTGCTCGGTGCGGGCCTTTTTCTTCACCGACCGGCTGACCACCGTGTTGATGTAGGCGTAGCGCTGGTTGGTGATGATGCTCTCGGCGTCGTCGTCCATCTCCTTCTCGCAGTCGGCGACGTGCTCGTCGATGTGGCGCAGCAGTTCCGGGTCCAGCCCCAGCTCGGCCTGGACCTTGTCGTCCCGCTCGAACAGCTTGACGGCGTACCACCGCAGGAACCGCGGCTCCACCTTGCCCTGGATGGACTCCTCGATGTGGGCGATGGCGTGCTCCACGCTGCCGGTAAAGACGTGGGGCAGCTCGCCCACCTTGCCCTCTTTGGCGGCCTGGACGGCCAGCTCCGCCGCCTGGCGGCTGCCCTCGCCCTTCAGGGCGCTGATCTCGATGGCTTCGCAGCCCAGCTCCTTGCTCAGGCGCTTGAGGTCGATCTTATCCCCGTTTTTGCGCACCAGGTCGATCATGTTCACCGCCATGACCACCGGGATGCCCAGTTCGATGAGCTGGGTGGTCAGGTAGAGGTTGCGCTCGATGTTGGTGCCGTCGATGATGTTGAGGATGGCGTCGGGCTTTTCCCCCACCAGGTAGCCGCGGGCCACCACTTCCTCCAGCGTGTAGGGCGAGAGGGAATAGATGCCGGGCAGGTCCTGGATGACCACGTCGTTGTGGCCCTTGAGGCGGCCCTCCTTCTTTTCCACCGTGACGCCGGGCCAGTTGCCCACGTACTGGTTGGAGCCGGTCAGATCATTGAACAGCGTGGTCTTGCCGCAGTTCGGGTTGCCGGCCAGTGCGATCTTGATTGCCATTGCCAAAATACCCCTTTCTCTATGCCTGGAACCAGGCGCCTGCTTTGGTCACTCGACTTCCACCATGGCGGCGTCGGCCTTGCGGATGCTCAGTTCATAGTTGCGCACCGTCAGTTCCAGCGGGTCCCCCAGTGGTGCCACCTTGCGCAGGTACACCTGGGTGCCCTTGGTCAGACCCATATCCATGATGCGCCGCCGCACCGGCCCTTCGCCGTGCAGCCGCACCACCGTGGCGGTCTGGCCCACTTTCAGCTCTTTCAATGTCTTCATTGCGTATCCTCCCCGCTTGTTTGTATCGTCACGGCGCATGCGCGCCGCTTCCGTTTCCGTCAGGCCACCAGAATCCGCAGGGCCAGCGTTTTGTCCAGCGCCACCCGACTCTCCTGCACCTGCAGGATCAGGTTGCCCCCCAACACGTTCACCACCGTCACACTGGCTCCCACCACGAACCCCAGCTCCGCCAGGTGCTGGCGCACCTCGTCCCGGCCGGTGATCCGGCAGATGCGGACGGTCTGCCCCGCCTGTACCATCGTCAGCGGCATGGTTGTTCCCTCCTTTGCCGGTTTGCATTTTGTTGTTAGTTTTAACTAATCATCGAGCCCAAAAGAAACGCCGCAACGGGGCGGCGTTGGACCCGGTCAATGTTAGCTATAACTAATCATTTGCTTTGAGAAAGCCGCGCCACACGGTAGGTCCTCCGCACGGCACGGTCCTTCTTGGGAAAACAGGGCGTACACCCTGTGTCTGGCTTGGTTAGTTTTTTCTAACACCGATACTATACCACGGTGCCCGGGGATTGTCAACGGGGATCGCAAAAAAAATCACAAAAAAAGAGAGGGGCCGTGCCCCTCCCTTTGGGAGAAATCAGTAGTTGCTGCTCTTGAGCTCGAAGTAGGCCTGGGGATGGGCGCAGACCGGGCACTTCACCGGCGCGTGCTGGCCGATGTAGATATACCCGCAGTTGCGGCACTGCCAGACCTGCTCGGTCTCCCGGGCGAAGACCTTGCCGGCCTCGATGTTGGCGGCCAGGGCCTTGTAGCGCTCCTCGTGCTCCTTCTCGATGGAGGCCACCATGGTGAAGAGGGCCGCGATCTGGTCAAAGCCTTCCTCCTTGGCCTCGGCGGCCATCCGCGGATACATGGAGGTGTGCTCCTCGTTCTCGCCGGCGGCGGCCATCTTCAGGCAGGTCAGAGTGTCGGGGATCTCGCCGTTCTCCATCAGGAGCTTGAACCAGATCTTGGCATGCTCCTTCTCGTTGTTGGCGGTGGCGTCAAAGATGGAGGCAATCTGCTCATAGCCTTCCTTCTTGGCCTTGGATGCAAAGTAGGTGTACTTGTTGCGGGCCTGGCTTTCACCGGCAAACGCTTCCCACAAATTTTTCTCGGTCTTGCTACCCTTGAGTTCCATATTACTTACCTCCGTTTTATAGAATTCGTTCTGTTATTTCAAGAACCTGTCTTGCTATAGCCTCATTATATCATATTTTTTTACTCTGTCAAGCCTATTTTTAAGAATTATTCTTATTATTTGAAAAATTGCCTGTTGACAAAAATCAAGAAATCGTGTATTGTATCTTTTAAGATAAAGTCTTATTCAGGAAGGAGGCCCGCCCATGACCCGCCAAAAAGCGCTGATTCTGAAAATCATGCATCAGCAGCGCCCGCAGCACCTGACGGCAGACGAGATTTTTTGTCACGCCCGCCAGCAGATGCCCCACATCGCCCGCGGCACCGTGTATCGCAATCTCAAACTGATGGAGCGCGACGGGGAAGTCGCCCATCTGGAAATGGCCGGTGGTCCGGACCGCTATGACTGCAATCCCGTCCCCCACGGACACCTTTTGTGTGACGGCTGCGGTGAACTGACCGACCTGCCGGTGGTGGGACTGATCCGTGAAGTGGAAGCAGCCATCGGCACCGAAGTGCGCGGCTACACGCTGACCATCCACTATCTGTGTCCCCATTGCCGCTCCAAAAACGCACAATGACCCTTCTGCGCCGTACGGCTTGCCGTGCGGCGCTTTTTGCGGTATACTGGCCTTATTATAAAGGAAGCGGGGTACATTCTTATGGCGAAACAGCGCGACGGCGTTCTGGATGCCATGCGCGGCATCGGCATCGTGCTGATGGTGGTGGGACATTCGGGGTTTGCGGGCACGGCCTACATCTATCTCTTCCACATGGCGCTGTTTTTTATGCTCAGCGGGTATTTTTTCCGGCTGGGGGAGGGGCTTTCGGGGCTGCGGCATTTCTGTGTGCGGCGGCTCGTCACCCTGTGGCTGCCCTTTGTGGCCGCCAACACCGTCTTCACGGCCTGCAACAACCTCTTTCTGAAGCTGAACATCCTCACAAACGATGCGCGGATCCTCGATCTGCCCGGCAACCAGATCACCACCCCTGTGACCCTCAAGGACATCATGGGCCGCACCGTTCACTGGTGCGTCTTTGACGGCGGCACCCAGCTGGGCGGCGCCCTCTGGTTTGTCCAGGCGCTGTTCCAGATCTCCATCGTCTATGCGGTGGTGGAGTTCGCCCTGCGCAAACTGCTGGCCGGGCGGGATACCCTGCTGGCTCAGGGGTTTGTGGCAGGGGTGCTGCTGATCCTGGGCTGGCAGTGTTCCCGCACGGGGTGGAACGTCTGGGGGCTGGGCATCGCCGCCAGCGGCTACAGCCTGTTTTACCTGGGCGTGCTGGTCCGCCGCGTCGGACAGCCTGCCCGCACTCCCGCTGTACGGGTGGGGCTGGCCGCGGCCGCCGCGCTGGTGCTGGCGCTGCTGCTGCCCTTCGGTTCGGTGGGGCTCGCAGCCAACCAGTACCCCAGTTGGCTGTTTTTGCTAATGGCCAGCGCCGCCGGCTGGATTCTCGTCTATGAGTGCGCTCACCTGGCCGCCCTGCTGCCCCCGCTGGGCAAAACCCTGGCCGCCCTGGGCCGGGCCACCATGCCCATCGTCATTCTGCATTTTCTCAGCTTCAAGCTGGTGAGCTGGGTGGGATTGCAACTCACCGGCGGCGAGAGTTATCTTCTGGCGGCCTTCCCCACTCTCTTCACCGGCGGGGCCTGGTGGCTGGCCTACACAGTTGTCGGCCTGGCGCTGCCGCTGCTGGCCTACCAGCCCTACCGGGCCGTGAAGCAGGCCATTCTGAAGAAAGGGAGGCCGTCCTGATGGCCAAGGAATACTTTCAGGGAGAGGTCTTTGACGCCCTGGACCCCGGCAGCGTGCTGCGCGGGGTGGAATACAACGACTGCACCTTCAAGAACTGCCGCTGGGACGGCGTGCGCATCGAGAACTGCAGTTTTCTCTCCTGCACCTTCGAGCACTGCACCTGGAGCGGCGTGGTGTTCAGTTTCAGCCAGATGAGCGACGCCTGGTTTTCCGGCTGCGCCTTCCGGTCGGTGGCCTGGGGCGGGCTGCAGGGACGCAGCGCCCTGGTGCAGCCCTTCGGCAAGGCGGAGCGGTGCGAGTTCCGGTACAATGAGTTTTCCGGCATGACGCTGACCCGGTTTGATTTTTCCAGCTGCCGGTTCGGGGACTGCACCTTCGACGACTGCAAACTGGCGGGGGCGGATTTCCGCGGCGTACCGCTGGGCCGCACCCAGTTCAGCCGGTGCGATCTGGAGAAGGCGGATTTCCGGGAGGCCACCGACTACGCCATCGATCCCACCGACAACAGGCTGCGGGGGGCGCGATTCAGCTTCCCCGACGTGGTGGCGCTGCTGAGCGGCTTCGGGCTGAAAATCGAATAACGGCAAAAAGCGGCAAAAAATTTTGCCGCTTTTGTTTTTGTATGACACAAACGGGACCCCGGCGGCGTTATAAGGGTGAAAAGACTCCCACGAAAGGAAGTGATCCGGTATGCAGACCGAGCAGGACCTGGAAAAGCTGGTGCGCGCCTACACCCCACCGCTGCTGCGCTACTGTACGGCGCTGCTGGGCAGCGAGGCCGACGCCCAGGACGCCGTGCAGACCACCTTTGTGAAGGCCTGGCTCCACCGCCACCGGCTGCGGGGCGGCGGGCAGGACAACGAGCGGGCCTGGCTGTACCGCATCGCCTACCGCACGGCGCTGGATATGCTGCGGGCCGCCAGACGGGCGGAGCAGCGCAAGGCACCCGAACCGCCTCCGCCGCCCGACCCCGGCATCCGCGAAAGTCTGCGGGACGCCCTGCGCACGCTGGAGCCGCTGGACCGGGCGCTGGTGCTGGAGCGGGTACTGGACGGCATGGACTACGCCACCCTGGCGAAGATCCATCACCGGCCGGAAAGTTACCTGCGCACCCGCTACCACCGGGCCAAAGGAAAACTGGCCGCACTTTTGGAAAAGGAGGGATTTTGCCATGACACCTGACCGCGACGAAACCCTGCTGCGCCGTGCGCTGCAGGAAGGACTGCACCCCGCCGAGACCGACCTCTGGCCCGTGGTGGCCCAGGCGCTGCCCGCCGGGGAAAAGCGCCAAAAGCGGCGGACCCGGGCCCTGCGGCTGGCGGTATGCATCGGGGCGCCGCTGCTGCTGGCCGCCGGTGCCCTGCTGGGCCGGGTACAGTTCACCAACCTGCGCACCACCCCCCGCCCCAGCTTTGCCCCCGAAAACAACACCGGCTACGCCATCCAGTATGACCAGACCGCCTATGAATTGCCTGACAAGCTGATGGATTCTTTGATGGCGCACTATAATGACGAATGGGACGCCGACGGCGTGCCGCCGATGCATACCTCCTGCGGCGGGCGCAATCTTCCTCCGAAATACGGTCCCGGCGGCCGAGGCTATGACAGCTGGGCCGACCTGACCGAGGCCACCGGCCTGCCCCTTTTGCGAAACGATCTTCTGGACAGCGGTACGCCGGATAACGCCGTTCATTTGATTCCCGATTCCGATAAAATCCCACGTCCCGACAACTGGGAAAACCTCACCATCGACGAATGCAATGCTTTCTACGATGCCTATTTTGAAGAACTGTGGCGTCTGGCCGGTGACTTCCCTGCCGGTTTTACCGTGGAGTGGGCCGAATCGACTCCGCAGTACCTTTATCCCCGCCGGGTGGATGTGCTGAGCAATGGATTCCAGGTGGAAACCCAGGCCCACGTGCTTCTCGCCTCTGCGAGCCAGGCGGCCGGGACCACTGCGCCCAACCACAGTGTCTACTTTGACAAAAAGGCTGCGCTGATCTGGGAAGTGGAAGAATACACGACCCCTTCCGGCATTACTGCGTTGCTGCCGCTATGCACCAGCAACGGCAAGACTTCTCCCTGGCTGAATTCTTACGCTTTCTTTGAGCAGAATGGAATTTTCTACAGCCTGGCAGTAAATTATCCCAACAGTTTTGTAGATGTGGACGATGCCGGTGCAGCCGCCCGCGACGTCCTGAAGGAAGTGCTGGACAGCTTCGAGCCTGCCGCGTAACAAACCGCAGACGCAGGGCCGCGAAAAATGACGTGTTCACACCCCGCATTCACAATTTAGCCAAATTTATACAGCGATATGTCTGCCTGTGCAGGCATATCGCCATTTTTGCTTTTTGAACAAAATTTGTACACAATTTCGCGCTACACTGGGGAAGTAAAAATCCGCCTCAGGCGAAGGGAGCTTCGGAACATTTATGTCGGAACATGACACTGCCGCGCGCCGTCCGCTGGACTGGTTCAAGCGCCACAACCCCCTGCATTGGTTCAAACGTCACAAAAAGCTGACGATTTTTCTGGTTATTCTGCTGCTTATCCTGGCTTTCGTGCTGTCCCAGCTGGGCCGCACCGCAGCCGCCAGCAAGGCACTGACCTATCAGTTCGTGCGCACCACCACCCTGCAGAAGACCAGCCTGACCGACTCGGTCAGCGTCACCGGCACGGTGGCCTCCGGCTCCACGGCCAGCGTCACGGCCTCGGATTCCGTCAAGACCTACAAGGTCACGGCGGTGAACGTGGCGGTGGGCGACACCGTCAAGGCCGGCGACGTGATCGCCACGCTGGACACCTCCGACGTGGAAAAGCAGATCGAGACGGCCCAGCAGAACTACAGCGACACGCTGGACCAGGCCGAGACTTCCTACACCCAGAGCGTGGAGGACCAGTCCACCAACCTGACCCAGCTGCAGGAAGATCTGGCCAATGCCCAGGAGGACTACGACACCCTGGGTCTTGACCGCTATTCCTCCATGCAGGACCCCACCATGGCCGACAAGACCAACCGGGAGATCGTGGAGTACTACTACGGCCTGTACGCCGAGAAGATCGCCCAGCTGGAGAACACCATCGCCAGCCTGCAGATCCAGCTGACCAACGCCCAGAAGGACGGCAACGCCGACCAGCAGCAGGCCATCCAGGGCCAGCTCACCGATTACCAGAGCCAGCTGAGCACCACCAAGGGCCAGTGCAGTATTCCCGAACTGGGCCTGCAGGGGTTTGACACCATCAGCCAGTACTACAGCCAGATCGATCAGCTGCGCCAGGCGCTGGACCAGGCCCAGCAGCAGTACGACAGCGCCGTGACCACCAACTCCCGCAATGTGGACAGCGCCGAGACCAAGCTGGAACAGGCCAGCCGCACCCCCGACACGCTGACCACCCTGCAGTCCACCCTGGAGGACTGCACCCTGACCGCCACCATGGACGGCACCATCACCGAGCTGAACGCCACGGTGGGTTCGGTCTGCACCGGCACGGTGGCCACCATCCAGGACGTATCCGACCTGACGGTGGAGGTCACCATCCCCGCCAGCTCGGTGGGCAAGCTGTCCACCGGCATGCAGTGCAACATCACCAGCGACGCCACCGGCGATGCCACCATCACCGGCACCCTGACCCGCATTGACCCCGTGGCCAACGAGGAAGGTTCCTTCGGCGCCACCGTCACCGTCAACGGCAGCGACACGGGGCTGCTCATCGGCATTTCCGCCCAGGTTGAGATCGTCATCAGCGAGAAGGACGACATCTTCACGGTGCCCCGTGACGCGGTGGGCACCCACGACGACGGTTCCAGCTATGTGCTGCGCAAGACCGGCGGCGAGGGCGTGGACATGACCTTTGAAGAGGTGGACGTGACCACCGGCGATTCCAACGACTATTACATCGAGATCTCGGGGGACGACCTGAACGAAGGCGACGTCATCCGCTCCAGTTCCGACCTGACCCAGGGCATTGAAACCGCCACCCAGGAAGCCGACGGCATGATGGGCGGCCAGATGGTAGTTACCGACGGCGGCGCCATGGCGGCAGCCCCGGCAGGCGGCGGTGACATGGGCGGCGGCCCCGGCGGTGGCGGCGCACCGGGAGGCATGTGAGATGCGCGATACCGAACAATTTGCCAAAGCGGTGGCCGATAAACTGCTGGACGACACCCCGGAACCGGGCCGCAAACTGCGTCTGCCCGACGCACCGGCAGAAGCGCCCCGTCCCCTCATCGAGATGCATGACATCCACAAAAGCTACTACATCGGCAAGCCCAACGAGCTGGAGATCCTCCACGGCATCAGCCTGAAGGTCTACCCCGGCGAGTTCGTGGCCATTGTGGGCGAGTCGGGTTCCGGCAAGTCCACCCTGATGAACATCATCGGCGTGCTGGATAAGCCCACCAGCGGCCAGTACACCCTGGACGGGGTGGACATCCACAGCGCCGCCGACAACGAACTGGCCGCCATCCGCAACCGCAAGATCGGCTTTGTGTTCCAGACCTACAACCTCATCGGCCGGCAGAGCGCCCTGAAAAACGTGGAGCTGCCCATGCTCTACGCCGGGGTGCCGGGCGGCGAACGCACCCGCCGGGCCAAGGAATGGCTGACCCGGGTGGGAATGGCCGAGCGGATGAAACACCAGCCCAACGAGCTGTCCGGCGGACAGAAACAGCGTGTGGCCATCGCCCGGGCGATGGTGAACGAACCGGCGCTGATCCTGGCCGACGAGCCCACCGGCGCCCTGGACAGCCAGACCAGCCGCGTCGTCATGGACCTGTTCCATGAGATGCATGAAAAATACCACAAGACCATCGTGCTGATCACCCACAACCCCCAGCTGGCCGAGGAATGCCAGCGGGTGCTGACGCTGCGGGACGGCCTGATTGTGAGTGAACGAAAGGGGTCCGGCGAACGTGCAGCTCTTTGAGAATATCTCGATGGCGCTGGCCAGTGTGCGCAGCAACAAGATGCGCAGTCTGCTCACCATGCTGGGCATCATCATCGGCATCGCGGCGGTCATTGCCATCGTCACGGTGGGCAACAGCATGACCGGCACCGTCACCGATTCCATGTCGGGCATGGGCGTGAGCAATATCACGGTCAGCCTGACCCAGAAGGATTCCGACGACACCTCCGGCACCGCCCAGGGTGTGACGCTGCGCCGGTTCATGGACTCCACCCCCGCGGCGGACGATCTGATCACCGACCAGATGATCGATGACTTCACCGCCGCCTTCCCCACCGAGGTCAGCCGCATCGAGCTGACCCAGGAGGTGGGCAACGGCACCATCGAAAAGTACGGCGATCCTACCACCACCATCACCGCCGCGGTGTCGGGCGCCAACGCCGCCGAACTTCAGGCCATGGAGGACAACACCCCCATCCTGGCCGGCCGCTGGCTGGACGACGACAGGGACGCCGGCCGCAAGGTGGCTGTTGTATCGGAAAAGTTCGTGGAACAGGCCATCGGCGGCAGCAACCTGGACGCCATCGGCAAGTCCTTCACGCTGACCATCAACAAGAACCTGTATACCTTTTATATCACCGGTGTCTATGAGTACACCGAGAACGTCTACGCCAGCATGTTCGGCGTCACCGACGACGACCAGATCCAGACCAACATCTACATCCCGCTGGATGTGGCCAAGTCCATCACCGGCGCCGACCCCGGCTACCAGAGCATCACGGTGGTGGCGGCCTCCGGCGTGGACGTGACCAGCTTCGTGGACACGGTGGGCAGCTTCTTTGCCAGCTACTACACCTACAACGACACCTGGACCGCCAGTGCCTCCAGCATTTCGAGCCTTGTGGAATCCATGACCGAGATGCTGGACACCCTGTCCCTGGGCATCTCGGCCATCGCCGCCATCTCGCTGCTGGTGGGCGGCATCGGCGTCATGAACATCATGATGGTCTCGGTCACCGAGCGCACCCGGGAGATCGGCACCCGCAAGGCCCTGGGCGCCCCCGGCTCCGCCATCCGCATGCAGTTCATCACCGAGAGCGTCATCCTCTGCATGATCGGCGGCATCATCGGCGTGGCGCTGGGCATCGGCCTGGGCGCCCTGCTCAGCAGCGTGGTGGGCATGTCCGCCAAACCCAGCATCGCCTCCATCCTCATTGCGGTGGGTTTCAGCATGGCCATCGGCGTCTTCTTCGGGTACTACCCCGCCAACAAGGCCGCCAAGCTCAACCCCATCGACGCGCTGCGCTACGAATAAAGCTCCTCCGGGCTGCCCCGCCGGGTTGCCCTGCCCCGTGCATTGCACGGGGTTCTTTTTTGTGTTATACTCATCTGCGGGAAAGTTATAGAGAGAAGGGATTTGCTGCCATGCAGCAACAGAACAAACCGATTTTTACCAACCACCAGCTCATCACCCTGCTGTGGCCCCTCATCATCGAGCAGGCCCTGGAAGTCCTGGTGGGCATGGCCGATACCATGATGGTCTCCTCCGCCGGTGAGGCAGCCATCTCGGGCGTCTCGCTGGTGGACATGATCAACCAGCTCATCATCACCATCTTCGGCGCCCTGGCCACCGGCGGTGCCGTCGTCACCAGCCAGTACCTGGGCGCCCGCAAGAACGATGCCGCCGCCCGCAGCGCCGGGCAGCTGGTCACCCTCAGCGCCATCCTGGGCTGCGCCATCGCCGCCTTCTGTCTGGTGGGGCGCACCCTGCTGCTGCGCCTCTTCTTCGGCTCCATCACCGACGATGTCATGGAAGCGGCCCTGATCTACTTCACCATCACGGCCCTCTCCTTCCCCTTCCTGGCCCTGTACAACGCCGGCGCGGCCATCTTCCGCTCCACCGGCAACAGCGCCGTGTCCATGAAGGTGTCGGTCATCGTCAACATCATCAACTTCTGCGGCAACGCCCTCTGTGTCTATGTACTGAAGATGGGCGTGGCCGGCGTGGCTGTGCCCACCCTGGTCTCCCGTGCGGTGGGCGCCGTCATCATCCTGTCGCTGGCTTCCCGCCACGACTATCTGCTCCGCCTCACCGCCCGCAGCGTCACCCACCTGGAGGGCGGCACCGTCCGCAGCATCCTGGCCATCGGCATCCCCTCGGCCTGCGAGAACAGCCTGTTCCAGCTGGGCCGCGTGCTGGTGGTCAGCATGATCTCGCTGTTCGGCACCGTACATATCTCGGCCAACGCCGTGGCCAACAACCTGGACAACGTGGGCTGCATCATCGGCAACGCCATGTGCCTGGGCATGATCACCGTGGTGGGCCGCTGCGTGGGCGCCCAGGACTTTGACCAGGCCATCCGCTACACCAAGAAACTCATGCGGTGGGACTACATCGCCCAGGGTCTGACCAACGCCGCCGTGCTGGCCCTGCTGGGCCCGCTGCTCAGCCTGTACACCCTCTCCCCCGAGACCGCCAAGCTCTCCACCGAGCTGATCTGGATTCACTGCGGCATCGCCATCTTCCTGTGGCCGCTGGCCTTCGTGCTGCCCAACGCCCTGCGCGCCGCCAACGACGTGCGGTTCACCATGATGGTGTCCATCATCTCGATGGTGGTGTGGCGCATCGGCTTCAGCCAGATCCTCTGCGTCCAGCTGGGCTGGGGCGCCGTGGGCGTCTGGTGGGCCATGATCATCGACTGGGTCTGCCGGCTGCTCTGCTTTGTCATCCGTTTTGCCAGCGGCGCCTGGAAGAAACACGCCGCCAAAACCCCTGCCTGACCCCCACAAAGGAGGATCCCTATGAAATTCGTAAGCTGGAATGTCAACGGCCTGCGCGCCTGCCTGAAAAAGGGCTTTGAGGAGACTTTCCGCAATCTGGACGCCGACTTCTTCTGCATCCAGGAGACCAAGATGCAGCCCGGCCAGGCCGACTTCGCCCCGGAGGGTTACACCGAGTACATCTACAGCGCCGACAAGAAGGGCTATTCCGGCACCGCCGTCTGGGCCAGGACCCCGGCGCTGTCGGTGCGGTACGGCCTGGAGGAGGACCTGCACAACCACGAGGGCCGGGCCATCACGCTGGAATACCCCGACTTTTACCTGGTGAACCTCTATGTGCCCAACTCCCAGAACGAGCTGGCCCGCATCGACTACCGCATGCAGTGGGAGGACGACCTGCGCCGCTATCTGCAGACGCTGGACGCCCAAAAGCCGGTGATCCTCTGCGGCGACCTCAACGTGGCCCACACCGAGATCGACCTGAAGAACCCTGGCCCCAACCGCGGCGCCGCGGGCTTCAGCGACCAGGAGCGGGGCAAGCTGGACGAGCTGCTGGCCGCCGGCTTCACCGACTCCTTCCGCCACCTCCACCCCGACGCCACCGGCGTCTACAGCTGGTGGAGCATGCGGTTCCGCGCCCGGGAGCGCAACGCGGGATGGCGTATCGACTATTTCCTCGTGAGCAACCGTCTGGCGGACAAAATCGAGAAGGCCGACATCCTGATGGACATTTTCGGCAGCGATCACTGTCCGGTCACGCTGGAACTGGACCTGTAAGAGTTGCCTCAACCAAATTTTTTTGAAAAAATTTCCCCCGCGTTGCAAAATCCGACGCGGGGGAATCGTCTTATTGAATAGAAAGACAAAGGGAAGGGGGTGTGGGCGCTGACCAACGAGGAATTCACCGGCCTGATGCAGCAGTATCAGCGGCTGGTCTATACAGTCTGTCTGCAGTTCGTCCACGACCCCCACACCGCAGAGGACCTGACCCAGGATACCTTTGTGGCGGCCTTTTCCGCCATCGACCGGTGCGAGCCCCAGTACTACAAGGCGTGGCTGGTGCGGGTGGCGGCCAACAAGTGCAAGGATCACCTGAAAAGCGCCTGGGTGCGCCGGGTGGAGGCGCCGGGTGACGACGCCCTGCCCGAACCCCGGGGCGCACCGCCCGGGGATGCCGCCGATCCGGCGGAACAGCTGGCCAGCCGGGCCGGAGCCGAGGAACTGGAAACGCTGGTGCGCAACCTGCGGGAACCCTACGGCCGGGTGGCGGTGCTCTACTTTCTGGAACACAAGGAGACCGCCGAAATCGCCGCCCTGGTGGGCAGACCGCCCGCCACGGTGAGCAGCCAGCTGTGGCGGGCCAAACTGCTGCTGCGCCAGCAGATTCATGAAAGGAGGCGGAAGGAATGAGCCTGTATTTTGACAACGAAAAACTCTTTGACCGGGAAGGTCACCTGACCGACGACGGTCTGTACGCCCTGAAGGACGGTACCCTGGATGATCTGGGTGCCCTGGAAGCGGCCGAGCATCTGAGTTTCTGTGATCTGTGTCTGCTGCGCTACACCGATCTCATCGACGCCGCCCCCGCCTGCCTGCAGGAGCCCATGCGGGACCTGATCCCCCAGGTGCAAAACCTGATGCGGCTGCGCCGGTTCCGCATCATGACCAATCGGTATGTGTCGTCGGCGGCCGCCGTGGTGCTGGCCTTTGTGCTGTGGGGCTTTGCCTCGGTGGGCGCCTCCCAGCGGATGACCGACCGCGCCGTGGCGCCCCAGGAGCCCCGGATGAGCTTCGGCCAGTGGCTGGACACCACCGTCAGCGGCTTCTACGACAGTCTGGACGATACTTTCAGCAACTTTACGCTGGCCGCCGGGAAGGGCCTGGACCAGCTGCAACATCACGAGGACGACGGCCCGTCCGCCAAGGGAGATTGATACCATGAAAAAGAACGCCTTGCTCACCTTTATCTTCGCCTGCGTCCCCGGCGCCGGCCAGATGTACTACGGCTATATGCAGCGGGGGCTGTCCCTCATCGCCCTGTTCTGCGGCTGCTTCATCCTGGGCGCCCTGGCCAGCCCGCTGGCCATCACCTGCTTCATCGTCTGGATGTACAGCTTTTTCGACACCTACGACCTGATCCGCCATCTGGCCGCCGGGGACCCCAAGCCCGACGAGATGCTTCTGCTGGGCAACTGGTCCGACCTGAAACTGATGATCCCCCGCCACAACCGGCTGCTGGGCTGGGGGCTGGTGGCGCTGGGCGCCTGGTCGCTCTACAGCATCCTCATCGAGCCCATGCTCTACGACCTGCTGGCCCTGCTCCATGTGGAAAACGCCTACTACTATATCAGCTCCATTCCCACTGTCCTCATCGCCGTGCTGCTCATCGCCGCCGGCGTCTGGCTGCTGGGTCTGCATCCCCAGCACCGGGACAGCGACAACCTGCCCCCCTACCCCCACGACGGGATGCCGCAGTAATACAATCTGTATAAAATGATATGAGGTAAACAAAATGGATGAAAACAAAACCACTTCGGCTTCCGCCGCCCCCACGCCCCCCAAAAAGGTGCGCCGCATCGGCCGTGTCGCCTTCGCCGTGCTGCTGATCCTGGCCGGTATCCTGCTGCTGGTGCAGCAGTTCGTGCCCCACTTCGATCTGTTGAGCATCGTGCGGTTCTCCCCCGTGCTGCTCATTCTGCTGGGCATCGAGGTGCTGGTCTACTCGGCCAATCCCCGCATCCAGATCAAGTTTGACTGGCTCAGCGTGCTGGGCTGCGGCTTCATCCTTGTGGTGGTGGGGTGCTCCTCCCTGGTGCCGGTGGCGTGGAGCCTCTACAGCCCCCAGCGGGACTATGCCCGGAGCCGTTACCAGTCCACCCTGCAGGACCAGTTCTACCAGGCCCTCAACGCCGACCCCGACCTGAAGGCCAGGATCCGCAACCTGCAGATCTATGTGGACTTTAACCACACCGAGAGTGGGGAATACACACTGCAGGATGGCGATACGGTGAGCGTCTATGTGGAACTGCCCGAAAACGGCTACCCCGACGCCCTCTCCTTTGCCGCCGACTGCCGCCGCATCGCCGAACTGGGCGAGCAGGGCGGTGTGCGCGCCGACGACTACAATTTCAGAAGCTCCACCGACAACAGCGGCACCGGCAGCAACTATTCGCTGGATTTCCTGGCCAGTTTTGCCCAGGGCCTCACCGACGAGCAGCTGGCCCAGCGGGTCACCGCCTACTACGAATACGAAGGCAGCAGCTACAGCACCCAGGCCGAACGGGACAACGCCGTCAAGGCGGAGCTGCGGGAGCAGGTCATCCAGGAGTTTGCCGACAGCAACGACGGTGCCTATCCCGGCGACGAGTACATCAGCGAGGAGGTGGAGAAGCGTTTCAACCAGCTCTTCCCCGCCCCGGCCGCCACGCCGGAGCCCGCCACCCCTGAATCCGCCGCCTGATTTTCATCACAACCAAACAAGCGCCCCGCACCGGATACCCGGATGCGGGGCGCTTGCCGTTTTGGGGAGACTTTACTTGGTGCGGCCGCGGTCGATGGCGGCCACGACCCCCGAAAGTGCCAGCAGTGCCAGCAGGTTGGGGATGGCCATGAGGCCGTTGAAGAAGTCTGCCATGGCCCAGACCAGGTCCACCTTGAGGGTGGAGCCCACCAGGATGAAGACCACCACGATGAGGCTGTAGACAGGCAGGGACTTTTCGCCGAAGAGGGCCTTGAAGTTGGTGTGCCCGAAGAAGTACCAGCCGATGATGGTGGAGAAGGCGAAGAAGAACATGCAGATAGCGATGAAGACGGGGCCGAAGGCGCCGAAGGACTGGCTGAAGGCCGCCTGGGTCAGGGCGGTGCCGGTGAGCCCCTGGGGCACCAGGCCGGAGGAGATCAGCACGAGGCCCGTGAGGGTGAGCACCACGAAGGTGTCGATGAAGACGCCCAGGATGGCCACGGCGCCCTGGTCCTGGGGCTGCTTGACCTTGGCCAGGGCGTGGGCATGGGGCGTGGAGCCCAGGCCCGCCTCGTTGGAGAAGAGGCCCCGGGCCACGCCGAACCGCATGGCCTGCTGCACCGTGACGCCCGCCACGCCGCCGGCCATGGCCTGGGGGTCAAAAGCCAGCACAAAGATCTGGGCGAAGGTGCCGGGCAGGGCTTTGGCGTTCATCACCAGGATGACGATGCAGCCCACTATGTAGAAGGCCGCCATGAAGGGGACGATCTTCTCGGTGACGGAGGCGATGCGCTGCACACCGCCCAGGAAGATGAAGGCCGCGATGGCCGCCACAATGACGCCCACCAGCAGCCGGTTGAGGCCGAAGGCGTTGGCGAAGGCATCGCCGATGGAGTTGGACTGCACCATGTTGCCCATGAAGCCCAGGGCCAGGATGATGAGCAGCGAGAAGATGGTGGCCAGCACCCGGCCGAACCGGCCCTTGAAGGCCGCCCGGATGTAGTAGGCCGGACCGCCGGTGACCCGGCCGTTTTCCACCGTTTTATAGTGCTGGGCCAGCACGGCCTCGGCGTAGATGGTGGCCATGCCGAAGAAGGCCGACACCCACACCCAGAACAGGGCGCCGGGGCCGCCGCTGACCACGGCGGTGGCACAGCCGGTGATGTTGCCGGTGCCCACCTGGGCCGCGATGGCGGTGGTCAGCGCCTGGAAGGAGCTCATGCCGTCCTCCCCCGCCTTCTTGCCATGGAGGGTAAAGCCGCCGAACGCCCGGTGGAAGCCCTCACCGAAGCGGCGCAGCTGGACGCCCCGCAGCCGGATGGTGAAAAAGATGCCGGTGCCCACCAGCAGAAACAGCAAAAGATAATCCCACAGAAAACTGCTGGCCTGTTCCACCAGCGCCGTAAACCATTCCATATTGTTCCCCCTATGTTTTCTTACACACCCTGCCGGCCGCCCGGCAGACAACGTACCTACTATACTATGCTTTTTCAATAAAGTCAAGTGTATTTGTATGGCGTACAGTTTAAGGTGCAAAAAAGGCCGGAGAGACGCTCCGGCCAGAGAGGCGGCTCACCGCACGGTGACGCCGTGGATATATTTGCGGTCGAGGCCATATCGCACGGCCGCGCTGAGCACCACCCAGGTGAGGAAGACTTCCAGGGGCAGCAGCAGGGTGTTTTTCACAAGGCCGGTGGTGGCGTAATAGAGATAGCCCTTGCCGTAGAGCATGGCCTTCCAAACGCTGCCCAACAGCACGTTGCTGCCGTAGTTGATGATGATCCGCAGCAAAATGATACGCCACACCGTGGGTTTGCGGCGGTAGAGCATCATGCCGTAGAGCAGCCCCGACAGGATGGCCGTGATGAGAAAGCCGGGGAAATAGGGTTCCCCGAAGCTGGAAATGAGAAAGCCCACCGTATCGATGACGGCGCCGGCCATCATGCCCACCAGCGGGCCGTAGCACATACAGCCCAGGGAAACGGCCAGGAAGCTGAAATAGATCTTCAGGCTGGGCCCCAGCAAAAAGATGGGGATGCTTTCCAGCACCACGGCCATGGCGCAGATCAGCCCGGCGAAGGCCAGCACCCGCACGTTGCGGAACTCGGCCCGGGCGGCGCGCCAGTAGGCGGCAGAAAAGACGGACAGCGGTTGGTTGAGCATACAAAAACCTCCTCGTTTGCGCATTGCTGCACAAAGGAGGAGGCAAAAAAAGCGGGCGTGGACAGACTGACCACACCCGCCGTTGCGCACCGTCATGCAGCAGCGGGATGCGGGATGCGCACCGCGGACCTTCCGGTCACTTCGTCCTGCCACAACTCCCCGTCGGTCAGGCACTTCGGGGCTGCCGCCCCACGCGCGAATCCCTACTCTGCAGTGGATTTACCAACGCCATTATAGGCCGCCCGCTGAAAAAATGCAACCCATTATGGCGAAAATTTACGAATTGTTGCCAATCATTGCCCGCTGGCGCCGTAGTTGGACAGCACACGGGCGCTGGGGTCGTTGACATCGCAGCCCGGCCATGCCTTGTTGGGCATCCAGTAGTCCACGATCATTTCGGCCTGGCCGGGATAGTACTTCTCGAAGATCTCCCGGTAGAGCAGGCTCTCCTTGGTGAAGGGCCGGGCGTAGGTGTACTTTCCCGCCAGCTCGGCGAATTCCCGGTCGGTGTACTTTTCCTCGGCATACTCCTTCAGATCGTCCACCATGGAATGGCCCACCGCGTCGCTGAAGGCCGCCTTCTCACGCCAGAGGATCTCCTCGGGCAGCCAGTCGCCCTCGAAGGCCTTGCGCAGCAGGTACTTGCCCTTGCCGTAGGTGTTCAGCTTCCTGGCCGGGTCGATGGCCATGACATACTTCACGAAGTCCAGGTCGCCGAAGGGCACCCGGGCCTCCAGGCTGTTCACGCTGATGGAACGGTCGGCGCGCAGCACATCGTACATATACAGCTCCCGGATACGCTTCTGGCTCTCGGCCTGGAAGGCGGCGGCGCTGGGGGCGAAGTCGGTGTACTTGTAGCCGAACAGCTCGTCGGAGATTTCACCGGTGAGCAGCACCCGGATGTCGGTGTGCTCATGGATGTATTTGCAGACCAGGTACATGCCCACCGAGGCGCGGATGGTGGTGATGTCCCAGGTGCCCAGCATGGCGATGACTTCCTCCAGGGCATCCAGCACGATCTGCTTGTTGATGATGACCTCGGTGTGGTCGGCGTGGAGGTAATCCGCCACCTGCTTGGCGTACTTCAGGTCGATGGCGTCCTCGCTCATGCCGATGGCAAAGGTGCGGATGGGCTTGCCCAGCTTCTTGGCGGCGATGGCGCACACCAGGCTGGAGTCCAGGCCGCCCGAGAGCAAAAAGCCCACCGGGGTGTCGGCGTCCAGCCGCTTGTCCACACCGGCCACCAGCTTCTCCCGGATGTTTTTCAGAATTTCCGGCATATCGTCGTGGGAGTAAGCCGGGGTGTCGGCAATGTCGCAGTACCGCACGAACTGGCCGTTGCAGTAGTAGCTGCCGATGGGGAAGGGATAGATCTTCTTGCACAGACCCACCAGGTTCTTGGCCTCCGAGGCGAAGGCGATGCAGCCCGATTCGCTGTAGCCGTAGAAGAGGGGCCGGATGCCGATGGGATCCCGCGCCGCGATGAGCAGCTTCTTGCGGCTGTCGTAGAGGATCATGGCGAACTCGGCGTCCAGATGCTTGAACATGTCCAGGCCGTACTTATAGTAGAGGGGCAGGATGATCTCGCAGTCGGAATCCGACTCGAAGGTATACCCTTCCGCTTCCAGCTCCTTCTTCACGGGGCGGAAGCCGTACAGCTCGCCGTTGCAGACCACGCAGTCGGCCCCCCGGAAGAAGGGCTGCATGCCTTCCGGCGTCAGGCCCATGATGGACAGCCGCCCGAAGCCCAGAAGACCGAACTCGGTCTCGCAGACCCGCTGGTCGTCCGGCCCGCGGGAGGTGGTGCGCAGCAGATACTCGGTGAAAGTTTCCTTGGGCAGATCATGCCCGGCATAACCCATGACACAGCACATTTTGACGACACTCCTTACATTTCTTACAACCGTATTCCCCGAGCGGCTCCAAATAAAAAAAGACAGCCCGCTCGCCCTTTGTATAGGACGAGTTGCTGTCTTGAACCCGCGGTGCCACCTATCTTACCGCAGCCGGAACCCCCGGCGTACGGTCACTTTTCCGTACACGTTCACCTTTGAAACGCTGCCGCTGTAACGCGCGGCCTGCGGCGCCCCTACTTCCCGCTTTGCGGGGTTCAGTTTGCAGCTCCCGGGTGTTCTTTCCCGCCCCGTCCCCGTCCCGGCTCGCAGCTGAATGCCGGGCTCTCTGTGCGGATGTTGGGCGATACTTTTCCCGATCAACACTTTTAACAGCTAAAGCATAGCACCATTGCCCCCCTGCTGTCAAGATTTTTTTGGGAACCGGCCGGAGTTTTTTGCCAAAATCTACTATTTTTATAGAGATTCCTCTTGTACTTTGTCCGGGTTCATGGTATAGTATTATTTCGGTAGGATATGGCAATACTTGCACTATCCCTAACCCCTAACAAAGGAGCTTCTTTACCATGCTAGAACTGCGTAACGTCGGCTACGAAACCGACGACAATAAAGAGATCCTGCACGATGTTTCGCTTACCGTACAGGAGCGTTTTGTGGCCATCACCGGCCCCAACGGCGGCGGCAAGTCCACGCTGGCCAAGGTCATCGCCGGCATCTACCAGCCCACCAGCGGCCAGATCCTGCTGGACGGGGTGGATATCACCCATATGTCCATCACCGAGCGGGCCAACCTGGGCATGAGCTATGCCTTCCAGCAGCCGGTGCGGTTCAAGGGCCTGCAGGTCAAGGACCTGTTGAGCCTGGCCGCCGGCAAGAACACCAGCATCACCGAGGCCTGCAACTACCTCAGCGAGGTGGGACTGTGCGCCCGGGATTACATCGACCGTGAGCTCAACGACAGCCTTTCGGGCGGCGAGCTCAAGCGCATTGAAATCGCCATGGTGCTGGCCCGCGGCACCAAGCTGTCCATCTTCGACGAACCGGAAGCGGGCATCGACCTGTGGAGCTTCCAGAACCTGATCCGGGTGTTCGAGAAGATGTACGAGCAGACCCGGGGCAGCATCCTGATCATCAGCCATCAGGAGCGGATCCTGAACATTGCCGACAAGATCGTTGTCATCAAGGACGGCCAGATCGCCAAGGAAGGCCCCCGCGCCGAAATCCTGCCCGGCCTGCTGGGCAGCGCCGACGCCTCCAGCCCCGCCTGCAGCGTGCTGACCGATAAAGTAGAGGGGGTGCGCGGCTAATGCTGGACGCCATTGAGAAAAATCTTCTGAAGGAAGTCGCCGAACTGGACAGTCTGCCGGTGGGCGCGTACAACATCCGGGCCAACGGCCAGCTGGAGAGCCGCAACACCACGGCCAACATCGACATTGTCTCCAAGACCGACAAGCCCGGCATCGACATTTACATCCGCCCGTTCACCAAGAACGAGAGCGTGCACATCCCGGTCATTCTGAGCCAGACCGGCCTCAAGGACCTGGTGTACAATGACTTCCACATCGGCGAGGGCGCCGACGTGACCATCATCGCGGGCTGCGGCATCCACAACTGCGGCGGCGGCAACGCCCAGCACGACGGCATCCACACCTTCTGGCTGGCCAAGAACGCCAAGCTGCGCTATGTGGAAAAGCACTACGGCGAGGGCGACGGCCGGGGCAAGCAGATCATGAACCCCACCACCATCGTGCACCTGGCCGAGGGCGCCCAGATGGAGATGGAGACCACCCAGATCGCCGGCGTGGACGACACCATCCGCAAGACGGGCGGCGACCTGGCCGAGGGCGCCAGCCTGGTGATCCATGAGAAGATCATGACCACCGGCGACCAGCACGCCGTCACCGACTTTGACGTGGACCTGAACGGCGAGGGCTGCTCGGCCAACGTGGTTTCCCGCAGCGTGGCCAAGGACGAGAGCAAGCAGGAGTTCATCAGCCACATCAACGGCAACTGCGCCTGCGCCGGCCATTCGGAGTGCGACGCCATCATCATGGACCACGCCTCGGTCATCGCCAGCCCGGCCCTGACCGCCAACAGCGTGGACGCCAGCCTCATCCATGAGGCGGCCATCGGCAAGATCGCCGGGGAGCAGCTCATCAAGCTGATGACCCTGGGTCTGACCGAGAAAGAGGCCGAGGACCAGATCGTCAACGGCTTCCTGAAGTAAGAGTTTACAGCAAAGAACCCCCGCCGCAGCACTGCGGCGGGGGTTCTTGTGTTGTATGTCAGGAGATGGTGGCGGGTTCCCGGCCCTCGTCGGAGGCCTCCGCCTCGCAGGCGGCAGGTTCCTCCGGCGGGACGGCGTCCCGGTGGTTGCCCTCGGCGTCGATGCCGCGGCGGTCCAGCAGGTAGACCACGATCTCATGGAGCAGCCCGAAGAGGGTGGCGAACAGCGGCACGCCGATGAGCATGCCCACCAGCCCGAAGAGGTCGCCGCCCACCACGATGGAGAACAGCACCCACAGCGAGGAGATGCCGATGGACTGGCCCAGGATCTTGGGGCCGATGAAGTTGCCGTCCAGCTGCTGGATGAAGAGGATGAGCACCGCGAAGATCAGCGCCTGGACGGGGTCCACCAGCAGCAGGATGAAGATGCTGGGGATGGCGCCGATGAAGGGACCGAACACCGGGATGATGTTGGTGATGCCCACAAAGACGCTGACCAGCAGCGCGAAGTCCAGCCGCAGGATGGACATGAGCACAAAGGTGAGCACGCCGATGATGAGGGAATCGATGATCTTGCCCACAAAGAAGCCGGTGAAGTTCTCGTTGGTGTAGCGGCAGATGCGCAGCGTGTTGTTGGCCACCGATTCCGGCAGGAAGGCGTGGACCAGCGTCTTGAGCTGGTGGATCAGTTTGTCCTTGCCGGCCAGCATGTAGATGCTGGAGGCCACCGCCGTGAAGACCGCCACGAAGTTGGAGGCCACACTGCCGATGGTGGTGACGATCTGGGGCATGGCGGCGGCCGCCACCGTGTACAGTTCCGACATCATCGTCTCGGAATCGTCCAGGATGCGCAGGACGCTCTCCATCCGCAGGCCGTACTGATCCTGCAGGAAGAGCAGCGTCTTCTGCAGGCTCTCGAAGTAGCCGGGCAGGCTGTTGAAGAGGATGGAGATGCTGGAAAGGATCTGCGGCACCACCAGCCAGCCCAGCAGCACCAGCAGCAGAGCCGCCACGATGTAGGACAGCAGGATGGCGGCCCACCGCATGCCGGGCGATTCCCGGAAGAGGACCCGGTGGAACCATTTGGTCATGGGATTGAGCACAAAGGCGATGACCACGCCCCCCGCAAAGGGGGAGAGGATGCGCAGCAGCTCGGTGAAGCCGCCCACAAAATAGCCCAGGTTGCTCAGGAACAGATAAAAAGCGATGCTGGCAAAGACCAGACTGACCCATTCCAACATGGTATCGGGCTTTTTATCCCAGAAACGTTTGATGCTCAAGGTTGCAGTTTCCCCTTTTTTCTACGTCTTCCCTTCTATTGTACCGTCCGCCGCATGAAGACACAAGGGGCCACTTGTTAATTTTTTATGTCGGACAGGGGGTTGCCGTCCTCGTCGATGCCCCGGGCCGCCAGACCGGCGCCCACCGCCTCCCGGAGCAGCGTGACGATGACCGCCAGGGTGGGCACGCCGATGACCATGCCGGGGATGCCGAACAGGTTGCCGCCCACGATGATGGCCAGCAGCACCCCCAGGCCCGGCAGGCCGGTGGCGCTGCCGATGATGCGGGGGGCAATGAAGTTGCCATCCACCTGCTGGACCACCAGGATGATGAGGACGAATTCCACCGCCTGCAGCGGGGATTCCAGCAGCAGGATGACGGCGCCCGGTACCGCGCCGATGAAGGGACCCAGCACCGGGATGATGTTGGTCACACCCACCAGCACGGCGATGAGGGGGGCGTAGTCCAGCCGGAACACCGACATGAGGATGAAGGTCTCCACCCCTACCAACAAAGCATCCACCAGCTGGCCGCCGATGTAGCCGCTGAAGGTGCGGTTGGCCATGGTGCACACCGAGAAGAGGCTGCCCGCCTGGCGGGGCGGCAGCGCCGCCCGCAGGCAGGTGCGCGCCCCCCGCAGCAGCAGATCCTTGCTGCCCAGCAGGTAGATGCTCACGGCCAGCGTCACGAAGCCGTCCATGGCCACGCCGGCTACCCCCGCCGCTGCGCCGGCCGCCGCCTGGGCGGCCTGGCCCGACACCGACTTGAACCAGTTCTGCAGTTCCTTGGTCAGTTCGCCCACATAGCTTTCCAGGGTGGCGGTATCGATGCCGAAGGTCTGCTGCACCCAGGTCAGGGCGTTCTGGATGTCCTCCTCATAGCTGCTCAGGCTGTTCACGAAAGAGGTGATGCTCTGCACCAGCTGGGGCACCACCAGCGAGAGGAGCAGCGCCACCACGCTGAACAGCAGAAGATAGCTGAGCAGCACCGCGAAGCCCCGCTTGCCGCCAAAGAGTTTGCCGGCGAAAAACCGGGCGGGAATATCCAGCACATAGGCCAGCACGATGCCCCAGGCGAAGGGGCTTAGGATATCGAGAAATTTCTGCACGCCCCCCGCGATGGCCGGCAGCTGCCATACCACGCCGAAGATCACCGCCACGCCCAGCGCCAGGCGCAGGAAATCGCCGGACGTTCTGGGGGTGCGTTCCAACCAGTGTTTCAAAAGAAGGTCCTCCCCGGATTCGTTGTGTTTGTTCGCCATTATAGCATATCCCATGTGAATATGCCACCAAAGCGGCGCCCCAAACCAGAATTTTACAAAAAAGCGGCCCGCACCCGATGCGCAGACCGCAGATGATCAGTGGTTCTTGTAGTAGTTGATGAGGCAGCCGTCCGCCAGGATCTGGCGCTCGGCGTCGGTCATGGCGCCCAGCCGCACGGTGAACGTCACGAGGCCGCCGTCCGGCTTGACCGCCACAGCCTCCAGCTCATCCGCCGCCTCCAGCAGCGCCTTGCGCACGCCGGGCAGGAAGACGTAGTCGCCGTTGTCCAGCACGTTGGGGGTATCCAGCAGGAAGGGCAGCATGCCCCAGTTGATGCAGTTGGAGCGGTACCGCTTGGTGGCGTACTCGCAGGCAAAGTTGGCCGCACCGCCCAGCACCCGCTGGCAGCTGGCCGCCTGTTCCCGGGCGGAACCGTCGCCGGGCTTGTTGGCGAAGATGGCCGAACCGATGTTGGTGGCCATTGCATCGGGGGTGTAGCCCAGCTTGGCCAGCTCGGCGTAGACCTTCGCCACCTCCTCCGGCAGGCTGCCGGCGCGGCGGGCCTCATCCAGGGCGTGGACCGCCTTGGCACTGGGCACATAGGCCGGGTCCTTGCGGGAGAGGGTGAACTCCGCCAGACGCAGCGGGTTGGACCGGAAGGAGGAAGTCTCGCCGGAGGGGATCAGCTCATCGGTGGTGGTCACCGGGTCGGTGATGTAGCTGACGATCTTCACCAGCAGATCATCGCTGAGGGCGGGCTGCTCGGGCCAGTCCTTGATGTTGGGGCCGAACTTCAGGGCGTAGTCCGGTTCGGGATGGCCCCAGCCGTTGTAGACCCGCTTGTCGTAGACGCCCTGGTCGAAGTGGTACTCGGGGGCGGTGTACTCGCTGTCGCAGACCTCGCTGGCGGCGGTCAGGTAGCCGCCGTTGGCCGCCGTGGCCGCAATGGACCGCGCGTCCATGAGGGCCACCGCGCTGATCTGGCCCTCGCCGGGCTTGGAACCCTCCCGGTTGGGGAAGTTGCGGGTGGTGTGGCGGATGGAGAACTCCCCGTTGGCCGGGGTGTCGCCGGCGCCGAAGCAGGGACCGCAGAAGCACTCCCGGAAGATGCCGCCCGCACTGACAATATCCGCCACCGCGCCGTTCTTCACCAGTTCCAGGTAGGTGGGCATGCTGTCGGGGTAGACGCTGAACTTGAACTCGCCGTTGCCGCAGCTCTTGCCCCGCAAGATCTCGGCCACCGCGCATATATTCTCATAGGTACCGCCGGAACAGCCGGCCACCACGCCCTGCTCCACATAGATACGGCCGTCGGGCTGCACCTTGCTCACCAGATCCATCGTCACCTTGCCGCCCAGCTGCTTGTTGGCCTGCTCCTGGGCCGCTGCCAGAATCTCTTGGGCGTTGGCCTTCAGTTCCCGGATGGGATAGGCATAGCTGGGATGCATGGGCAGAGCGATCATGCACTCCACGGTGGAAAGGTCCAGCTCGATGCAGCCGTCGTAGTAGGCCACATCGGCGGGTTTCAGTTCCTTGTAGGCCTCGGGGCGGCCGTGCTGGACGAAATACTGCTCCGTCACTTCGTCGGTCTGCCAGATGGAGGACCAGCAGGTGGTCTCGGTGGTCATGACATCGATGCCGTTGCGGTAGTCCGCCGACAGGTTGGCCACGCCGGGGCCGATGAACTCCATCACCTTGTTCTTCACATAGCCGTTGGCATAGGTGGCGCCCACCAGCGCCAGCGCCACATCGTGGGGGCCCACGCCGGGGTTGGGCTTGCCGGTGAGGTAGATGGCCACCACGCCGGGATAGGCCATATCATAGGTACGGCCCACCAGCTGCTTGGCCAGCTCGCCGCCGCCCTCGCCCACCGCCATGGTGCCCAGGGCGCCGTAGCGGGTGTGGGAGTCGGAACCCAGGATCATCCGGCCGCAGCCCGACATCATCTCCCGGTTGTAGCTGTGGATGACCGCCATATTCGGCGGAACATAGATGCCGCCGTATTTGTGGGCGGCAGAGAGGGCAAACTGGTGGTCGTCCTCGTTGATGGTGCCGCCCACCGCGCACAGGGAGTTGTGGCAGTTGGTCATGACATAGGGCAGCGGGAAGCGCTCCATGCCGGAAGCCCGGGCCGTCTGTATGATGCCCACGTAGGTGATGTCGTGGCTGGTCATGGAGTCGAACTTCATGCGCAGGTTGGCCATGTCACCGCTGGTGTTGTGGGCCTCCAGAATGGACCAGGCAATGGTGCCGCGGCGCGCATCAGCCTCGCTGACGCCGGCGGGGGCGCTGTCCTGCAGCGCACCGTTCACAAGATACACGCCCTGGGGGTGCAGTTTCATCGTGGATATTCCCTCCGTTTCCGATTCCGAAAAGCAGCGTGTATGCACACTGCCCGATGCTATAAACTCTTCCTACACTATACCCGCTTTAGTCGGGGTTGTCAACGCGGATTTTTATGCAGTACCGGGTAAAACGCCCACCAGCTTAATAAAATAAAGTGTCTCCTTGTCCATTCTGACAGAATTTTAAGTTTTTTCTTGACGAAGCGTGAAAAGCATACTAAAATGACAGTATTCACCGCGCTAAAGCGCTTGGCATGGCAGGCGCATGCCGCGCGAATAAATATGCAACCAGAGAGAGGGGCTTGCCGATGTATTACCCGGACGTACCGGCCCTGGAGCCGGATGAACTGGAACTGCTTTGCCACGAGTACATGGAGCACAACGCGCACCTGGACCCCAAACTGGCGGACCAGATGGGCGTCAAGCGCGGTCTGCGCAACCTGGACGGTACCGGCGTGCTGGCCGGCATCACCAACGTGTCCAGCGTTATCGGCTACGACAAAACGGCGGACGGCACCATTGTGCCCATTCCCGGCCGGCTGGTCTACCGCGGCATCGACATCGATACCCTGGCCGCCGAGGCGGACAACCACGACCGTTTCCTCTTTGAGGAGGTGGTGTGGCTGCTGCTGTTCGGTTCGCTGCCCAACAGGGAGCAGCACGCCAAGTTCTGCAAGCTGCTGGAACATCACCGGGAACTGCCCCGGGGCTTTGCGGACGACATGATCCTCAACTCCCCCTCCCCCAACCTGATGAACAAGATGGCCCGCAGCGTGCTGGCCATGTACAGCTACGACGAGCACGCCGAGGATTCCAGCCTGCCCAACATCCTGCGGCAGAGCATCAACCTCATTGCCGAGCTGCCCACCATGATGGTCAACGCCTACCAGATCAAGCGCCGGGTGTACGACCGGTCCAGCATGTACTTCCATCTGCCCACCGAGGGCCAGAGCACGGCGGAGCACATCCTGAGCACCTACCGCGCCGACCAGAAGTTCACCCACGAGGAGGCAAGGCTTCTGGACCTCTGCCTGATGGTCCACGCCGACCACGGCGGCGGCAACTGCTCCACCTTCACCTGCCGTGTGCTGTCCAGCTCCGGCACCGACACCTACGCGGCCATCTCGGCGGCCATCGGCGCGCTGAAAGGTCCCAAGCACGGCGGCGCCAACCTGAAGGTCATGCACCAGCTGGACTACATCCTGGAGAATGTGGAAAATCCCGCCGACGATGACGAGGTGCGGGAGTTCCTGCGCAAGATCATCCGCAAGAAGGCCGGCGACGGCAGCGGCCTGATCTACGGCATGGGCCACGCGGTGTACACCGTCAGCGACCCCCGCGCCCAGATCCTGAAGAACCATGCCCGCCGCATGGCCTACGCCAAGGGCTACGACGAGGAATTCGAGATGCTGTGCAGCATCGAGCGGCTGGCTCCCCAGGTCTTTGCGGAGGAGAAGCACGGTCCCAAGAAGGTCTGCGCCAACGTGGACCTGTTCAGCGGGCTGATCTACCGTATGCTGGGCATCAGCGAGGACCTGTACACCCCGCTGTTCGCCATTGCCCGTGTGCCGGGCTGGTGTGCCCACCGGGTGGAGGAAGTGGAGTTTGCCAACCGCATCATCCGCCCCGCCTACAAGTATGTGGGCAAGCCCCAGCCCTACATCACGCTGGCCGAACGTCCTTAATCAAGAGGGGGAACGGACCCGCACGGCAATTGCCTGCCGGGTCTGTTCCCCCCTTTTTAGAATCCCCCTCGACAAAACAGACCGGCAAATCGCGCACTGTCCGCACACAATTTGCCGGTCTGTTTTCCTGTATGTATCTGCGCCGTCGGCAGATGTCCGCCGGCGCAGATATTTTTTATGTTATTTCATACAAAAACGACCTGTACCAGAATCATATAGAATACCGTGCCGGCGGCGATGCTCAAAAGGGTGTTTTTCCGCCAGCATTGCAGCCCCACCACGGCGGCCCCGGCCAGCAGTTCGGGCAGGGCGTGGGTGGAGCCCAGGGGGTCGGCCCCCCGCAGACAGTAGACCACCAGCATGGCCATGATGGCGCCGGGCAGCACCCGGCCCAGGTAGACCACGTACCGGGGCGTGGGACGACCGCCGCCGAACACCACAAAGGGGGCAAAGCGCAGCAAGATGGTCACCGCGGCAATGACCGCCACCAGAGCGGCGGCGTGCAGATCAATGGACATGGTCGTCTTCCTCCTTTCGGGGCGCTCCCACAGCCCGCAGCAGGGTGAGCACCGCCGTGATGCCGATCATGGCCGGGATGAGGAAGCCCTCCGGCCCGAAGACCAGCAGGCAGACCAGCGACACTCCCAGCCCGGTGAGCGCCGGGCGGTGGTCCCTGGTGGCGCGCCACTGTTCGGTCACGACCACCAGGAAGAGGGCTGTCATGGCGAAGTCGATGCCGGTGCTGTCAAAGGGCAGCACGGCCCCCAGCAGCGCCCCCACCACGCTGCCGGCGATCCAGTACAGGTGATCGAAGAGCGACACCAGGAAGAAATACCCCTTCCGGTCCACCCCCTGGGGTACCTCGCCGCTGCACACCAGGGAGTAGGTTTCATCGGTGAGGGCAAAGATCAGGTAGGGCTTGGCGGGACCTGCGTCCCGGTAGCGCTCCACCATGGAGATGCCGTAAAACAGATGCCGGGCGTTGACGGTCAGCGTCATGAGGGCCGCCGTCACCAGCGAGGCGCCCCCCGCCAGCAGGTCCACCGCCACATACTGCATGCTGCCCGCGTAGATCAGCGCGCTCATGGCAAAGGCCCAGCCCACGCCGTAGCCCTTGGCCGCCAGCAGCACCCCGAAGCCCAGCCCCAGCACCAGGTAGCCCGCCATCACCGGCAGCGACCGCAGAAAGGCATACTTCACCGTCTTTCCCATTTCTTACGCCTCGTTTCCTTATTACACCGCTTTTTATCATAGCACAACGGTCCGGAACTCCACAAGAGTTCCGGGCCGTCCGCCACAGGGAGTCCCCGCCTCGGGGCGGGTGTCTCCCCCTCTATTCATTGGGTCTGCCGGGTCTGTTCGCTCTCCCACTGGTTGACCAACGGCGTGGCCACCGCAAACAGCGCTTCCCGCGCCGCGTTGATGGCCGTCACATCGGCGGGAGTGATCTTGTCCGCCTTCTTGTGGCGGGTCACCTTCTCCAGGGCGCGCTCCGCGTCCTTGATCCTGTTCCGGGTCTCCTTGTCCAGCGCCTTGCCTGCCTTGCTGCCCAGCGCCGTGTTCACCCGGTAGATGGCCGCTTCCGCCGCGTTGAGGGCTTCCATGGCCGCCTTGCGTTCCTGGTCCTGCCCGGCGAACACCGCCGCCTCCCGCATGGCACGCTGGATCTCCGCCTCGCTCAGGTTGGAGGAGCCCGTGATGGTGATGCCCTGCTGTTTGCCGGTATCCAGGTCCTTGGCGCTGACCTTCACGATGCCGTTGGCGTCGATGTCGAAGGTCACCTCGATCTTGGGGACCCCCGCCCAGGCCCGCTTGATGCCCCGCAGCATAAAGGTGCCCAGCAGCTTGTTGTCCTTGGCGAATTCCCGCTCCCCCTGCAGCACCTTGATCTCCACGGTGGACTGGAAGGGCGATGCGGTGGTGAACACCTTGCTGAACCGGGTGGGAATGGTGGAATTGCGCTCGATCAGATGGGTGGCCACGCCGCCCAGCGTCTCGATGGAGAGGGTCAGCGGCGTCACGTCCATGAGCAGCAGCCCTTCCCCGGCGCCGGCCAGCACCTCGCCGCCCAGGCGCCCCGCCTGCACAGCGGCGCCCAGCGCCACACATTCGTCGGGGTTCAGCGCCCGGGAGGGCTCCAGCCCCACCATGCGGCGCACCTTGTCCTGCACCGCCGGGATGCGGGTGGAACCGCCCACCAGCAATACCTGGTCCAGGTCGCTGGCCGTCAGCCGGGCATCGCTGAGGGCGTTGCGCACCGGCAGCGCCGTCCTCTCGATGAGATCGGCGCAGAGTTCCTCAAACCGGGCGCGGGTCAGTGTCTCCTGCAGATGGAGCGGCCCCTCCGGCCCCACCGTCAGGAACGGCAGGTTGATCTCGGTCTGTGTGGCCGCCGAAAGTTCCTTCTTGGCCTTCTCGGCCTCCTCCCGCAGGCGCTGCATGGCCACACGGTCGCCGGTCAGGTCTATGCCGTGGGCTTTCTGGAACCGGTCGGCCAGCCAGTCCACGATGCGGGCGTCGAAGTCGTCGCCGCCCAGGTAGTTGTCGCCGCAGGTGGCCAGCACCTGCACGATGCCGTCCCCGATCCGGATCAGCGATACATCAAAGGTGCCGCCGCCCAGGTCGTACACCATGACGGTCTGGGTGCGGCCGTTGTCCAGCCCGTAGGCCAGCGCCGCCGCCGTGGGCTCGTTGATGATCCGCTTGACCTCCAGCCCGGCGATCCGCCCGGCGTCCTTGGTGGCCTGGCGCTGGGCGTCGTTGAAATAGGCCGGCACCGTGATCACCGCCGCGGTCACCGGCTCCCCCAGATAGCTCTCCGCATCGGCCTTGATCTTCTGCAGGATCAGCGCGCTGATCTGCTGGGGGGCATAGCACTTGCCGTCGATGGGAATGCGCGTCTCACTGCCCATCAGCCGCTTGACGCTGCAGATGGTCCGCGGGGCGTTGGTGACGGCCTGCCGCTTGGCGGCATCCCCCACCAGCCGTTCCCCCGTCTTGGTGAACGCCACCACCGACGGTGTGGTGCGCTGGCCCTCGGCATTGGGAATGACCACCGGCTTGCCCCCCTCGATGACGGCGGCACAGCTGTTGGTGGTTCCCAAATCAATTCCGATGATCTTTGCCATAGTGCGGTTGTCCTTTCAAAAAAGACCGGTCAGGGGCTGGATGCCGCCTTGAGCCGGGCACAAAACGGCGCAGAATTTCCTGATTTGTTTTTATTGTAGCGCGTGGACGGACAGAATGTGTTGCGATTTCGTAAATAAATTTTACAAATATTACCGCACTCCCGTCAAAACAGCGCTTTAAAGCGTTGACGGTGAGGTCCTGTCGTGTTATAGTTTAAGGTATATTCAGCCCTGTGGGCGGGAAGGAGCCACGCATCTATGGCACGCACAGCAACGGTAATACGCACTACGCGGGAGACCCAGATCACGCTGACGCTGAATCTGGACGGCACCGGCAAGGCGGATCTGCACACCGGCATCGGTTTTTTTGACCACATGCTGGACGGGTTTGCCCGCCACGGTCTGTTCGATCTGGCGGTGGACTGTCACGGCGACCTGGAGGTGGACTGCCACCACACCATCGAGGACATCGGCATTGCGCTGGGTACCGCTTTGCGCCAGGCCCTGGGCGACAAGGCCGGGCTGGTGCGCTACGGCAGCTGCCTGCTCCCCATGGACGAGACGCTGGCCCTGTGTGCCGTGGATCTGGGCGGACGGCCCTACTTTGTGTATGATGCCCAGTTTTCCGCCCCCGCCTGCGGCGGCATGGATACCCAGATGGCCCGGGAATTCTTTTACGCCATCTCCTACGCGGCCATGATCAACCTGCACCTGAAGGTGCTCTACGGCGAAAACGATCACCACAAACTGGAGGCGATGTTCAAGGCCTTCGCCAAGGCGCTGGACGCCGCCACCCGCACCGATGCCCGGATCGAAGGCGTACTCTCCACCAAGGGGACGCTGTGATCTCTGCATATACATCTGAAAGCATAGAGAATCAGGGAGGTAAAGGGAAATGTATCAGGACATGATTGACACCATCGGCTTTGTGCAGAAGGCGGACCCCGAAGTGGGCGCCGCCATGGAGCGTGAGCTGGGACGCCAGCGCGCCAACATCGAACTCATCGCCAGCGAGAACATCGTCTCGCCGGCCGTGATGGCCGCCATGGGCAGTGTGCTGACCAACAAGTACGCCGAGGGCTATCCCGGCAAGCGCTACTACGGCGGCTGCCAGTTCGTGGACCAGGTGGAACAGATCGCCATCGACCGCGCCTGCAAACTGTTCGGCGCCAAGTACGCCAACGTGCAGCCCCATTCCGGCGCCCAGGCCAACCTGGCCGTCTACTTTGCCCTGCTGAACCTGGGCGACACCGTCATGGGCATGGACCTGTCCCAGGGCGGTCACCTGACCCACGGCTCCCCCGTGAATATGAGCGGCAAAAACTACAACTTCGTCTCCTACGGTGTGGGTGAGGACGGCCGCATCGACTACGCCGCCCTGGCCAAGCAGGTGGCCAAGGTCCGGCCCAAGCTGCTGGTGGCCGGTGCGTCGGCCTATCCCCGCGCCATCGACTTCGAGAAGCTGGCCGAGATCGCCCACGGCTACGGCGCCATGCTCATGGTGGATATGGCCCACATCGCCGGTCTGGTGGCGGGCGGCATGCACCAGAACCCCGTGCCCTACGCCGACGTGGTGACCACCACCACCCACAAGACGCTGCGCGGTCCCCGTGGCGGCCTGATCCTGACCAACAACGAGTATCTGATCAAGCGGATCAACTCCGCCATCTTCCCCGGCACCCAGGGCGGCCCGCTGGAGCATGTCATCGCCGCCAAGGCGGTCTGCTTCGGCGAGGCCCTGCAGCCCGCCTTCAAGGAGTACGCCCGCAAGATCGTGGAGAACGCCGCCGCCATGGCCGACGAGCTCACTGCCCGGGGCGTCAAGCTGGTTTCGGGCGGCACCGACAACCATCTGCTGCTCATCGACCTGACCGATGAGGAGTGCACCGGCAAGGACCTGGAGCACAACCTGGATGCCGTGCACATCACCGCCAACAAGAACACCGTCCCCGGCGAGAAGCGCAGCCCCTTCGTGACCAGCGGCGTCCGGGTGGGCACCCCCGCCGTGACCACCCGCGGCATGGGCCCCGCCGAGATGAAGATCATCGCCGACTGCATTGCCGAGTGCATCTTTGACTTCGAGGCCAAGAAGGAGGACATCGCCGCCCGGGTGGCCGAGCTCTCCGCCCGGTTCCCGCTGTACGAATAATCCCCTTTTTCCAAAAGACTTCCGCCATCGCCCGCCCCCGCCCAGGGCGGGCTTTTTTTGCGGTACAGCGCAGGGTTTTGCAGCTTGCGTTTTGCGAAAATTCAGGGTATACTATAGGCAGATAAGTATGCCTTTTCCGGCAGAACATGCAACGTACAGAATGCGAGGTGTCAAGTATGGAACCGATCGTCATCACCATTGCCCGTGAATTTGCTTCTGGCGGCAGCGAGATCGCCCAGGCCGTAGCCGACAAGATGGGCATTCCCCTCTACAACAAGGAGCTCATCACCCGGGCGGCCAAAAAGAGCGGCCTGACCGAGGAAGCCATCGCCGCCAGCGAGAACCAGCGCAGCGGCAGCCTGATCTACAGCCTGTACATGATGGGCAACACGATGCCCCTGGCCGACCAGGTCTACATCCTGCAGAGCAACGTCATCAAGGAGCTGGCGTCGGAGGGTTCCTGCGTGATCCTGGGTCGCTGCGGCGACTATGTGCTGCGGGAGCGTCCCAATGTGCTGAGCGTCTTTGTCTACGCGCCGCTGGAGGACCGCATCCAGCGGGCCAAGGCCCGGCCGGGCGTCAAGGACCTGGCCGACCGGCAGTGGGAGGTCCAGCTGGCCAAGCACGACCGCGCCCGCGCCAGCTACTACAACTACTACACCGAAAACCGCTGGGGTGAGGCCAAGAACTACGATCTGTGCCTCAACGCCGCCCTGGGTCTGGACACCTGCGCCAATCTGATCGTGGATGCCGCCCGTGCCATGGAGGCTGCGAACAAGGAATGAGTACCGCCGACGCCCATTCCGCCAGCCGGATGGGCACGGCCCCCATGGGGCCGCTGCTCTTCTCTCTGGCGATTCCCATGATGGTCTCCATGCTGTTCCAGGCACTGTACAACGTGGTGGACAGCATCTTTGTGTCCTATATCAACGAGGCAGCCCTCTCTGCCGTATCCCTGGCCTTTCCCATTCAGAACCTGATGATCGCCTTCGCCGTGGGGACCGGTGTGGGCGTCAACGCCTACGTGTCCAAGTCCCTGGGCGAGGGCAACCGCGCCGAGGCCGACCGGGCTGCCGCCAACGGCCTGTTCCTGGCCCTGTGCACCTTTGTGGTGTTTTTCCTCTTCGGCTTGTTCGGCGTGCAGGCCTTCATGAACTCCCAGACCACCGACCCGCTGATCCGGCAGTACGGCAACGACTATCTGGCGGTGTGCTGCCTGTTCAGCCTGGGATGCATGATCCAGTGCATGGTGGAAAAGCTGCTCAGCGCCACCGGACGCTCCAACTACGCCATGATCACCCAGCTGGTGGGAGCCCTGACCAATATTGTCATGGACCCCATCCTGATCTTCGGGCTGTTCGGTTTTCCCCGCATGGAGGCCGCCGGCGCGGCTGCGGCCACCGTGGCCGGGCAGTTCCTGGGGGCTTTCACGGGGCTGTACCTCAACCTGCGCCATAACCACGACATTCGGTTCCGCCTGCAGGATTTCCGGCCCCAGGCCCGTACCGTCCGGCGCATCTACCAGGTGGGCATCCCCTCCATTGCCATGACCTCGGTGGGCAGCGTCATGACTTTCTGCATGAACCGCATCCTCATCGCTTTCTCCAGCACCGCGGTGGCTGTGTTCGGCGTCTACTTCAAGATGCAGAGCTTCATCGTCATGCCCCTCATCGGTCTCAACAACGGCATGGTCCCCATCATCGCCTACAACTACGGTGCCCGCAAACCCCGGCGCATTGTACAGGTCATCCGGATGGCGGTGGTTGCCGCCGTGGCCATCATGCTGCTGGGCTTCGCGGCCGCACAGCTCTGCCCCGGCGTCATGCTCAGCATCTTCAACGCCGGCCCCGACATGCTTGCCCTGGGCGAGGTGGCTCTGCGCATCATCTCCATCCACTTCGTCATCGCGGGCTTCAACATCGTCTCTTCGGCGGTGTTCCAGGCCCTGGGCCGCGGCGTCATGGCGCTGCTGGTCTCGTTGGTACGCCAGCTCTTTGTGCTGGTGCCCGCCGCCTGGCTGCTGAGCCTGAACGGCAACGTCAACCTGATCTGGTGGGCGTTCCCCATTGCCGAGGTCGCCTCGTTCCTCATGTGCAGCTTCTTCCTCACCCGCTGCTACCGCACCGTGGTACAGCCGATGCTGGAACCCGCTGCCGCCCAATTCTGACCGGAAGGAGCGCACATCTATGCTGCGTTACGTCAAAAACGGCATGCTGGTGCTCAGCATCGCCTTCATCGCCCTGGGTCTGCTGCTGCTCATCATGCCCGAGACCAGTCTTCTGTGGCTCTGCTACGCCTTCGGCGCCGTGGTGCTCATCACCGGCATCGTCTGTCTGGTACAGTACGCCCGGCTGCGGGGCAGCGGTTTCGCCGCGCCCTTCTTCCTTGTGGCCGGGGTCATCACCGCCGCGCTGGGCCTCTTCACGCTGGCGCAGCCCCAGGTGGTGGCCAGCTTCCTGCCGGTGGTGTTCGGGCTGTTCATCCTCATCGACGGCTGCAGCCGTATCGGCACCGCTGTGGAACTGGCACGCCGCCAGGCCGACCGCTGGTGGCTGGTGCTGCTGTTCAGCGTATTGTCCATCGCGCTGGGCATCCTGCTGCTGGTGAACCCCTTCGGGGCGGCGGTCAGCGTCGTGATGCTCTGCGGTGTGCTGCTCATCATCGAGGGGGCCGTCAACCTGGCCTGCGTGGTCTACACCGCCATGGAACTGCGCACCCTGGACCGGATGGCCGATGCCGCCCAGACGGCGGCCCTGGACGCCCTGGGCCAGATGCTGGACGAGGAGGAGGCCGAAGCCCTCAACCGGGATCACGAGGGCATCGTCTACAATGCCGAGAGCACCGACGTGTCCGACGATCCCCAGTGACCGCGACCATTTTTATAAGGAGTTTTTGCAATCCATGTATGACCTGATTATCGTTGGCGCCGGCCCGGCCGGCATCTTCACCGCCCTGGAACTGCTGCGCAAGAGCGACAAGCCCCACAAGATCCTTCTGGTGGAAAAGGGCAAACCGGTGGAGAAGCGCCACTGCCCCAAGGACAAGACCGGCGTCTGCGTCAACTGCAAGCCCACCTGCGCCATCACCACGGGATTTTCCGGGGCGGGGGCTTTCTCGGACGGCAAGCTGTCCCTGTCCTACCAGGTGGGCGGCGAGCTGCCCGACCTGATCGGCGAGGATTTTGCCCAGGAGCTCATCGACTACACCGACAAGATCTATCTGGAATTCGGTGCCGACCCCAAGGTGGAGGGCATCTATGAGGGCCAGGAGATCAAGGCCATCCGCAAGCGGGCCATCCAGGCCGGGCTGCAGCTGGTGGACTGTCCCATCCGGCACCTGGGCACCGAGAAGGCCCAGCAGCTCTACCTGAACATCCAGAACCACCTGCAGGCCGCCGGTGTGGAGATGCTCTTTGAGACCGAGTGCGAGAACATCATCCTGAACGGCTCGGTGTGCAAGGGCGTGATCCTGCGGGAGAAGACCGGCCCCCGGGAAGTGCTGGGCAAGCAGGTGGTCATTGCCACCGGCCGCCGGGGCGCCGACTGGCTGGAAAAGCTCTGCGCCGAGCACGGCATCGCCCACAAGCCCGGCACGGTGGACATCGGCGTCCGGGTGGAGTGCCGCAACGAGGTCATGGAGACCATCAACAAGGTGCTCTACGAGGGCAAGCTCATCGGCTACCCGGCCCCCTGGCGCAACAAGGTGCGCACCTTCTGCCAGAATCCCGGCGGCTTTGTGGCCCAGGAAAACTACGACAACGACCTGGCGGTGGTCAACGGCCACAGCTTCAAGGAGAAAAAGAGCAACAACACCAACCTGGCCATCCTGGTCAGCCACAACTTCACCGAGCCCTTCAACCAGCCCATCGCCTACGCCCAGAAGGTGGGCGAACTGACCAACATGCTGGGCGCCGGGCACATTCTGGTGCAGCGGTACGGCGATATCCTGGACGGCAAGCGCACCTGGGCCAAGGAACTGGCCCGGGCCAACGTCCGCCCCACCCTGAAGGACGCCGTGGCAGGCGATATCACCTCGGCCATGCCCTACCGGGCCATGGTGAACATCATCGAGTTCATCAAGATGGTGGACCATGTGGTTCCGGGCTTTGCCAGCCCCGAGACGCTGCTCTACAGCCCCGAACTGAAGTTCTATTCCAACAAGGTGAAGATGGACACCGACCTGGAGACCAACATCCAGGGTCTGCACTGCCTGGGAGATTCCTCCGGCTGGACCCGCGGCCTGATGATGGCTTCCGTCATGGGCGTGCTCATGGGCCGCAAACTCATGGAAAAGCACGGTTTCTGATTTTTGCACGAAGAAAAGCGGACACCCGCCGGGCGGGTGTCCGCTTTGTTGTTGTTTTGGAGAGAAAATCCGGCTTCAGCAGGTGGCGCCGCCGGTAACTTTCTTCTGCAGCACGGCGTCCTTGTCCACGGGCGCGGTCAGCAGTTTGTTCTGGACGTAGTCAAAGCCCAGACGGTCGATGGTGTCGGCGAAGCGCTCGCCGGTGATGCCCTCGTCCCGGAAGAAGAGGATGGCGCGCTCCACGATGTCCAGCACTTCCTCCTCCGAGGTGAAGATCTTGTCCATGGGATGGCCGTGGGCGATCCGCTTGCCCCACCGGCCGCCGAGATAGATCTTGTAGCCGCCGGTGAACTCCTCGGTGACGCCGAAGGGGCACTTGCCCTTGCAGCGGCCGCAGTGGTTGCAGGCGGCGGGATCGATGTGGATCATGCCGTTCTCCAGCTTGGCCACATGGATGGGGCAGTTGGCCTCCACCTGGCAGACCTTGCAGCCGCGGCACTTGGCGGGGTCGATCATCGGCACCCGCTGGCCCACAATGCCCAGGTCGTTCAGGTCGGGCTTGACGCAGTTGTTGGGGCAGCCGCCCACCGCGATCTTGAACTTGTGGGGCAGCGTGACGTTGTGGTAGCCCAGGTAGAACCGCTCGTGGAGCTTCTCGCTCAGGCCGAAGGAATCCAGCAGACCGTACTGGCAGGTGGTACCTTTGCAGGAGACGATGGGCCGCACCAGCGAGCCGGTGCCGCCGGTCTGCAGGCCGGCATCCGCCAGGAAGGCCCGCAGCTCATCCAGCTTGTCGTAGGGCACGCACTGGATCTCCAGCGTCAGACGGGTGGTCATGGTGACCTCGCCGGAGCCGTAGCGCTCGGCGGCCTCGGCGATGACCCGCTGCTCCTCCGCCGTGATCTTGCCGTTGCGGGTGATGACCCGGATGTTGAACCGGTCGGGATAGCGCTTGTCCTGCAGGCAGCCCAGGCCCTTGACCCGCTTGATCTCCTCCGGCGGGATGGTGCCCTTGAACTTCACCTTCACCTGGTTGAAGGTCATGCCGCCCTCCAGCACCCGGGTGTTGGTGTAGCCGAAGGCCTTGAGGCGGTTCTGCAGGAAGTAGCCCCGCTTGCCCCGGGCACAGACCAGCAGCAGCTTGGCGTCCTTGTCCAGCCCTTCGATGGGGCCGGTGACGGTGGAGAGATTGACCCACTTGGCGCCGGGAATGGACGCCTGGGGCAGCACGTCGATGACCTGGTAGTCGTCGGCCGCGCCGGCGGCGTACTCCGCCGGGGTGAAGGTCTCGAAAATACCGGACAGTTTGTTTTCCAGAATGTAGCAGGCCTGCACAAAGGGATGGATGGCCGTGGAGAAGGGCGGCGCGTAGGCATAGTCCAGCGTGTCGAAGTTCTCCAGGGTGGCGCCCATGGCGATGCCGGTGACGGCAATATCCACCATCTTGTCCACCGCACCGGCGCCCAGCACCTGGATGCCCAGCAGCTTGTGGGTGGACTTGTCGGCGATGAGCTTGGTGATGAACATATCGGCGCCGGGATAGTAGTGGGCCTTGTCGTCGGTGACGCAGACCACACTCACCGGGTCATAGCCGACATCCTTGGCCTGGGCCTCGGTGAGGCCGGTGCGGCCGGCGTTGAGGTTGTCCAGCAGCTTGACCACGCCGGTGCCCAGGCAGCCGCCGTAGAGTGCCTGATCCCCCGACAGGTTGCGGGCCAGGCAGCGGCCGGTGATGTTGGCGGTGGAGCCCATGGCCGACCACTGGGGTTTGCCGGTGAGGGCGTTGTGCACCATGGCGCAGTCGCCCACGGCGTAGACATCGGGCAGGTTGGTGGCCTGCTGGTTGTCCACCAGGATGGTGCCCTTGAACATCTCCAGGCCGCTGTCCTTCAGGAAGGCCGTGGCCGGACGGATGCCGATGGCCAGCACCACCACATCGGCGGGCAGGTTGCCGGCCTCGGTGGCAACGCTCTCCGCCTTGCCGGTACCGTTGACGCCTTTGAAGGCCGTGCCGGTGAGCACACGCACCCCCTTGGCCTGGAGCTGCCGCTTGACGTAACCGGCCATCTCGGGATCAAAGATGTTGGGCATGAGCTGGGCAGCCATATCCACCACCGTCACCGAACGCCCCTGGGCCATCAGGTTCTCGGCCACTTCCAGGCCGATGAAGCCGCCGCCCACCACCACGGCACGGCGGGCCTGGTTCTGCTTGACCCAGTCCCGCACGGCAATGGCATCGTCGGGGGTGCGCATCCGGAAGACGCCCGGCAGCGCGGTGCCCGGCACATCGGGCACGAAGGGCTCGGCGCCCACCGCCAGGATCAGCTTGTCGTAGCTCTCGGTCTGCTCGGCGCCGGTGGCCACATCCCGCAGCGTCACGGTCTTGCCTGCGGCGTCCAGGGCAGTGGCTTCCTGCCCGGTGTGGACCTCCACCCGGGTGAGCCCCGCATACTTCTGGGGCGTGTTGACGATCAGGTCCTCCCTGGTGGGAATGCTGCCGCCCACATAGTAGGGCAGGCCGCAGCCCGCGTAGGAGATGTCCGCGCCCTTGCTGTAGAGCACCACCTGGGCGTCGGGCTGCTCCCGCTTGAGCTTGGCCGCCGCCTTGGTGCCGGCGGCTACGCCGCCGATGACGATGATTTTCATTGCCAATACCTCCGTTTCCGGGAAGCAGGTCCTTTTCCTTGCGACCCGCTTCCTTTGTTTTTGCGTCTCTGTTTCCATTATACGAGCATTCCCGGCCGTTCACAAGGGATTTTGCGGCTCCGTCTCCCCAAAATTTTGCCGCTTGCCGAGGCCCTTTTTCCGTGGTATGATGGAGACAAATGCGGGTCTTTCCGGCCCGGAACTGTTGGAATACACCAAGGAGGTGCGACCCATGAAACTGGGTATTTTGGGTGCGGGTGCCATCGCCCGCGTGATGTCTGATACCATACGGAAGATGCAGGCCTCCGGCCACAAGGAAGTGGAACTGTACGCCGTGGCCGCCCGGGATCTCGACCGGGCCCAGGCCTTCGCCGACAAGGAGGGCGTGGCCCGCGCCTACGGCAGCTATGAGGCCCTGCTGGAGGATCCGGCGGTGGATTTTGTCTACATTGCCACGCCCCACTCCCACCATTACCGTCACCTCAAGCTCTGCATCGACCACGGCAAGGCCGTACTGTGCGAGAAGCCCTTCACCGTCACCGCCCGCCAGGCGGAGGATGTCTTCCGCTACGCCCGGGAGAAGGGGGTGCTGGTCACCGAGGCCATCTGGACCCGCTACCAGCCCATGCGCCGGATGATCACCGCGGCGCTGAACAGCGGCGTCATCGGCACACCCAAGCTGATCACCGCCAACCTGGGCTATCCCATGCTGCACAAGCCCCGCATCGTGGATCCGGCACTGGCCGGCGGCGCGCTGCTGGACGTGGGCATCTACGCGCTGAACTTTGCTGACATGTTCTTCGGTGCCCCCGACAGCGTCCAGGGCTTCTGCACCAAGTATGAGACCGGCGTGGACCTGAACGACAGCGTCACCCTGACCTGGGAAGACGGCCGGGCTGCCCATCTGACCTCGTCCGCCAACTCGGTCACCGACCGCCAGGGCGCCATCTACGGCGACAAGGGCTTTTTGCTGGTGACCAACATCAACAACCCCCAGCAGTTCCGCATTGTGGACGGCGACTACAAGGTCATCCAGTCGGTGGACTGCCCGCCCCAGCTCACCGGCTACGAGTACGAAGTGCTGGAGATGGCGGACAGCCTGAACAAGGGTCTGCTGGAGTGCCCCTCCATGCCCCACCGCGACACGCTGCGCCTGATGCAGATCATGGACGAACTGCGCGCCCAGATGGGTATCCGCTACCCCTGCGAGGGTGTGGACGACGACGCCACGCTGTAACCCTTCTAAAGAACAAGGCCGCCGGGCTAAAAGCCCGGCGGCCTTGCTGTATGTTTGGGCGGCTTACACGCCGTAGAGCAGTGCGCAGAGTTCCCGGCCCGCCGCCGTGCGGAAGATCTTCTCCCGGGCGGTGCGGATGGCCTCGGCGGGGAGCTGGTCCTCGTAGAAATTCACGAGGAAATCCGCCTCCACGAGAATCTGGTAGTCCATGCCGTCGATGTTCTCATAGGTGTGATGGTGCCCCACCAGGTAGCACACCCGGTCGATATCCGCCGCCGGCAGACCCACTTGCTGCAGCAGTTCCCGGGCCGGGGCGGGGCCTTCCTGCTCCTGCAGCTTGCCGTCGCACCGGCCGTATTTTGCCTCCGCCGGGTGGATGCCGATGTCATGGACGATGGCCGCACACTCCGTCACAAAACGGGTGTGGTCGTCCAGTGCCTCCTGCCGGGCAATCAGCTGGGCAAAGCGGTGCACCTTCAGAAGATGGTGGATCCGCATGGGGTCCCCCTTGTCAAATTCCAGCATCTTCCGGGTCACCAGATCCAGTGTTTCGGTATCGTTCATAGTTGTCTCCCCCTCGTTTTGCAGGCCGACCTGCGAATCCTTTTCTTTTCAGTATACACGCCGGGGGCTGCCCTGACAAGGGGGATTGCCGCGGGCTGCGGGAGGGCGTATAATCAGAGGGAAATCCACCCGGAAAGGAGGCGCACGCCATGAAAAGCGATGCCGGAAGCATCGGCCGGCTCCATCTGGCCGTGGCGCTGTTCGGGCTGTCCGCCATGCTGGGCCGGTTGGTGGACCTGCCGGCCGTGCTGGTGGCCGGCGGCCGTGTGGTCTATTCCTCGCTGCTGCTGGCGGTGCTCTGCCGGGTACAGCACACCCCCGTTCTGCCCCGCTGCCGCCGGGACGCCCTGCTGGCTGCGGGCACCGGCGTGGTGCTGGCGGCCCACTGGACCACTTTCTTTCTGTCCATCCAGTATGCCTCGGTGGCGGTGGGCACCCTGACTTACGCCACCTTTCCCCTCTTCGTCACCTTCCTGGAACCGCTGCTCTTCGGCGAGCGGCTCTCGCTGCGCAGCGTGGCCCGGGCCGGCCTGCTGCTGGCCGGGGTGCTCATCACGGTGCCCTCCTTCTCCCTGGCCGACCGCACCACGGTGGGCGCCCTGTGGGGGATGGTTTCCAGCCTGTGCTACGCCCTCATGACACTGGCCAACCGCCGCCTGGCCGCCCGCTATCCCGCCCGCACCGTCTGCCTGTGGGAGCAGGGCACCGCCGCCGTGGTGCTGCTGCCTGCCTTTTTCCTGGTGCCTGCCGTCTGGACCGCCCGGGACCTGGGCGCCGTGGCGGTGCTGGGATTTGTCTGCACGGCGCTGGCCCACTCCCTCTATGTGGCCGCCCAGAAGCGGGTCCGCGCCCAGACCGCCGGGCTGATCTCCGGCCTGGAAACGGTGTGGGGCATCCTGTACGCCCTGGTGTTCCTGGGCGAGGCGCCCACCCCGCGGGAGCTGGCCGGCGGGGCGGTCATCCTGGGTGTGGCGGCGCTCTCCACCCTGCGGCCGGAACGGACCTGACGGCAGGCCGACCAAAAGCACACATGACAGCGCAACTTTTACTTGACGTGCTCCTTCAAAGCCGGTATAATAAAAGTTACAAACAGGACAAGGACGTCTGAATGGCACGTCCCTGTCCTGTTTTTTTAGTTTGGTACCAGGATGGTGATTGAAAGATGGAAGACCTGATCCGCCATGCAGAGCAGATCAACCGCCAGCTGGCCCGCCACGGGGTCAAGTTTGGTATTTACAAAAACGGAACCTTCGAAGAGCGGCTCTTTCCCTTTGACGCGATCCCCCGCGTCATCTCGGCCGACGAGTGGGACATTCTCTCCAAGGGGCTTGTGCAGCGCGTGCGGGCGCTGAATCTGTTTCTGAAGGACGTATACGGCGAGAAGAAGATTCTGGCCGACGGCGTGGTGCCGGAGGAATTTGTCTACCGTTCCCCCGGATATCTGGCCCCCTGCGAGGGCATTCTGCCCCCGGGCGGGGTGTACAGCCACATCTCCGGCATTGACCTGGTGAAGGGCAAGGACGGCGTGTGGTACGTGCTGGAGGACAACCTGCGCATCCCGTCGGGCGCCTCCTACCCGCTGATTGCCCGGTCCCTCTGCCGCCGCTGCAGCCCCGATACCTTCCGCCACAACGCGGTGCTGGACAACCGCAACTACGGCGACCTTCTGCGCCGCACCATGGACAGCGTGAACACCGGCGGCATCAACGTGGTCTTCACGCCGGGGCGGTACAATGCCGCCTACTTTGAGCACTCCTACCTGGCCGAGCAGACCGGGGCGGTGCTGGCCGAGGCCGGCGACCTGTACGTGCGGGACGATGTGCTGTACTACCGCGCCACCCACGGCGACTGCCGCGTAGGCGCCATCTACCGCCGGGTGTCCGACGAGTACATGGACCCGCTGACCTTCGAGCCCTCCTCCCTCATCGGCATCCCCAACCTGATGGCGGCCTACCGCGCTGGCAACGTGGCGGTGCTCAACGCCTTCGGCAACGGCGCCGCCGACGACAAGGGCATTTATTACTTCGTGCCCAAGATGGTAGAATATTACCTGGGCGAGAAGGCCATTCTGCACAACGCCCCCACCTACCTGCCCTTCTATGAGGAGGACCGCCGGTATGTGCTGGACCATCTGGACACGCTGGTCATCAAGGATGTGGCCGAGGCCGGCGGTTACGGCGTGGTGTTCGGCAGCAAGCTGAGCAAGGCTGAACTGGAAAAGATGCGGGATACCATTCTGGCCCAGCCCCGCCGGTTCATCGCCCAGGAGGTCATCGACTTCGAGGACCTGCCCATCATGGAGGGCGATTCCCAGGTGGAGCGCAAAGCCGATCTGCGCGCCTTCGTGCTGTCCGGTGCCAAGGACACCGTGGCCTGGCCCAGCGGGCTGACCCGGTTCTCCCGCAATCCCGACAGTTTCATCGTCAACTCGTCACAAGGAGGAGGTTTCAAGGATACATGGGTCCTGTCACACTGAGCAAACAAAACCGGCTGTACTGGCTGGGGCGCTACGCCGAGCGGGTCTATATGACCGTACAGCTGATGATGAAGGAATACGACTCCCTGCTGGATGGCACCGGCTTCGCTTACGCCGATTTCTGCCGCCGTCTGGGGGCCGAGAATGTCTATGCCAACGCGGAGGATTTCTGCCGCCGCTATCTGTTTGACGAAAACCAGCCCTGCTCGGCCAAGGCCAGCATGGACGCGCTGCTGGGCAACGGCATGGTGCTGCGGGAGACCATCTCCTCCCCCACCCTGTCCTACCTGCAGATGGCGGAGAGCGCCATGGAGATGGCCAGCCGCAGCGAAGCGCCCGCCGTGGAACTGCAGTGGGTGCTGGACGATATCATGGCCTTCCGGGGCAGCTTTGACGAGGCGGTGGACCACGAGGGTGTGCGCAACATCACCAAGACGGGCGGCACCGTGGAGCGGCTGAGCCTGATGCTGCGGCTGGACCTGCAGCCCGAACGGCTGCACCAGGAGATGAGCAAGCTGCTCAACCGGCTGTACAAGACCGACCTGGTCACCGAGCCGGAGGCGTTGAAGACCATCACGGCCTACGCCATGGAGGAGGCTGACGTGCCCAAACCCGAACTGCTGCGCTGTGTGGAAGGGCTGTTCGTGGTATGAGCCGTCTTCTGCAGTTTTCCTATGACATCACGCTGACCTTCGACAAGCCGGTGACCCGCCACAGCTTTGTGCTGCGGTGCCTGCCGGGGGACGGGCCGGGACAGCGGGTGGAAAACGCCGCCCTGACCCTCGACCCCGCCGTCCCCTTCACCGAGCAGCGGGACAGCTTCGGCAACCGGCTGCAGATCGGCCGTCTGGACGAAGCCCACAGCCATTTTCACTACAAGGCCGCCGGTACCGTCCTGCGGGACGATGCCCGCCGGGAGAAGGAAGCCGACCGGCCGCTCTTCCGGTATCCGTCCGCCTTCACCCAGCCCGACGGAGCGCTGCGCCAAGCTGCGGCCTCGCTGACGCTGCCCGACGATCCCCGCGGCAAGGCCTGGGCCTTGCTGGAGGCGGTGCAGGCCCGGCTGACCTACACCCCCGGCGTCACGGGGGTCTCCACCACGGCGGCCCAGGCCCTTGCCCTGGGCCAGGGTGTCTGCCAGGACTACGCCCATGTCTATCTGGCGCTGGCGCGGCTCTGCGGGCTCAGCGCCCGGTATGTCAACGGCCTGCCCGAGGGCGAGGGTGCCAGCCATGCCTGGTGTGAGGTCTGGCTGGACGGCGTATGGACCGGCATCGATCCCACCCGCGGCCGCTGGGCCGACGAGGGCTACATCCGCTTCGGCATCGGCCGGGATTTCACCGACTGTCCCATGGAGCGGGGCGTTTTTGTGGGCGCTGCCAACCAGTGCCAGACCGTCTTCATGCAGGTCAGCCAACAATAATACAAAAACAAGGCGCAGGCGCCATAACAAGACAAGGTTCCGCAGGAACTGCAAAAACATCGTAGGACCGATGCAAAACGACCCATGGCCGCTTTGCATCGGTTTGCGACTTTGTCCTGCGATGGCGCCGCGCGGAAGGGAGTACATCCATATATGATACAGGAAGTGGTACGCGTACCGCTGGCCGTGAGTGAGGATCTGGTCATCCAGAAACGGCGCATCGGCAGCGGCAGTCCGCGGCTCTGCGTCGTCACCGGCACCCACGGCGACGAGCTGGAGGGCCAGTATGTGGCGTGGCGGCTCAACCGGCTGCTCCAGGAAAACGCCGCCCATCTGCACGGTACGGTGGACATCTATCCGGCGCTGAACCCGCTGGGCATCAGCACCATGACCCGCGGCATGCCGCTGTGTGATCTGGATATGAACCGTACCTTCCCCGGCAGCCGGGACGGCGCCATGTCGGAACTCATCGCCGCCCGCATCATCGAGGATATCTCCGGCGCGGACCTCTGCATCGACATCCACGCCAGCAACATCTTCCTGCGGGAGATTCCCCAGGTGCGCATCAATGTGAACACCGCCGAAAAGCTGGTGCCGCTGGCCAAATACCTGAACATGAACCTGGTGTGGATCCACGCGGCGGCCACCGTGCTGGAGTCCACCCTGGCCCACAGCCTGAACTCCGCCGGCACCCCCACCCTGGTGGTGGAGATGGGCATCGGCATCCGCATTACCCGGGCTTTCGGCGAGCAGCTGCTCACCGGCATCCTGTCGCTGATGGCCCATCTGGGCATGTGGGATGCCCCCGTGGCCCCCATCGCCCCACCCATCATCAGTTCCGACGGGTCGGTTTCCTTCGTGAACGCCAACTTTCCCGGCGTCTTCTTCCCGTCGGTGGAGCACGGCGTGCGGGTGGAAAAAGGGCAGGAACTGGGCATCATCGCCGACCCGCTTACCGGCGGCATCCGGGAGACGCTCTACAGCCCCGCCTCGGGGCTGCTCTTCACCCTGCGGGAATATCCGGTGGTCTATGCGGGTTCGCTGATCGCCCGTGTGTTGGGAGGCAGTGTATGAGAGAGGAAGTTCTGTTCACCCTGGACACCCCCTACCGTCAGCCGCTGGCGGTGAAGGGCTGGTTTTTCGGCGCCCCCGGCAAAAAGACGCTGGCCGTCATGGGCGCTCTGCGCGGCAACGAGATCCAGCAGATGTACCTGTGCTCCCAGCTCATCCAGCACCTGGCGGCGCTGGAACAGTCGGGGGCGCTGTCCGACGAATGCGGCATTCTGGTCATCCCCTGCGCCAACCAGTTCTCCATGAACGTGGGGCGGCGGTTCTGGGCGGCCGACAACACCGATATCAACCGGATGTTCCCCGGCTACGACGCCGGCGAGACCACCCAGCGCATCGCGGCGCAGATCTTTGAGGCACTGCAGGGTTATACCTACGGCATCCATGTGACCAGCCTGTACCTGCCGGGCGGGTGTCTGCCCCATCTGCGGATCATGAAGACCGGCTACCAGACCCCCGAGACTGCCCGGGACTTCGGGCTGCCCTACATTGTGCTGCGGGACCCCCATCCCTACGACACCACCACGCTGAACTACAACTGGCAGATCTGGGACACCGAGACCTTCTCTCTCTACACTCCTGCCACCGACCATGTGGACGCTCCCACTGCCCAGCAGGGCGTGGAGGCCATCCTGCGGTTTTTGCAGCGGCGGGGCTTCTGCCGCTGCGGTGCCAGCGCCGGGGAGCAGGCCCGCATCTTCGGGGAGGAATCCCTGTGGGGGGTCAAGCCCACCCTGGGCGGATTGCTGGTGCACCGGGTGGCGCTGGGCAGTCAGGTGTGGCGCAGCCAGCCCCTGGCCGACGTGCTGGACCCCTGTTCCGGCGCCGTGCGGCAGACGCTGCGCGCCCCGGTGGACGGCCGGGTCTTCTTTGCCCATGAGGCCTGCCTGATCAACGGCTACGACGTGGCCATGCGCATCCTTCCCGACGAGACCGAGGAGGAGGTTGCGGAAACCTCCGAAGCACCCGAGGAATCCGAGGCGAAAGAATAAAAAACAAACCCTCTGTTCGAAACACGATGATACGTTTCCACAGAGGGATTTTTGGTCTTTGGGAAAAATTCAGCGGCGGCGGGCGGCGGCTTCGGCGGCCGCGATATGGCGCAGCCGGTCCTCGGCCTTGGCAAAGAACTGCCGGAAGGCCGGGCAGTAGTAGTTGTGCACAGTGCCCGCGGCGTCGGTGGTCCAGTCCCGCCGGCAGCCCCCGAAGCAGAGATACCGCCACCGGCAGTCGGTGCATTCGGCAGGGCGGTGCAGACTCTCCCGCAGGAAGGCCTCTGCCCGCTCGCCGCGGCCCAGCGCCTCCAGCGGCGTTTCCAAGAGATTTCCCAGCTTCCAACGGTCCAGGGCATAGAAATCGCAGGGGTAGACGCTGCCGTCCCCCTCCACCACAAAGTAGGCGCCGCACCGGCCGCTGGTGGCACAGGTGGAGGGCGGCAGCCCCATGGCCAGCTCCACATAGTCCTCGAACAGCCGCACGCTGGTGTACCGGCCCGCCGCCCAGTCCCGGTACCACTCCTCGAAGAGGGCGCAGAGGAAGTTGCCGTACTCCTCCGGCGTCAGCGACCAGGGCTGCCCGCCCCGGGGCCCGTCCAGCGGGTCCAGGCAGGGGATGAACTGCAGGTATTCCACACCGGTCTTCTGCAAAGCATGGTAGACCCGCACGGCACTGCGGGCGCAGCGGCGGATCACCACGCAGAGCAGGTTGCAGGCCACCCCGGCGCGCTGGAGCATAGCCAGATTCTTCTGCACCCGGTTCCAGGTGCCCTTGCCCCCGGCGTCCACCCGGAACTCGTCGTGAAGGGCCTTGTCCCCGTCCACCGAGACCCCCACCAGAAACCGGTTCCTGGCCAGAAAGGCCGCCCACGCCTCATCCAGGGCCAGGCCGTTGGTCTGGAAGGCGTAGGCCACCGGGATGCGGGCGGTGTTGTACCGGGTCATATCCTCCACAAAATGCTCAAAAAAGGCAAGGCCCGCCACCGTGGGCTCGCCCCCCTGGAAGGCCACCGTCAGCTGTCCTGACGGCCCGGCCGCCGCCAGCGCCTGCCGGATCATTTCGGCGGCGGTGTCCCGGGTCATGAGACCCAGACTGCTCTGGCTGCGGCTGGCGGCCTCATCGGCGTAAAAGCAATAGCGGCAGCGCATATTGCACAGGCTGGAGGCGGGTTTCACCAGCAGACTGATATGGGGCATATGCATTCCTCCCGGGGTCCGCCCCAAAACGGGCGGTGTATTTCCTTCATTATACGGCTTGGGGGCGTCCGCCGCAATCCCCCCTTGACCGACGGCCTCCCGGGTGGTATGCTCAAAACGAACACTGCGGTGCCGGGCGTTTCCGGTGCCGCCGCTGCAGAAAGAAGGATTCGTCCATGAGTAAAATCGTTCTGTTGGAATCCCTGGGCATTTCCCAGGAGGAACTGGCCGCCCGCCAGGCTCCCCTGGAGGCCCAGGGCCATACCTTTGTGTCCTATCCCCGCACCGCCGACCCCGCCGCCCTCATTCAGGAGGCCAGGGATGCCGACGCCGTGATCCTGGCCAACATGCCGCTGCCCGGCAGCGTCATCCAGGCCTGCGACAAACTGAAATTCATCGATGTGGCCTTCACCGGCGTGGACCACATCGGGCTGGACGCCGCCAAAGCCAAGGGCATCGCCGTAAGCAACGCCGCCGGCTACTCCAACGAGGCGGTGGCCGAGCTGGTGCTGGGGATGGCCCTCTCGCTGAGCCGCCACCTGACCGCCGTGGAGCAGCGCTGCCGCACCGGCGGCACCAAGGACGGCCTGGTGGGCTTTGAGCTGGCCGGCAAGACGGTGGGCATCGTGGGGCTGGGCAAGATCGGCAGCCGCACGGCGGAACTGTTCCACGCCCTGGGCTGCCCCATCCTGGCCCACAGCCGCACCGTCCACGCCGACGCCCCCGCCTATGTGCGGCAGGTCAGCCTGGAGGAACTGCTGGCCCAGTCCGACCTGGTGGCGCTGCACTGCCCGCTGAACGACAGCACCCGGGGCATGATCAACGCCGACAGACTGCGGCTGATGAAGCCCACCGCCCTGCTGCTCAACGCCGCCCGGGGCCCCGTGGTGGTAGCCCGGGACCTGGCCGACGCCCTGGACAAGGGTATCATCGCCGGGGCCGGGGTGGACGTATTCGACAAGGAGCCGCCCCTGGACGACAGCGAACCGCTGCTGCACTGCAGGAACTGTCTGGTGACGCCCCATGTGGCCTTCGCCACCCGGGAGAGCATGACGCTGCGGGCCGAGATCGTCTTCGACAACCTGGCCGCCTGGCTGGCGGGACACCAGAAAAACGTAATCCTGTGAGGGCGCCCGGCGCTTGCACAACGGGGCGCCAGGCAGTATAATATTGGGTATATCATCCAGGACAAGACCCGCAGGCCTTCGGGCCCGGGCCTGCTGAGAGAAAAGAGGTAGCTGCCAATGGAAAAGATCAAGATGACCACTCCCCTGGTGGAGATGGACGGCGACGAGATGACCCGCATCCTCTGGAAACAGATCAAGGACGAGGTCATTCTGCCCTTTGTGGAGCTGAAAACCGAGTACTATGACCTGGGCCTTGTCCACCGCGAAGAGACCAAGGACCAGGTGACTATCGACGCCGCCAACGCCAACAAGAAGTACGGCGTGGCCGTGAAGTGCGCCACCATAACCCCCAACGCCCAGCGCGTCAAGGAGTACAACCTCTCCCAGATGTGGAAGAGCCCCAACGGCACCATCCGCGCCATCCTGGACGGCACGGTCTTCCGGGCGCCCATCATGGTCAAGGGCATCTCCCCGGTGGTGCGCACCTGGCAGAAACCCATCACCATCGCCCGTCACGCCTTCGGCGATGTCTACCGCGCCACCGAGTACCGCGTGCCCGGCCCCGGCAAGGCGGAACTGCTCTTCACCGGCGCCGACGGCACCACCTTCCGGCAGACCATCAACGACTTTGACGGCGCCGGCGTGATCCAGGGCCAGTTCAACAAGGACAGCTCCATCACCAGCTTTGCCCGGTCCTGCTTCCAGTTCGCCGTGGACACCAAACAGGATCTGTGGTTCTCCACCAAGGACACCATCTCCAAGCAGTACGACCACACCTTCAAGGACATCTTCCAGGAGATCTACGACACCGAATACAAGGAGAAGTTCGAGGCCCTGGGCATCGAGTACTTCTACACCCTCATCGACGACGCCGTGGCCCGGGTCATCCGCTCCAAGGGCGGCTTCATCTGGGCCTGCAAGAACTACGACGGCGACGTGATGAGCGACATGGTCTCCACCGCCTTCGGCTCGCTGGCCATGATGACCTCGGTGCTGGTCTCCCCCGACGGCAACTACGAGTACGAGGCCGCCCACGGCACCGTCACCCGCCACTACTACAAGTACCTCAAGGGCGAGGAGACCTCCACCAACCCGGTGGCCACCCTCTTTGCCTGGTCGGGTGCGCTGCGCAAGCGCGGCGAGCTGGACGGCATTGACGCCCTGCCCCGCTTCGCCGACGCCCTGGAGAAGGCCACCATCGACACCATCGAAGCTGGCGTCATGACCGGCGACCTCTGCGCCATGTGGGAGGGTGAAGTGCCCGCCCGCAAGGTGACCTCGCTGCAGTTCCTGCAGGAAATCCGCACCCGCCTGGAAGCCGCCCTGGCCTGATTTTTCCCTGTACAGCAAAAGCCGTGCCCCGTTTTGCAGCGGGGCACGGCTTTTTTGGTATGCAGGTCAGTGGGACCAGATGTTGTTTTCCAGGTCCTTCAGACGGCCCTTGTAGTCGGCGATGAGCGCTTCGGTCTTGTCCCCGTCGGGGAAGGTGACCAGATAGTCGTCCCCTGCCTGGTGGAACCCGATGACGCCCGCCAGGCCTGCCATCTCGGCCACCTTGACGAGGGTATGATAATCGTATTCCTTGGAACTGATGAGAAGATTCATGACAAGCACTCCTTTTCTGCGCGATGCGCTTCTAGTGTACCACAAGGTCCGGCCGTCCTGCAAGTGCTTCAGTCTACCCGGACCACGCCGCCCTCCTGGACGGTGATGGTCATGCCGTCCTTGACATAGTGGAGGAATTCCTCCCCCAGGCAGTCGATGACCGGCATGCTCACATTGTCCAGCCAGACGGCGGCCAGCACCGAACCGGCGGCGGCCAGCGAGTCGATGGGGTTGGAGAAGAGCAGGCAGGCCGGCTGGCGGTGCATGGAACAGGCGCAGTAGAGCACCAGCCCGCCGGTGGTGGAGCCGATGGTCTGGGGCAGGCAGAGAGCCTTGCCCGCCATGGGCTTGCCGTAGAGGTCGGGGTTGTTCTGGTCACCGCAGGTGGCCTTTTTGTCGCCGAACTGCAGGGCCTTCTGGAAGGAGGCCAGCGTGTTCAGTCCCCCGTGGGAGACCAGCGCCGGGGCGCTGACGCAGCCGGGGGCAATGACCCGTCCGTGAAATTCTTTCATGCCCGGGCACCTCCTTTCGTGATCTGGGCGAGGATCTCATCCTCAGTGTAGTAGCGTGCCGTGGTGTAGGTGCGCAGCTTGTTGGAACAGGTGATCACCGGCATGGACGCGCAGAGGGGATTGTTCATGTACATCAGCGGGCAGATGCAGGAGAGGATGACGCCGGTGGCCGCCAGCCGGGCGGCGTAGGGCGTGGCATCGAAGGCCTTCCTGACACCGGGGGCGGTGGTGAAGACGGTGGGCACGCAGACTTTGGTGCGGCCGTTTTCCTTCAGCGCCGTTTCCAGACGGTCGGTCCAGTCCTTGAGCTGCTGCAGGCTCAGGTGGGGGCAGCCCACAAAGCAGAGCTTGGGTCTGGCGTCGGGATTTTTCCAGACGAGCGGATAGTTGTCCTGGACCCGCTGGAGCTCGGCGTCGTCGATAACATACTCTTTGGCGTCGGGGGCGATGAGGGCGGTGCCCTGCTCCTTGGCCTCGGGGGTCAGGCCGTCGATGTGGTAGAGCCCCACCGCGCCGTTGGAGGCGGTGGCCGCGCCGAAGTCCTTGAGGTAGGCGCAGGCGGCGTCATCCAGCTCATTGCCCAGCCACTTGTCCAGCCCCATGACGTAGGGCACATCCTCCATGACCTTCATGCCGATGGCTGAGCCCAGCAGCTGGGCTTCCGGCTTTTTGGTGGTCTCCACCCGGATGACCCAGGTGGCCTTGCGGCCCTCGTCGGTGAGCAGGCCGAAGTAGGGCACATAGCCGGCCACCGAGCCCATCAGGTCCATGATGCCGGAGTTGCGGTTGCACCGGGCGCCCAGCACCGAGTTGGCGTAGACCACCGCCGAGGATTCCGCCCAGCTGAGCACCTCGCCCTTGGCGGGGCGGTTGCCCTGTTCGTCCAGGTAGCAGGCGCAGCTGAAGGCGTCGTCGCTCATCAGGCCCAGCTGGCGCAGCTGGCCTTCGTAGAAGTCCTGGCGGCTGTACATGAATTTCTTGAAGACCAGATTCTGCAGGAAATTGGCCGGCACGTTGGGATCCAGCGGCCGCGGGTCCGCCGAGAACTTCTGGCCTGACACAGCCCCCGCTTCAATGAGCTGGTTCATCAGGTCGTACACCGGGCCCAGCGCCTTCAGGCCGAAGGAGGTGACCAGATGGTTGTATCGGGATGTCACCGGCACCAGTTTTTCGGCGCCGAAGATTTCGCCGTACATGATGAGGGTCTTCATGACCTTGGCCATCGTCTCGCCCTTGGCGCCGTCGAGGATGGCCTGTTGTTCTTCGGTAAGTTGCATTGGTTTTGCCTCCTTACAGCTTCATGCAGACATCCCACGCCCGCCAGATGACGGTGCGCAGGTTGCCCACCTTGTTGGCATCGCCCACCAGGTGGATGTGGCGGCCCTTGGGGGCCAGCGGTGCCGGGCGGTAGCCCACCGACAGGATCACCGAATCCGCCGGCAGTTCCTTCGTGGTGCCGTCCTTGGCGGCGACGGTGACGCTGCCGTCCTTGATCTCCTTGAGGGACGTTTCCAGATAGACCGGCACTTTGTTGGTCTTGAAGAAGTCCCGCAGATAGCTCGCGTTGGCCAGGCTGACGGCGGGCGACGCGATGAGGTCGTTCTGCATCTCCACGATGGCGGGCTGCTTGCCCTGGAGATAGAGATCGTAGGCGATCTCGCAGCCGGTGAGGCCGCCGCCCACAATGACCACCTTGTCCCCCACCGGGGCCTTGCCCAGCAGGTAATCCACCGCCTGGATGCCCTTTTCGGCCCCGGGCACCCGCAGATGGACCGCCGAGGCGCCGGTGGCGACGATGACTTCATCGGCCCCCAGGGTGGCGGGGTCGGTGACCTCGGTGTTGAGCTTCACCGTGATGTTGGGGTACTTGGTCAGTTCCCGGGCGTACCAGGTCAGCAGGCCCCGGTCCTTTTCTTTAAAGGAGGGCGCGGCTGCCGCCACGAAGACGCCGCCCAGGGCGCCGCTCTTCTCGTAGATCGTCACGGTGTGGCCCCGCTGGGCGCAGACCAGGGCGGACTCCATGCCGCCGATGCCGCCGCCGATGACGGCGATGTTTTTCTTGTGTTCCGCCGGGGTGATCCTGTACTTATGGGACTGCATGGTGGGGGGATTCAGGGCGCACCGCGCCATGCCCCGGGTGTCCGGGAAGGACTGGGCGTTGGCATGGCCCTTGTAGTGGGACAGGTTGAAGCAGCCGTTGTGGCAGCAGATGCAGGGACGGATGTCTTCGGTGCGGTCCTCCAGCAGCTTGGTGACCCACTCGCCGTCCGCCAAAAACTGCCGGGCCACGCCCATGGCGTCGATGCGGCCCGCCGCGATGGCCTCGGCGGCCACGTCGGGCTCCATACGGCCGGCGCAGACCACCGGGATGCCCACGCAGCCCTTGATGTGGGCCACATCGTCCAGGTTGCAGTTCTGGGGCATGTACATGGGCGGATGGGACCAGTACCAGGAATCGTAGGTGCCGTTGTCGGCGTCCAGCATGTCGTAGCCGGCGTCCTGGAGGTATCTGGCGGCCTTCTCGCTCTCCTCCATGTCCCGGCCGATCTCGGTGTAGTCGGTCTCGCCGGGCAGGGCGCCGTAGCAGAAATCCTTCACCTTGGAGATGACGCTGTACCGGATGGAGACGGGATAATCCTGGCCGCAGACCGCCTTGATGGCCTTGACGATCTCCACGGCGAAGCGGTAGCGGTTCTCAAAGCTGCCGCCATAGGCGTCGGTGCGGTGGTTGGTGTACTTCATGGCGAACTGGTCCAGCAGGTAGCCCTCGTGCACCGCGTGGACCTCCACGCCGTCCACCCCGGCCTCCTTGCAGAGCAGGGCGGTCCTGGCGAAGGCGTCGATGATCTCCTCGATCTGGGGCACCGTCATCTGGGGGCAGGTGACCCCCTCCGCCCAGCGGGCGGGCAGCGGACTGGGGCTGGCCAGCTGGTAGTCGGTGTCCAGGATGGGCTTGGCCAGCGTGCGCAGGATGGGATTCTTGTGCAGCGGAAGCACCTGGTCGGAGATGCCCCAGGACCGGCCCATGCCCGCCGTCATCTGGACGAAGAGCTTGGCGCCGGTGGCGTGGATCTGCTCCATGTAGGGCTTGAGCTGGCGGAACATCTTCTTGTTCTGGTAAAGCCACCGCCCGCCGATGGTGTCCCGGATGGGGGCAATGCCCGGGATGATGAGGCCCACGTTGTTGCGGGCCCGCTCCAGGAAAAACCGGGCGGCCTCGGTGTCAAAGTGGTTGGGTTCCATCCACCCGAAGAGGGAGGTGCCGCCCATGGGGCAGAGCACGATGCGGTTCTTGATCTCCACCTTGCCGATCTTCCAGGGGGTGAACAGCGACTGATAGGCCTGATTCATAGAGTTGCTCCTTTCTGTACGGGTTCCCGCCGTACGGGGGGGTCTGTTACCAGTATACCATTGCCCCCGTCTCCCGGCAAGGAAACAGGGGCAGATTTCAGTCGGCCAGCGAGAAGCTGAATACCGCCGTGGGATCGTCGTAATTTTCGTTGGAGACCCACAGCGCCGTCTTCTTGGTCAGGTTGTACACCACACTGTGCACGGTGCAGTTGTTCCGGTCGTCGTTGTCCCAGGTGCGGCGGCCCACACTGCGCAGAATGTCCATGGCTGCCTGCTCGTCGGCCACCACGCCGTCAGTGGCCTGCAGCACCTCGTACAGATGGTCATACCGGTCGGCGCCCTTCTTCTCCTCGGCGGCCACGCCCTCATAGTAGCCGGGCTGCAGCACGAAGTTGGTCACTGCCTGGAAGTTGCAGGCGCCTTCCCGCTCGCCGATATCGCTGTCCTGGTCGTTGTAGACCACCTTCAGGGTGCGCTGGCTGCCGTCGTTGTCGGTGGCGTCGGTGGCGGCATCGTTGGTCCACTCCAGGATGGCGCTCTTGCCGCTGGCATCCGCCACCATGTAATGGTAGGAGGTGTTGGCAGAGTCATGCAGGTCGTAGGAGGAGGCGATCTCCACGGCCTCCTCCACGTTGTCGGCGTAGTCCAGGATGAGGCGCAGCAGCGTGGTGGAGGTGAAGTCCGGCTTGTCGGTATCCTGGTCGGTGGCTACCGTCTCGTCGCCGCCCTGGTAGGTCATGTAGATGCCGCAGCTGACGCCCGCGTCGTTGATGCCGTCCAGCGGGGTATAGGGAGCGGCCAGGCAGATCACCTTGTTCATCAGGCCGGTCAGGTCCTTGTCCACATCGATGCCCAGGAACTGCAGGTCGGTGGTGGAGATGGTGGCGTGACGGCCCTCGGTGGCGTCGGTGAAGACCAGCATGGTGTTGGTCTTGGAGAAGTCATAGTTGCGGCCGAACAGGGCGTCCCCGTTCTCCGCCGTGGCGGTGAAGGAGGAGCAGCCGATGGTGGGCGCCGTCATGTTCAGGTCCACCACGCCGTGGGTGATGTGGTCGGTGATGAACTGGATCAGCTCGGTGTCATTGCTGACGCCGCCCTGGGTCACGAAATCGTCCAGATAGAACCCGCCCTGGACGTTCATCGAGTAGACGGCGCCGTCCTCGTGGTCATCGTTGCGCTCCCGCAGCATCTTGATGCTGGCCACGGTGCCGATCTCGTTGTGCCAGATGCCGAAGATCACCGCCGCCGCGGCCACCAGCAGCACCACGATCACCGCCACCACGGCCAGTACGATCTTTTTCACACTCCGTTTGGGTTTTACTTCCACTGCATTCATAGTTTTTTCCTTTCCTCTTCCCTTTTACTGGGGAATTCCCTCTCGACTCAGACGCCGGAGATTGTCCGTGATGGATTCCAGCGCCCGGTAAAAGACATCCCGTTCCTCCTCGGTCAGGTCGCGGCCCGCTTCCGCCACGGCGCGGCAGGCCCGCCGCCGCACCTGGTACGCCGCCGCACGGCCCGCCTCGGTGAGCACCACCTTGCCGCCGTAGCCGCCCTGCTTGCTGACCAGGCCCTTTTCCTCCAGGATGGCCAGCATCCGGGAAGCGTCGGATTTGTCCTTCAGGATCATCTCGCACAGCTCCTGCACCGTCACCCCCTCGGGATGGCGGGACAGCATGGTCAGGTAGGTGGCGTGGGCGCCTTTCAGGCCGTAGGCCTTCATTTCCTCCCCCGCCAGCTTGTGCCAGCAGCGGGAGCTCTCGGCCAGCGCCACCGTGAACCGCTCAAACCGGTCGATCATGGACAACCTCCTCTCTTTTGTCTAAAAGTTGAAATTACAACTTTCCCAGTATAGCAGCCAGAAGTTGCGTTGTCAACTTCTGGCTGGCAATTTTTTCCGCCGGTGTCCCGCCAGGTGACAGAACGGCGATGCTATAGTATACTGAAAAGAAAACGCGTGAGACCGCTGATCCGATCCCCCGGGAAAGTGAGAACCCCTGTCCAGATGAAACAGAGCCAGAGCAAGGAATACCTGTTTGAGCGCATGCCGGTGCCCGGCGCCGTGCTGCAGCTGTCCACCCCCATCGTCATCAGTTCGCTGGTGACCATCCTGTACAACCTGGCCGACACCTTCTTTGTCGGCATGCTCAGCGCCCCGGTGCAGAACGCCGCCGTCACGCTGGTCTACCCGGTGACGCTGGCCTTCAACGCCGTGAACAACCTGTTCGGGGTGGGGGTGTCCAGCGCCATGAGCCGCAACCTGGGCCGCAAAGCCTACGACGATGTGCGCACCTGTTCGGCCTTCGGCTTCTACGGGGCGCTGTGCAGCGGCGTGCTGTTCTCCGCCTTGTGTCTTCTTTTCCGGGACCCGCTGCTGGTGCTGCTGGGCACCGACGCCTCCTGGCCGCCCGCCAGCGTCACCGAGGTGACATGGCAGACCTTGACCCCCGCCGTGTCCGACGGGTCCATGGTAACAGTATACAGCCCTCTGCCGGTGGCTTCCACCGGGTAGGTGGTCCCGTCCACCGTCACTTCGGTGATGGCCGCGTCGTAGGTCACCTGCGCCTGGAATGCCAGCTGCAGGGGTTCATTTTTTTCAAAGAAGCGGTTCTCCCCCGCCGAGTTCAGCGTCACTTCATAGCGCACGGTCTTTTCCACCGCGCGGATAAGCAGCGCCAGGTCGGTGACGGTCAGCCGCCCGTCGGAATCCATATCCGCCGCCAGCCGCTGGGTGGTGTCCATGGAATCCAGCCCCACCATGTGGCGGGCAAAGAGGGCCACGTCGTCGTAGTCCACCAGGCTGTCGTCGTTGAGGTCGCCCTTTTTCTGCAGGCCGTAGACGATGCCGCCGCCGATGACGGCCAGCAGGCCCACCACCAGCAGGGCGGCCAGGATGCGGCCCGCCTTTTTATTCAGCCAACGCCGGCGGATGGCCAGCAGCACCAGCAGCAGAAGCAGCAGCACGATGCCCCCGGCAATATAAAAAACGGTGCGGTCCCGGGCCGGCACCTCGTCAATGCCCGCAGGGGGCGTGGGTGCGCTCTCCTGGGTGGCGGGGTTCACGGTGGCGGTGGGGGCCGGTGCGGGGGTAAGGGTGGGCGTTGCCGTGGGTACCGGCGTGGGGCTGGCCTGGGCCGTCCCGCTGCCCTGCCCGGCGCTGCTCCCCGGCCGTCTGGTGGCCTGGGGCGCGGTGCCGCTCTGGGCGCTGCCCGCCCCGGAGGTCACCGTGGGGGTGGCCGCCCATGGCTGCCAGTCTCTTTTCCCCCGTACAGGAATGCGCCCGCGGTCCCACAGACCGGGTTTTTGTTTCCGGCGGCTCACCGGGCAGGGCCGGCGCCGCCTGTTTTACAGTCCTTGCGGCTGCATGCGGACAAATCATCACATTTTGGCGCCGCAGCAGCCGAAATTCAGTATACCTTCTCTCCGCACAGGTATCAAGAAGCAGGAAAATATTTGTTATAAAATAACATATTTTCGGAATGTTGCTCCAAAAGGCGGAAAAACGCAAGTTTTTTTGTTTCTTTATCCAAAGGAGCCGAAAAAACACCGGCCATCCGTTACGGATGGCCGGTGCTCTTATGTTACAAACCAGTCAGGCCGGGCGGGACGCGGGGATCAGGACTCCCACTTCCAGTCCAGGATCTCGGGCAGATCCTGGCCCACTTCGTGGATGTAGTTCTTGTGCTCCACCAGCTTGTCGTTCATCTCCTGGACCAGGTAGGCGCCGCGGTTGCCCAGCTGAGGCAGATGCAGCACCGCATCCTTAACCAGATGGAAGCGGTCGATCTCGTTCTGCACGCGCATATCGAAGGGCGTGGTGATGGTGCCCTCCTCCTGATAGCCATGGACGCTCAGGTTGCGGTTGGTGCGGTTGTAGGTCAGCTCGTGGATCAGGGTCGGATAGCCGTGGAACGCGAAGATGATGGGCTTGTCCTTGGTGAACAGGGCATCATAGTCGGCGTCGGTGAGGCCGTGAGGATGCTTGGTGGCAGGCTCCAGCTTCATCAGGTCAACCACGTTGACCACACGGATCTTCAGTTCAGGCAGCGCCTTGCGCAGGATGCTGACGGCCGCCAGGGTCTCCAGCGTGGGGGTATCGCCGCAGCAGGCCATGACCACGTCGGGTTCCTGGCCGGCGTCGTTGGAAGCCCACTCCCAGATACCCACGCCCTGGGTGCAGTGCTTCACAGCCTGCTCCATGGTCAGCCACTGGGGCCGGGGATGCTTGGAGGTGACCAGCACGTTCACATAGTCACGGCTGCGGATGCAGTGATCGAAGCAGGACAGCAGGCAGTTGGCATCCGGCGGCAGATACAGGCGTACCACGTCCGCCTTCTTGTTGGCGATATGATCCAGGAAGCCGGGATCCTGATGGGTGAAGCCGTTGTGGTCCTGCTGCCAGACGTTGGAGGAGAGGATCAGGTTCAGAGAAGCGATGCTCTGACGCCAGGGCAGCTGGTTGCAGACCTTGAGCCACTTGGCATGCTGGGCCACCATGGAGTCCACCACGCGGATGAAGCTCTCGTAGGAGGCGAAGAAGCCATGACGGCCGGTGAGCAGGTAGCCTTCCAGCCAGCCCTCGCACATATGCTCGGACAGCATGGAGTCCATGATGCGGCCGTCGCTGGCCAGGAACTCGTCGCCGGGCACCGTGGTGGAGTTCCAGTCACGGTTGGTGGCTTCGAAGCACTTGTACAGACGGTTGGACATCGTCTCGTCAGGTCCGAAGATGCGGAAGTTCTTGGCGTCGGCGTTCAGGCGGAACAGGTCACGGATGTAGCCGCCCAGTTCGATCATATCCTGCTTTTCCACGCTGCCGGGGGCGGGCAGCTCCACGGCATAGTCCTTGAAGTCGGGGGTGCGCAGGTCACGCAGCAGCTTGCCGCCGTTGGCGTGGGGGTTGGCCGCGATGCGGCGGTCGCCCTTGGGCGCCAGTTCCTGCAGCTCGGGGATCAGGGTGCCGTTCTCGTCGAACAGCTCCTCGGGATGGTAGCTGCGCAGCCATTCCTCGATCTGCTTCAGGTGCTCTTCCTGATTGGGGGTGCCCACCGTGATGTCGATGGGAACCTGATGGGCGCGGAAGGTGCCCTCGATGGGCTTGCCGTCCACCACCTTCGGGCCGGTCCAGCCCTTGGGGGTGCGCAGCACGATCATCGGCCACTGGATGTGGCCCATCTCCTCGCCGGCGCGGGCACGGCGCTGGATGTCGTGGATCTCCTCGATGACGGTGTCCAGCGTCTCGGCCATCTTGGCGTGCATCGTCATGGGGTCGTCGCCCTCGACAAAGTAGGGCTTCCAGGAGCAGCCCAGGAAGAAGTGCTCGATCTCCTCGTGGGTCATGCGGCCGAAGATGGTGGGATTGGAAATCTTGTAGCCGTTCAGGTGCAGGATGGGCAGCACGGCGCCGTCACCCTTGGGGTTCAGGAACTTGTTGGACTGCCAGCTGGTGGCGAGAGGCCCGGTCTCGGCCTCGCCGTCGCCCACGGTAACCGCGGCGATCAGGTCGGGGTTGTCAAAGACAGCGCCGAAGGCATGGGCGATGGAGTAGCCCAGTTCGCCGCCCTCGTTGATGGAGCCCGGGGTCTCGGGGGCCACGTGGCTGGAGATGCCGCCCGGGAAGCTGAACTGCTTGAACAGACGGCGCATGCCTTCCTCGTCACGGCTGATGTTGGGGTAGACCTCGCTGTAGGTGCCGTCCAGGTAGGCGTTGGCCACAAAGAAGTTGCCGCCGTGACCCGGACCGGAGATCAGGATGAGGTCCTGGTCATACTTCTTGATAATGCGGTTCAGGTGCACGTACACAAAGTTCTGACCGGGTACGGTGCCCCAGTGCCCGACAATCTTCTTCTTCACGTCATCGCGGGTGAGCGGACGGCGCAGGAGAGGATTGTCCAGCAGGTAGAGCTGTCCCGCTGCCAGGTAGTTGGCAGCACGCCAGTAGGCGTTGATCTTTTGCAGTTCGGTGCTGTTCATGATCATCTGTCCTTTCTCAATAAATTCGGCCCTCGAGTGATACTGAGCCCTTTTTTCATTTTCTATCATACTGCGCACAGTGCATGTCGTCAAGCCATCCGTCACAAAGTTTTTGCCTGTTTTTCCTTTTTGCCGGGCCGCTCCGGATTTTTTCAGCACAAAAAAGGGCAGCCGCCCGAAAGCGGCTGCCCTGCAACGGACAAAACAGCGATTACCACGGAGTCAGTTCCAGGTAGAGGTCCTTGTACTGACGGGCGGAGTTCTGCCAGGAAACATCCTTGGCCATATCCCGCTGGACCACCTCGTCCCAGTGGTAGCGGTTGACAAAGTACTCGGTCTTGGCGCGGTTGACGGCGTCCAGCAGCAGGCCGGCATCGTAGCGGTCGAAGGTGAAGCCATTGCCCTCGCCGTTGAAGACGTTGTAGGGCTCCACGGTATCCTTCAGGCCGCCGGTCTCCCGCACGATGGGCAGCGTGCCGTAGTGCATGGCGTTGAGCTGGGTCAGGCCGCAGGGCTCAAACCGGGAGGGCACCAGCAGCGCGTCGGCGCCCGCATAGATGCGGTGGGCGCGGGACTCGTCGTACTGGATGCAGGCGCTGAACATGCCGCGGTAGACGTTCTCGTAGTAGCGGAAGGTGTCCTCGTACTGCTTGTCGCCGGTGCCCAGCACGATGACCTGGGTGTTGCCGTCCATCAGTTCGGGGACGATGGCGTTCACCAGGTCCAGGCCCTTCTGGTTGGTCAGGCGGGAGATCAGGCCGATGACAAACTTGCCCTGATCCTGCACCAGACCCAGTTCCTGCTGCAAAGCCAGCTTGTTCTGCCACTTGTGGTCCAGCACGTTGGTGATGTCGTAGTTCACCGCCAGGGCCGGGTCGGTGGCGGGGTTCCACATGCCGTAGTCGATGCCGTTCACGATCCCCCGCAGCTTGTAGCTGTGGTAGCGCAGGTGGTCCTCCAGCTTTTCGCCGTACTCGGGGGTCTGGATCTCCCAGGCGTAGGTACCGCTCACCGTGGTGATGCGGTCGGCGTAGGCCAGGCCGCCCTTGAGCATGTTGGCATCCTCATAGCCCTGCTTCAGCGCGCCCATGTTGAACACTTCGTCGGGCAGGCCGGTCCAGTATTTCAGGGTGGGGATGTTGTAGATGCCCTGGAACCGCAGGTTGTGGATGGTCAGTATCGTCTTGGCGTGGCCCACCGGCGTGCCCTGGAACATGGTGCGCAGATACACCGGCACCAGCGCCGCCTGCCAGTCGTGGCAGTGGATGATGTCGGGGATCCAGTTCATGTAGTTCAGCGCCGCCAGCGCCGCCTTGCTGAAGTAGCAGTACTTGGGGATATCGTCCACCAGACTGATGTAGGGATTGCCCGAAGAGAAGAACTCCTGGTTGTCGATGAAGTCGTAGACCACACCGTCCCAGACATACTCCATGATACCCACATAATAGCTGCGGCCCGTCAGGCCCAGGTCCATGTAAAATTCGCCGCGGTAGACCATCTTGTCCTGGTACTGCTGGGGGATGCAGGCGTACCGGGGCAGAATCACCCGGACATCACAGTTCTGCTTCACCAGTTCCCGGGGCAAAGCGTACATCACGTCGCCCAGACCGCCGGTCTTCACAAAGGGATGGCATTCCGAACCGATGAACGCAATGCTTCTGCGGGGTGTATCATAATAATAGGTTTCCATGGCGGGTACCTCCTCCGGCTGGATCTCTGTTTCCACAGGCGCCGGGGTCTCCTCCACAGGGGCCGGGGCGGGGTTTGCTTCGGGTTGGACGGCCTTTTCCTCAACCGCCGCAGGCTTTGCCTCGGGGGCCGGGATGTTTTCCCCGGTCACTGCGGGCGCCGCCTCGGTCACCGCGGGCTCTTCCTTGGGCGCCGCGGCCTTGGTCTTCTTCGCCGTCGTCTTTCTGGCTGCCGGTTTCTTGGCTGCCGGCTTGTCCGCCTTGGCGGGGGCCGGTTTCTTCGCGGTCTTTTTGGCCGCAGGAGCTTCGGCCGGGGTGTCCGTCGCCGGTGCTGCGGGCTGGACCGGTTCGGCAGCTTCCGGCTTGGCCGGAGCGGCCGGGGCGGTCTTGACGGCCGGGGCTGCCTTCTTGGCGGCCGGCGCAGCCTTGGCCGGTTGCTTCTTGGTGGATGCGGGTTGTTTCCGTGCCATATGGTCTCTTCCTTTCGATTGCTCGTTCACACACCGCGCCTGCGGTGTCCGGCCCCGGAACGGCTCCACCGTTCCATGAGCCTATACCAAATCTTAACATATTCCCGTTGAAATTTCAATCGAAAACAGGCGTTTACCGCCGAACCATCGGCCCGGCACGACGGTTTCCGATTGAAAAAGCACGTCTTTTCCCGTATAATGGAACCCGTCCGAAGAGGAAGCGGGTGAAATTCCCGCGCGAGCCCGTCGCCGTGTTCCGCATACAGACAGGTCTTTCTGCCCGGTTCCGCAAGCCGGGGACAAGCCATTGGGCCACGAACCCGAGAAGGCGAGAGACCCCGCGGTCAGCCGGAATATTTTTCGGACCCCTTTTCCGGGCATGCCGCGCGCACCGGCCCGCCCGGACCCATTTTACCGAACAAGGAGAGAACTAGCATGCAGAAAAAATCCCTGAAACGCACCCTGTCCCTGCTGGTCTGCAGCGCGCTGATTGCGGCGGCCGCGCTGTGCACCGGCTGCTCCGGCCAGAGCACCGCTCCGTCCGACACCTCCCCGGTGAGCGAGGCCGCCACCAGCGAAGCGGCCCCCGCTGCCACCGAAGCCCCCGCCACCGCCGACACCGCCGCTGCGGCCCAGGTGCTGGGCGAGGGTGCCACCGCCTTTACCTTCACGGTGGTGGACGGCGACGGCAACGAGACGGATTACGAGATCCACACCGACGCCCAGACGGTGGGCGACGCCCTGACCGAGCTGGGCCTGATCGAGGGCGAGGACAGTGAGTACGGCCTGTACGTCAAGACGGTGAACGGCGTCACCGCCGACTACGATACCGACGGCCACTACTGGGCCTTCTATGTGGACGGCGAATACGCCCAGACCGGCGTGGATGCCACCCAGGTCACCGCCGGGGCAAGCTACGCCTTCAAAGTGGAGTAAGATGAAACTTTCGGTCCGGGAGATCGCCGTCTTCGGCATGCTGGGGGCGCTGATGTACGCCTCCAAGGTGCTGATGGAGGCCCTGCCCAACGTCCACCTGCTGGGGGTCTTTGTGGTGGCGCTGACGGTGGTCTACCGCAAAAAAGCCCTCTACCCCATTTACACCTATGTGCTGATCAACGGCCTGATGGCGGGCTTTGCCCTGTGGTGGCTGCCCTACCTCTATCTGTGGGCCGTGCTGTGGGCGTGGGTCATGCTGCTGCCCCGGCAGCTGCCGCCCCGCATCCGGCCGGCGGTGTACATGGCGGTCTGCGCGGCCCACGGCTTTCTGTTCGGCACGCTGTACGCCCCCGCCCAGGCGCTGCTCTTCGGGCTGGATTTCCGTGGCATGATCGCCTGGATCCTGGCCGGACTGCCCTGGGACTTCGTCCACGGCGTCAGCAACTTTTTCTGCGGGCTGCTCATCTGCCCGCTCATCGCCCTGCTGCGGAAGGCCGAAAGTCTGGCATACAAATCCTGAAGAAAAAGCGGAGGCTGTTCAGAAGAACAGCCTCCGCTTTTGTGTTATTCCGCTGTCTGTGCCGCCCGCAGCAGTTCCTCCGGCGGCAAGCCGAAAAGCCGTGCCAGTGCCAGCGGGTTGGTGGTGCCGGGGTCGGATTTCCCGCTCTCCCACTTGGAGACCGCCTGCCGGCTGACCCCCAGTATATCGGAAAAGTTCCGGTTGCGGGAAAGGTTTTGTCAGCCAAGGGGGCCGGGGTTCAGGTGGAAAGGGGCCAGTTGATCTCCTCGGTGTGTTCGCCCTCCCGGGCCCTGACGGTGAGGGTACCGCCCTCCCCCGCCCGGATGACGGCCTGGGAGCGGCCCTGCCAGGTGGTGAACCGGCCGGAGAGATAGCTCTCCCCGGTGCAGGGATTGGCACTGCCAAAGCCCAGCAGCCGGCCGCCCTCCACCTCCACCGACAGGGTGACATCCTGATTGCCGTCCACCACGCCGTTCTCGCCCCGGCGGTCGATGTTCAGGTAGACCAGGCCGCCGGTCCGGGGCGTTTCCTCGGGGGTGAGGACCGTGCGGATGGCACCCTCGGCAGAGTGCAGGGCGGTGCGGCCCAGCACGGCACCATCGGCGTCATAGATCACCGCCTCCAGCGTGCCGGGCTGGTAGGTCACTTCAAAGAGCGCCTTGTACGCTTCCAGGGGCTGTGTACCCAGCGAACGGCCGTTGAGCAGCAGCTCCGCCCGGGCGCCCCGGGCATAGACCTCGGCGATGGTCTTCTGGCCCTCGCAGCCCCGCCAGGACCATCGGGGAATGGCGTTGGTGCCCCGCCAGATGGACTTGATCAGCTGGTCCTGGGGCTGGTTCACCGGGCGCACCGCCAGCGCCGGCGGGGCGTCCTCCTCCCAGACGACGCGGGCGTAGAGGGCCTCGCCGTCCGGGTCGCCCAGAATGCTGATGACACCCGCGCCGCCCAGCAGCCAGGGGCAGGGCTTGTTGAACGCCATGGCGTCGGGCCGGCAGGACCAGCCGCCCAGGCCGGCCTCCCCCAGGTAGTCCCAGGCGGTCCACATGAAATCGCCCACCAGGTAGGGGTACTGCCGCACCATCTGCCAGTTCTGATAGATCTCGTGGGGGAAGGTCTCGCTGCCCAGGATCACCCGGTCGGGATGCTTTTCCCCCTCCAGCGGGTAGCGGCCCGAGGCATAGTTGTAGCCTGCAATGTCCAGCAGGTCCAGCGCCGGACTGATGGCCCGGTCGGCCTCGTCGCTGTCGGCGGCGTGGTTCATGCCGGTGCCCACCTGCTGGATCATCTGGTTGAAGAGGGTGCTGTTCATCTCTGTGGGCATCTGGGGCGCCGGGGCGTCCTGCTCCCCCGCCATGGAACCGGCGTTATCCTGGTTCAGGCCGCCCTCCTCATTGTAAAGGAGCTGTCCCTTGGCCGCGTTGGCCAGAATGGTCAGGTTGAAGCCCCCCGTGACCGGCCGGGTGGGATCCAGCCGGTGGAGCAGTTCCACCATGGCCTTCTCCTGGGCCAGGCCCTGCTCCGACGCCGGCTCCGACACCTCGTTGCCGATGGAGTAGAGCACCACACCGGGATGGTTGTAATCCCGCTCCACCAGGGTGGTCAGGTCCTCCTGCCAATGCTCCGGGAAAAATTCAGCGTAGTCATACTTGTTCTTGTGGCGGTACCACATGTCCCAGCTTTCATCCATCACATACATGCCCAGGGTGTCGCAGGCTTCCAGCATGGCCCGGGAGCAGGGATTGTGGGCCGAACGTATGGCGTTAAAGCCCGCCTCCTTCATGATGCGCACCCGGCGCCACTCGGCCTCCTCATAGGCACAGGCGCCCAGCAGGCCGTTGTCGTGATGGAGGCAGCCGCCCTTGAGCAGCGTCCGCTGCCCGTTGACGAAGAACCCTTCGGCCGACCAGGACAGCATCCGCAGTCCGAAGGTGACTTCCTGGCGGTCCAGCACAGCGCCGTCCTCCTCTAGCGTCACCCGGCAGCGGTAGAGGTTGGGCTGCCCGGCACTCCACAGACGGGCATCGGGCACCGTCAGTTCCACCCTGTCGCCCCGGCCGGCAGCCACCACGGTCTGTCCGTCCAGGATCTCCACCCGGGCCTGGCCCCGCTGGTGGGCCACCGTGACCTCCACCCGGGCCGGGTCCAGGCCCAGCGTTGTCACCTTCACGCCGTGGAGCGGCAGCCCGCCAGGTTCCAGCACCCAGAGCCACACCGGCCGGTACAGCCCCGCGCCGGTGTACCAGCGGCTGTTGGGCTGGCGGCTGTTGTCCGCCTCCACGCAGAGGGTGTTCTCCCCCTCCCGCAGCAAGGACGTGATGCAGACTTCGGTGGTGGTGTAGCCGTTGGTCACCCGGGCGGCTTCCCGGCCGTTGACCGTGACTTCCGCGGTCTGATACACACCCTCCAGCTGCAGCCAGATCTCCTTGCCGGCCCAGTCGGGGGACCAGGCAAAGGTTTTCTCGTAATGGTAGCGGCCGCCCGCGAAGTAGGCCCCGGCGCTCTGGCTGGGATTCTCCTGACAGCGGGGTTCCTCCAGCATGGCGTCATGGGGCAGGTCCAGCGTGCGGACCTGTTCAGGGCAGTCCTGCCGGAAAAATTGCCAGTTTTTGTTCCAATCCAGTCGTTTCATACAAAGTTCCTCCCTTTGTCACACGGTGGCGGAGAGTTTGCGGTTTTCCTCCACCACTTTCATCCGCCACAGGCAGACCGCCATGAGCACCACCATAATGAAGGGCAGGCCGGCGTAACAGAATTTGATCATCGAGACGGCGGAGCCCGGCTGAGTGGCGGCACCGTTGACGTAGCCCGCGAAGCTCATCAGCCAGCCGGCCACCGCAGCGCCCAGGCCGGAGCCCACCTTCATGCCGATGGAGGAGCAGCTGAACATCATGCCTTCCACGTGGGTGTGGGTCTTGAGGTAGGCGTTCTGGCCCACCTCCGCCACCAGGGCGTTGATGCTGCCCATCAGGGGCGCCATGATCACGCTGCGCACAAAGCTCAGGGCCACCAGCACCATCAGGTTGCCGGCGTAGGCGAAGGGAATGAGCATCAGGCAGAGCAGGGCGTTGATCAGGTAGGAGACCAGGTTGACCCGGTACATGCCGAACCGCTTGACCAGGATGGGGTTGGCGATGAGGCCGACAATCATGACGAAGGAGCTCAGGGAGGTCAGGCCCATCAGCGACAGGTCGCCGATGACATAGGTGAAATAGAAGGTGCCCACGTTGCTGGCCAGGCCGGTGTTGCAGTAGAGCAGCAGATAGATGGCCAGCAGCAGAAGATAGTACTTGTTGGTGAGGATGATCTTAAGAGCGGTGAAGAAGTTTTCCTTCTTTTCGGGCTGGGTTTCAGTGGCCTGCGGGGCGGCGGGTTCCTCCTCCACGGGCGGCAGCTCCTTGCAGGAGAGGGAGGCCAGCGAGTTGAAGACGAGCAGCACCACGGCGAAGAGGATGGCCACGTTGCGCCAGGCGGCCAGGTCGCCGCCCATCTGTTCCACCAGCACGGCGGTGATGGACATGACCAGCACCGAGGCTACTACGGCAAAAATGTACCGGTAGGTGCCCAGGGAGACCCGCTCGGAATCGTTGCGGGTGATATAGGCGGTCATGGCGGCGTAGGAAATGTTGTTGGCGGTGTAGAACAGCGCGTTGGCCGCGGTGTAGAAGACGAAGAAGAAGGCGTACTTGCCCACCTCCGGCAGGGAGGCCGGGATGGCAAAGCAGAAGATCAGGCTCAATGCCAGCGGGAAGGCCGAGAAGAACATCCAGGGCCGGGCCTTGCCCATCCTGGTGTTGGTTTTATCGATGAGTCGTCCGAAAAACACATCGGTGATGCCGTCCAGCAGCTTGCTGACCGCCATCAGGGTGCCCACGATGCCCACATCCAGCCCCACGTAGTTGCCAAGGTAGAGCATGGCAAAGGACGTTAAGAGCATGTAGAAGAAGTTGGACCCGAAATCCCCGGATCCGTAGGCGACCTTCTGCCAGAAGGTCAGGTAGGTTTTTTGTTTTTCCATGGTGCAGTTTTCCTCCTTTGGGCCGATATACTCGGTGTTCCGATACTTTTATCTTAGGCCCAACCGGTCCAAAAGGGTATGGCAAAAAGCTTCCCGCCATGGTATAATTCCTAACAAATACGGACCTGTCCCGTCAGAAGGAGGCGTTTTCCGCCATGGAATCCATCCCGAACCCTGCCGCTTACCAGGGGGAATCGGTGGTCACCCTGCGCACCGGCTACCAGAGCCGTGTCATCCAGGGCCGCCGCCAGGAGCTCAGCCACGTGCCCGACCTGATCTTCGAGACTTTCCACCCCGATGATCCCGAACATATGTTTTTCTACTCCCAGTACTACGCCGAGGATGTCTCCCACGCCTCGATGAACTACGACCAGGCAGTGGAGGTGCTGTTCTCCCGTCCGCTGCACCAGCACGATTACTTCGAGTTCCTCTATGTGATCCGGGGCCAGATGTACCAGTGGATCGAAAACCAGCGCCACCTCTACCCCCAGGGCAGTCTGTGCCTGCTCAACCGCAACATCCGCCACCAGGAGGAATTCTCCACCGACTTCTACACCGCCTTCCTCGCCCTGCCGGTGTCGCTGGTGCGCCGTATGCTGGCCGACCGGGAAACCTACTTTTTCCCCTGCGAGTCGGGCGCGGCGGACTCGCTGTGCCTGCGGTTCTTCCAGGAGAACAGCCGGTCGGACAGCACCGCCCTGATGGAGTACATCGACTTCATCCCCGACCCGGACAAACCCGCCGTGCAGCAGACCATGCACAGCCTGTTCCAGGATCTGGTGGCCCAGTACATCGCGCCCCGGGTGGGGTCCACTTACCAGATCATGGGCCTGCTGATGCAGATCTTCCACCAGCTTTCCCTGCCTGACCAGTACAGCAACACCGCCCTGAAGCTGGCCCCCGACCCGGAACTGCAGCTGTTCGACAGCATCTCCGCCATGCTGCGGCTGCACTCGGGGCGGATCTCCCGCAGCGAACTGGCCCAGGCCCTGAACTACAGCGGCCACTACCTGAACCGGGTGGTGAAGCGGCACACCGGGCTGAGCCTGCAGCAGTACGGCATGCAGTTTGCCATGCAGGCCGCCGCCGGCATGCTGTGCTACACCGACCGCAAGGTGGAGGAGATCTGCGAATACCTGCACTTTTCCAACCAGACCCAGTTTTACCGGCAGTTCCAGGACCGCTACGGGCTGACGCCCCGCCAGTACCGCCAGGCCTGCCGGCAGGGCAGCCGCACCGCTCCCGCCCCGGGCAGCGCCCTGCCCTGACCCCCAAACAAAAAGGCAGCCCGCCGCGGCGGGGATGCCGGAAAACATCCCGCCGGGGCAAGGCTGCCGCAGCGATGAAACGCGCAACAAAATCGAACAAAAATCCAATTCTCCGAACATTCATGACTATCCTGAGCCGTGGGTCCGGATGTATGATAGAGAAAGAATGGGTTATGTCTCCGGTCCGCCGAACTGACGGCGGTAGGCCTGGGGGGTAAAACCCGTCTGTTTGCGGAAGACACGGAAGAAATAGTTGTAGTCCGCGATGCCGATCCGCTGGCAGATTTCGCTGTTAGTCAGCTTGGTGGTAGTCAGCAGCTGCATGGCCGACTGGATGCGCAGCCGCCGCACATACTCGTGGATGCCGCAGCCGTAGGTCTGCTTGGACAGCTCGTAGAGCGCCGTGCGGCCCATGCCCAGCGCGGTACAGATCCGCTCGCTGGAAAGGTCCTCCGCCAGGTGCTCCGACACGTAGTGGGTGAGCCGCTCCTGCATGCTGCCGGGCACCAGCCGGGCCATCCGGGCCTGGCACAGCGCCCGGGCCGAGAAGGACAACAGATCCCCCGCCGCCCGCAGCACCCGGTAGGGGGTGCGGGGCAGCTGCCCGTAGGCTTCCCGCAGGGCGGTTTCCCCGATGCCGTAGGGCCGGCAGAGTTCCAGCACCCGCCGCCACTCCGCTTCCTCGTCGGCGCCCTGCACGATGTGGCTCAGCAGCAGATACCCCACCACCACGCCGTCCACCTGGATGGGGGTGATGGCCTCGATGAGCCCCGCATGGCAGGGATAGATCAGCGTCTTGCGCTCCCGCTGGGCCTGACGGCAGGCCTTCTGGTCGCACAGACGGCACCCCTGGGTGCCCTCCGGCGTGGACCGCACCAGCCGGCAGAAAGCCGGCAGCTCGGCGGGATAGGACAGAATGTCCATGCCCCACTCGTCAAACACCACGGTGCGCAGTCCTGTCAGCTCGTAAAAATCCTGCAGCAGGACCAACAATTCCTTTTTGTCGAAGATGGCTCGCACGTTCCGCTCCTCCCGTTCTTCCTTTTCCCTTTCCTGTATTGTAAATGGCGCCTGCGGCGCTGTCAATCTCCCCACTTCATAAATTTCACAGGCGGTGATCTCATGAACAAATTTGAACAAAAATCCACTGCATTGGGCATTGAGCTGGGCTCTACCCGCATCAAGGCCGTTCTGGCCGGTCCCGACGGCTCGGTGCTGGCCAGCGGCGCCCACGACTGGGAAAACCACTTCGAGGGCGGTTATTGGACCTATCCCCTGGAGGAGGTCTGGGCCGGCATCCAGGATGCCTACCGCAACCTGGCCGAAGACTACCAGAAAACCTACGGCGAACCGCTGACCACGGTGGGCGCCCTGGGCGTTTCCGCCATGATGCACGGCTACCTGCCCTTTGACAAGGACGGCCGCCAGCTGGCCCCCTTCCGCACCTGGCGCAACACCACCACCCAGGCCGCAGCCGAGGCGCTGACCAAGCGGTTCCACTTCAACATTCCCCAGCGCTGGAGCGTGGCCCACCTGTACCAGGCCATCCTCAACGGGGAAAGCCACGTGAAGGATATCGCCTTCCTGACCACCCTGGCGGGCTATGTGCACTGGCAGCTCACCGGCGAGAAGGTGCTGGGCATCGGCGATGCCTCCGGCATGTTCCCCATCGACAGCCAGACCTGCGACTACGACGCCGCCATGATGACCTCCTTTGACGAGCTGCTGGCCGGGGCGAAGCTGCCCTACCGGCTGGCCGACCTGCTGCCCAAGGTGCTCTGCGCCGGGCAGGACGCCGGCACGCTGACCGCGGAAGGCGCCAGGATGCTGGATCCCACCGGCACGCTGCAGCCCGGTGTGCCGGTCTGCCCGCCGGAGGGCGACGCCGGCACCGGCATGGCCGCCACCAACACGGTGGCGGTGCGCACCGGCAACGTGAGTGCCGGCACCTCCATCTTTGCCATGGTGGTGCTGGAAAAGCCGCTGCAGAACGTCTACCCCGAGATCGACCTGGTCACCACGCCGGACGGCGCCCCGGTGGCCATGGTGCACTGCAACAACTGCACCAGCGACCTGAACGCCTGGGTGAACCTGTTCGGCCAGGTGGCAGCGCTGTGCGGGGCGAAAGTACCCGCTTCCCAGCTGTTCCCGCTGCTCTTCAACGCCTCGCTGGAGGGCGCGCCGGACTGCGGCAACGTGGTGCCGGTGAACTACTATTCCGGCGAGGGCGTGACCCACTTCGACGCGGGCCATCCGCTGCTGCTGCGCACCGCGGCCAGCGACTTCTCGCTGCCCAACCTGATGCGGGCCCACATCTACTCCGCCATGGCCACCCTGAAGATCGGCCTGGACATCCTGCAGGATGAGAAGGTGGCTGTGGACCGTCTGCTGGGCCACGGCGGCCTGTTCAAGACCCCCGGCGTCGCCCAGCGGTATCTGGCGGCGGCAGCCCAGGCCCCGGTCACCGTCATGGAGACCGCCGGCGAGGGCGGCCCCTACGGCATGGCACTGCTGGCCGGTTACCGGCGCGCCGTGCTGGAAGGCTGCACGCTGGACCTGGCGGACTACCTGCAGCAGAAGATCTTCGCCGACGCCCCCGGCACCACCCTGGAGCCCCGGGCGGAGGATGTGCGCGGCTTCACCGCCTTCCTGGAGCGGTACAAGGCCGCCCTGCACGCCGAGCGGGCCGCGGTGGAACATTTCTGATCCCGCCCGTCACACAAAACACCGTCCGGGCGCGCCCGGACCCCGAAATGAGGTAATCAAACTATGCTGGAAGAACTGCGCAAACAGGTCTATGAGGCCAATATGGAACTGCCCCGCCGCAACCTCGTGACCTATACCTGGGGCAACGTGTCGGGCATCGACCGGGAAAAAGGGCTGGTCGTCATCAAGCCCTCCGGCGTGGAATACGACGAGCTGACGCCGGACAACCTGGTGGTGCTGGACCTGGACGGCAACCGGGTGGAGGGTGACCTGAACCCCTCCAGCGATACCAAGACCCATCTGGAACTGTACAAGGCCTTCCCCACCCTGGGCGGCATCGTGCACACCCACAGCCCCTACGCCGTGGCCTGGGCCCAGGCCGGGCAGGATATCCCCTGCTACGGCACCACCCACGCCGACTACTTCTACGGCCCCATCCCCTGCGCCCGTCACCTGACCAAGGAGGAACTGGACGAGGACTACGAGAAGAACACCGGCAAGATCATCATCGAGACCTTCACCCAGCGCAGCATCGACCCGGTGGCGGTGCCGGGTGTCATCTGCCATAGCCACGGCCCCTTCACCTGGGGCAAGGATGCGGCCCAGGCCGTCTACCACGCCGTGGTGCTGGAAGAGGTGGCCAAGATGGCCATTCTGACCCGCCAGGTGCTCCCCGACGCCGCCCCGGCGCCCCAGTACCTGCAGGACAAGCACTACATGCGCAAGCACGGCCCCAACGCCTACTACGGCCAGAAGAAATAAGATTCTGACGGAATATTGCTCCGTACACGCAGCCCCCGGCCGCGGCAGTTTTGCCGCGGCCGGGGGCCTTTGTCATTTCACAGCCGCACCGGGATGGGACGACGGATGGCAAGGCTGCCGGGGGTGACCGCGCACTCCATGGCCAGCACCGTCACACCCGACGCCGCAGCCCGGCGCAGCGCCGCGCCGAAGGCCGGGTGGGTAGCGTCGTTGGGGGCGAAATCCACCATGCCCTCCATCTGCACCACAAAGCAGACCGCCGCCTCGTACCCTTCCGCCCGGGCGCGGACCAGCTCCTCCAGGTGCTTGACGCCCCGCAGGGTGGGCGCGTCGGGAAAGCGCACGTGGCCTTCCTCCTCCAGCGTCACACCCTTGACCTCCACGAAGCCCCGCTGCCCGGCGGCATCCTCCCAGTAGAAGTCAAACCGGGAATTGCCCCAGGTGGTCTCGGGGCGCAGCAGCGTCAGGCCGGGGCGGAATCCGCCGGCCTGCGCCCACTGGGCAAACACCTTGTTGGGCGCCTGGGAATCCAGATTCACCAGCAGCTCCCCTTTTTCCACCGCCACCAGATCGTACCGGGTCTTGCGGGCAGGGTTGTCCCCTTCGGCCAGATACACCCTTGCCCCCGGCACCAGCAGTTCCCGGCAGCGGCCGGTGTTCTTCACATGGACGGTCTCCTCCTTGCCGTCCAGCAGCACCCGGGCCACAAACCGGTTGGGCCGGGCCAGAAATTCCGCCGGGCGCACATGGGCATACTGCATAGCTGTTTTCCTCCCTCTTATCCAGATGGCTTTCATCATACTCTGTTTTGCTCCGCCGGGCAAGGGGGATTCTGCCGGACGGCAGCCGGGAAAATTTCCTCTTGCAAAAACGGAAATTCGGGCTTGTAATCCCATTTGGGATTATCGTTCGGGAGGGATACCATGGAACAGGAAAGCCACGCTTTGCTGGACGCCATCAACCGGGCCATCGTCCAGTTCCGGGGCAACTATTCCCGGTGGGCGGCGGTCCACGGCATCAGCTACAACGAACTGCTGGTGCTGTACACGCTGCGGGAGCAGGGCTACTGCACCCAGAAGCAGATCTGCGACCGGTATCTGCTGCCGCGCCAGACCATCAACCATGTGATCGGCGTGCTGCATGCCGGCGGCCTGCTGACCCGGCGCCCCGGCCCCGGGCGGGAGAAGGCCTATGTGCTCACCGACGCGGGGCTGGACTACGCCCGGCCCTTCTGGGATTTCCTGGAAGTGGGAGAGGCCGCGGCGCTGCGGCGGCTGGGCAGCGACAAGCTGCGCACGCTGGCCGCCCTGCTGCAGGAATACGACCGCGCTCTGCAGGAAAGTCTGGAACACCGGGAGGGGAAGCAGCCATGACCACCAGTGAACTGTTCGGCACCGAGAAGATCAGCCGGATTCTCTGGAAGCTGGCGCCGCCCGTCATGCTGGCCCAGCTGATCCAGGCGCTGTACAACATTGTGGACAGCCTCTTCGTCGGGCGGTATTCCGGCTCGGGACTGACGGCGCTGTCCATCATCTATCCCCTGCAGCTGCTGATGATCGCCCTGGCGGTGGGCACCGGGGTGGGCATCAACACCGTCATGGCCGCCGAACTGGGCACCGGCCGACAGGACCGGGCCGAGACCTGCGCCGGGGTGGGCACGCCCCTGGCCGCCGGGCTCTGGCTGGTCTTTGCTGCCGCCTGCTGGGTGGTGCTGCCCGGGTACGCCCGGATCTCCACCCACGCCGAGGCCGTCATCCGGGATGTGGTGACCTACGGGCGGATCGTCTGTGTGTGCAGCTTCGGGCTCTTTCTGGAAAGCGTCTGGACCAAGGTCCTCCAGGCCCGGGGCGACATGACCACCCCCATGATCGCCCAGATCCTGGGGGCGGTGACCAACATCGTGCTGGACCCGCTGCTGATCTTCGGGCTGTTCGGTCTGCCCCAGATGGGCATTGCCGGGGCCGCCGTGGCCACCGTCACCGGCCAGGTGGTGGCCGCCCTCATCGTGGCCCGCAAGGGCCTGCGCCCGGTGCCTGCCCTGGCGGTGTTCCCCGCCCAGATCGCCCGCATCTTCCGGCTGGGTCTGCCCAACATCCTCATGCAGTCCGCCTACACCGTCTACATCCTGGGCCTCAACCTGATCCTGGCCGGCTTCTCCGACCAGGCGGTGACCGCCCTGGGACTGTACTACAAGTGGCAGACCTTCTACTTCATCCCGCTGGGAGCCATGCAGACCTGCATTGTGCCGGTGATCAGCTTCAACTACGCCGCCCGGAAAATCGCCCGCTGTCGCCAGACCCTGGCCACCGCCGTGGGCTTCGGGCTGGCGCTGATGGCGGTGGGCGCCTTCTTCTTCCTGACGGTGCCCGGGCCTCCTACTACCGGCACATCTCGGGCCAGCGGTGGGGCGACGCCCGGGACTACGCCCTGACGGTGGACGCCTCCATCGGGCCGGAGGCCGCCGCCGACCTCATCGTGCAGTACCTGCAAAGCCGCAGCGATCTGTGCTGACGGTCCCCATCAAACTCCATTTTTTCCAACCGGCAGAAGTTTCTGCCGGTTTTCTCTGTGTACAAAAGAAAGGATGACAAACAACCTCCTATGGATATCGTGTGGATTCTGGCCGAACAGATCGGCCTGTTCGTGATCTATATTGTGGTGGGCATCCTGCTGGTCAAGACCCGCGTGCTGACCCGGGATACCCTGGAAACCATCTCCCGCTTCGTGGTGAAGCTGGCCATGCCCGTCATGATCTTCACCAACACGGTGGATGGCGTGAACCGTTCGTCGCTGCTGAGTTCCCTCTCGCTGCTGGGCCTCACGGCGCTGCTCTACATCTGTACCTTTGTGATGGCCAGGCTGATGGCCGCCGCCTTCCGGCTCCAGGGCGACCGCGCCCAGGTCTACCGCGCCCTGACCATGTTCGGCAACGTGGGCTTCATGGGCATCCCCATCGTCTCCAGCATCTTCCCCGACTACGGCATGCTCTACATCGCCGTCTTCACCATCATCGACCAGATGGTGCTCTGGACGCTGGGCGTCAAGCTCACCACCCCCGGCGGCAAGGGCTCCTTTGACCCCAAAAAGATGATCAACCCCTGCACGGTGGCCATCGTGCTGTCGGTGGTGATGGTCCTCACCGGGCTGAAACTGCCGTCGCTGCTCAACACCGCCCTGGACAAAATCGGCGCCACCGCCACCCCGCTGGCCATGATTTATCTGGGCGGTGTCTTCGCCTGCATGAAGGTGGTGCGGTATCTGCGCATCCGGGAATACTACGGCATCGTGGCCATTAAAATGCTGCTCTTCCCGCTGGTCTTCTACTTCCTGCTGGGCTTCCTGCCCCTCAACCCCAACATCCATCTGACCATCTCCTTGCTGGCCTCCCTGCCCGCCATGTCCTCCATCGTCATGATGGCCCAGGCCTCCGGCTCGGAGGGGGACTACGCCATGGGCGGCATCCTGGTCACCACCGTCTGCTCCATCGTCACCATCCCGCTGGCCTGTCTGCTCATGCAGCTGATGGGCTGATCTTTCCCCCGTTTTTCACGCCCGCCGCCTGGGGTTTGCAGGCCGCGGGCTTTTTGTTTGCCCCGGGTTTTCCTGTGCCCGGCAAGTTCACAAAAAATCATCCTTTCTTGCAAATTCCCACCCCGTAAACGGCCGGATTTTCCGCTATAATGGGAACAATCGCAAAGGGAAAGGACGGCAGAACCATGCAAGCAACCAAACTACAGACCAATCACCTGACGAGCCCCCTGGGAATGGACGGCGGCCCGCTGTTTTTGTCCTGGCAATGCACTGATGGGCTGCGCCAGACCGCCTATGAAATCCGGCTGACCGCCGACGGCGCTCCCCTGTGGGAGAGCGGCAAGGTGGTCAGCCGCCGCATGCACGCCGAGGCCCCCGCCGTGACGGGGTCCCGGGTGCGCGGGGCCTGGCAGATCCGGCTGTGGGACGAGAACGACCAGCCCGGCCCCTGGAGCGAAGCCACCTTTGAAACAGGCCTGACTGCCGGGGACTGGCAGGGGCTGTGGGTGGACCCCGAGACCGAGCCGGTGGAGATTCCCGGCGACGACGCCATCAACGCCTTTGCCCGCCCCCGCCGGGAGCGCAAGCAGGCCGAGAAGGAGGCGGCCGGCAAGGGAGCGGCGGAGCCCTACCAGCCCCACCGCCCGGCCTCCTATCTGCGAAAAACCTTCACCGCCCCGGCAGGCCGCGGGCGGCTCTACATCACGGCCAAGGGGCTCTATGTGGCCTGGCTCAACGGCAAGCGGGTGGGCGACATGGTGCTGGCTCCCGGCAGTTTCACCGCCGACAAGCACCTGGGCGTCCAGACCTACGACGTGACCGACCTGCTGCAGGACGGTGAAAACGAGCTGCTCCTGGCCCTGGGGGACGGCTGGTACCGCAGCACCAGCGGCGTGGACGGCGACCGCAACCTCTTCGGCGATACCCTGGGGGTGCTCTTCCAGCTGGAGGTGGACGGCAAGGCGGTCTGTGTCTCCGACGAGGCCATGGAGGCCACCCAGCAGGGGCCCATCCGCCAGAACGATTTACAGCAGGGCGAGGTGTACGACGCCCGGCTGGAAGGGCCCCTCTCCGGCTGGCACGGGGTGCGCGCCTACCGGGATGCCCTGCCCCTCACCGGCATGAACACAGTGGCCATCCGGGAGCAGGAGGCCTTCCCCGGGCGGCTCTTCACCACCCCCAACGGGGAAACCGTGCTGGATTTCGGCCAGAACATGGCCGGGTATGTGGAGATGACCCTCACCGCCCACGCGGGACAGAAGGTGCTTCTGACCTGCGGGGAGACGCTGGACGAAAACGGCAACTTCACCCAGGAGAACTTCCAGGACCGGGCCCGCCACAAGGAGGGCGGCACCGCCCAGATGCTGGAACTGGTCTGCAAGGAGGGAGTGAACCACTGGAAGCCCAGCTTCACGATCATGGGCTTCCAGTACGCCAGGGTGGAGACCGACGCCGACCTGACGGAGGCCGTCTTCACCGCCCATGCGGTCTACTCCGACATGGCGGTGACCGGCTCCTTCACCTGCGGCAATGAGGCGGTGAACAAGCTGGTGGCCAACAGCATCTGGAGCCAGAAGGGCAACTTCTGCGACATTCCCACCGACTGCCCCACCCGGGAGCGGGCGGGCTGGACCGGGGACATGGGGGTCTTCATCGAGACCGGCCTGACGCTGATGGACTGCTACCCGGTGGTGGCCAAGTGGCTGGTGGAATGCCGCCTGAACCAGTACCCTGACGGCCGGATGGCCAACATTGCCCCGCCCAACAGCCGCCCCGGGTATATGACCCCCATGCTGTGCATGTCCGCCGGGTGGGGCGACGCGGCGATTCTCGTGCCCTACGCCCTCTACCAGCGCACCGGCGACCGCCGCATCCTGGCCGACAACTACGGGATGATGCAGCGGTGGTACGCCTTTCTGCTGGGCCGTGCCCAACAGACCACCGAAGAACAGCAGGGCGGTGAATACGCCAAGTATACGGTGCTCAACGGGCCGGACTACGGCGAGTGGTGCGAGCCGGGGGTGACCCCCATGCAGGCCATGGCCACCCCCCGCAAGAGCGTGGGCACGGCCTACCTGGCCTACTCGGGACGGCTGCTAGCCGAGATCGCAGCCGTGCTGGGCCACCAGGAGGACGCGAACCGGTACCGGGACACCGCCGATAAGGCGGCCAAGGCCTACCGGGCGGCCTTCACCGAAAACGGCACCATCCATTCGGACCGCCAGTGCGAGTATGTGCGGCCCATCGCCTTCGGCCTGCTGGACGAGGCGGAATGCCGGGCAGCCGCCGATACTCTCAACCGGATGGTGGTGGACAACGGCTACCATCTGAACACCGGCTTTCTCTCCACGCCCTACCTGTGCGGCGTGCTGGCCCGGTACGGCTACACCGACACCGCCTACCGGCTGCTGCTCCAGCCGGAGGCCCCGGGCTGGCTGTACGAGGTCGGCAAGAGCGCCAACACGGTGTGGGAGACCTGGACCGGCATCGACGCCGAGGGCAAGCCCCACGAATCGCTGAACCACTATTCCTATGAGCGTAATGAGCAGCGTCAGGGTTATCGTAGCGGTCACTACAACCGTAATCTCACTACCACTTCCGGAGATGTTATCCTCAGGGTTCCCAAGCTCAAGGGCATCTCTTTTGAAACCGCCATCATTGAGCGGTATCGCCGCCGCGAAAGCAGCGTAGAAGAAGCACTCATCGAGATGTACCTGGCAGGCGTATCCGTCCGGCGCGTGGAAGATATTACCGAGGCCCTGTGGGGCAGCAAGGTGTCGCCGTCTACCATTAGTGAGCTGAACAAGAAAGCGTATGTCCACATCGAGGATTGGCGGAACCGCCCTCTGCAAGGCGGACGGTATCCGTATGTCTACGTGGATGGAATCTACCTGCGCCGCAACTGGGGCGGAGAGTTTGAAAATGTAGCTATTCTGGTAGCCATTGCGGTCAACGAGGATGGCTACCGCGAGGTTCTTGGTGCAGCCGAGGGCATGAAAGAAGACAAGGCCAGTTGGGTCAATTTCTTTCAGTGGCTCCGCGGCCGTGGTTTGGATGGGGTTAAATTGGTGGTTGGTGACAAGTGCCTTGGGATGTTGGAGGCTGTGGGTGAAGTGTTCCCCGAGGCTAAATACCAACGGTGTACAGTCCACTTTTACCGGAATGTGTTTGCTGTTACACCGCGTTCCAAGGCAAAGCTGGTGGCCAAGATGCTCAAAGCGATCCACGCCCAGGAAAGTAAAAAAGCTGCTCGAGATAAAGCCAGAGCTGTGGTAGAAGAACTGCGCTCCATGAAGCTGAAAGAAGCGGCCAAGAAGGTGGAGGACGGCATTGAAGAAACGCTGACCTACTGCGATTTTCCCAGCGAACATTGGACTCGTATCCGCACCAACAACGTCATTGAACGGCTGAACCGGGAGATCCGCCGCCGCACTCGCGTGGTGGGTAGTTTTCCGGACGGCAATTCAGCCCTTATGCTGGTTTGTGCCCGGCTGCGCCATGTGGCTGGTACCCAGTGGGGCAACAAAAAGTACATGAACATGAAGCATCTGGAGGCAGCCTTTGAGGGCACCTCCATTGCCGGCTGACTTCATTTATTCCAGAGACTGCAAACTAAATTTGCGAAAGAATGTTGACACTACCTGTGGACAGGGCATTTCGTGTCCCTCCTTTCGCTAATTGGTGGATGGGGTGGCGTTTTACCACCTCATTTTGGGCAGAAAAAAAGCAGGATACCTTTTTCAGATTTCCTGCTCGGTGTGCCGCTGTGTGAGCAGCGGGTATTTAGTTGTAAAAGTTCGGGACAAGTTGACCCGATGTGTGTAGAATAGCAAACTGGGAGCTGTCTTCATAAATCAATATTTATATCATACTTATCATCAACAAGTACAATATTGGCATTATGCTTTTTTGCAAGTTCCGAAAACTGCACATTATCTTCTAAAACACTTTCCATAGTACACCAATCATCATCTATACGATTTTCTACAGCACTTGCGTATTTTTTTATATCGTCAAAATGATTTTTAATATAGTTTTCACTCATCACAAGACAATAAAATTTGATATTATCAAGATACTCCTCTGTAAAATCCTTTTTCCAATCGAAAGGAATATACCCACCTTCAATAACAAGATCTTGCTTGTTTTCTATGGCTGTTTTTATCATTTCACGAATAATAGGCCACATATATGCTTCAAGTTCGGCATCATCTTCAGGTGTGAGTTTCGTGTAACCACTACGAATTAAACCCATTTTCAAATGGTCTATTGAAAAATAGGGATATTTGTATTTTTCGAGCAATTTTTGAGCAAGTACTGTTTTACCTGTATGCGATGCTCCTGTTATTAAAATAATCATCATTTTCTCCATTCCAAGCAAAAAATCATCTGTTTTTTTCATACAGAAATTTGTAAGAAAAATTCCTTGTCGTTCTACCTGCTGTTCCTTGACAATTTTGTAGTTGTACATGTACTCCTGGATCAGGCTGGTGATGACGTTGATGTTGTTTTCCAGCTGGGTCTGCTGCTCGTCGTAGGACTCGGTGTCCCGGATCTGGTAGATCTTTTCCTCCAGGTTCTCGCACAGCCGCAGCACGCTGCTGATGGCCAGCCGGCTTTCCCGCTGGGTGGTGGTGTTCAGCAGTTCCCGGGCCAGCTTCTGGGCCGCCTCCACCTCGTCCAGGGGCAGCCCCTCGGAATAGCGGCTGTCGATGACATAGTAGTACATCTTCTGGTCGATGCTGGATTTGAAGTCCTGGTTGAACTCCGAGGCGGTGGTCACGTTGTGCAGCAGGGCGTTGTACCGCATGGTATGGGCGGTCATGAGCAGCAGCACCATCGCAAACAGGGCGGCCGAGATCACCACCGGCAGCACCAGCCGGCTCATGGTCCGCTGGATGGGCGCCGGACCGGAAGGTCTTTTTCTCATGCCTTGCCACCTCCCGTGCGGTAATCCCGGGGCGTGCAGCCCTGGGTCTTCTTGAACAGGAAGCTGAAATAGTGGGGGTCACGATACCCCACGGCGAAGGCTACCTCCCCCGAGCGCTTGTTGGTGGTGCGCAGCAGTTCCTTGGCCTTCTCCATCCGTTTGCCGGTCACATACTCGGTGAAGGTCATCCCCATCTCCTGGCTGAACACCGCCGACAGATAGTTGGCGCTGACGCTGATCTCCCGCGCCACCTGGTTGAGGGAGAGGCTCTCGTCGGTGTAGTGCTCCTCCAGATAGAGCACCGCCTGCCGGAAGAGGCTGCGCCCCTGCCGGCTGGAGGCGTTGTCCCGCAACTGCAGCGTCTTGAGCAGGATCTGCAGCAGGCAGTCCCGCAGCGTCTGGGGCGCGATGGCCTGGCTCAGCAGCTGCCGGTCCTCCAGACCGTCGGCCAGCTGGGCCGGGTCACCGCCCAGCTCCTGGATGAAGCCGGCGGCGCAGAAGTAGGCGCTCAACGCCAGATACTGCCGCAGCGCCGGGGAATCCAGGGCGCTGCCCACGTTGCACAGATACTGCTCCACGAAGTTCTCCGCCTCGTTGGCGTCGGCGGATTCCAGGAAGTTGCGCAGAATGGCGGGATTCATCCGGGCGGGGTCCAGCGCCGCCAGGCTGCCGCCGCTCTCCTGGCTGCCCAGGAAGGCGGTGTTCTCCTCGGTGAAGATGTGCTGTTTGGGCAGGATGTGCCGGTAGCTCCACAGCCGGGACAGCGTCTCGAAACAGCCGGGCAGCGCGCTGAGCCGGGTCACCACCGGCGACACCGCCACATACCACTCTGCCACCGAACTCTCCGCCGTGTAGACCTGCTGTACCAGGTCCACCGCCCGCCGGGTCCAGTTGTCGATGGCGTCGGCGCTGCCCATGATGAGCACCAGATAGGTGTTGAGCCGCCAGTGGAGCAGAAGATATTCGGGATATTTCAGGAAGTTGGTCATCAGGACGTCCCGGATGCGCAGGTTGGCCTCGGAAAACTGCTTCTCCCGCAGCGGACTGTCCGAGGGGGTGGAGAAAAAGGCCAGGGCGTACCGCTCGGCCCGCACGTCCAGTTCCAGCCGCTGGGCCTGCTCGTAGATCTGGGGCACGCTCAGGGCACCGCCCACCACCTGCTCCATGAACTGCAGCCGGGTGTACTGCTCGTACTCCTGGGCCTCCAGCCGGAACCGCTTCAGGTAGTTCTGCTGCTCGGTCTCGCTCTCGATCTTCTCCTTCACCTCGGTGAGCACCTGGGTCAGCGTACTCTTGGTCACCGGCTTCAGAAGATACCGCTCCACCCCCAGGTCGATGGCCTTGCGGGCGTAGTCGAAGTCGTCGTACCCCGACAGAATGATGATCTTGGTGCGGGGGAACTCCTTGAGCACCAGTTTGCTCAGTTCCAGCCCGTCCATGAAGGGCATGCGGATGTCGGTGAGCAGCACGTCGGGCTTCACCTGCCGCAGCAGGGGCAGCGCCATCTCGCCGTCGCCGGCCTCCCCCACGAACTCGTACCCCACCTGGTTCCAGGGCACGGTATCCCGCAGTGCTTCCCGAATGGTACTCTCATCCTCAACCAAAAAGACCCGCAGCATAGTGCTTCCTTCCCGCCGGTCGTACTGCCGGCGCTTTTCTTCCATACACCGAACAAAAAATGCACACAAAAAAGTTTCTTTCAGGGCGGTTATAGGGCAACAGCCGCGGTCTTGTCAAGATGTCGAGGCCATGTGGTTTTCTTGCATTTTGCGGTGGAGCGTGCTATCATTATAGATAGAATTTTGACATAAAAGGCGACAAAATATGGAAAGTATGAAGTACAGCGATACCGCTTTTCCGGTATCCCTGGACCCCGCCCAGGTGGTGGCGGAAGTCCATGCCAACACGGTGAACCTGCCCAAGCGCACCGTGCGGGAACACATCGAGTATGCCCTGGACCATCCCATCGGCGCGGGGCCCCTCTCGGAGGCGGTCCATCCCGGAGACAAGGTCTGCATCGTCATCTCGGACACCACCCGCCGCTGGCAGCAGCCCAGCACCTACCTGCCCATCCTGGTGGAGCGGCTCAACCAGGCCGGCATCCCCGACAAGGACATCCTCATCCTCTGCGCCACCGGCACCCATCGCCAGCAGACCGAAGAGGAGCACATCTCCCTGGTGGGGGAGGACCTCTACCGCCGCATTCAGTTCCGCGACCACAACTGTGACGACAAGGAACACCTGACCTACATGGGCACCACCAGCCGGGGCACCCCGGTGTGGCTGAACAGCTACGCCATGGCCTGCGACAAGATCATCCTCACGGGCGGCGTGGTCTACCATTTCCTGGCAGGCTTCGGCGGCGGACGCAAGTCCATCGTGCCGGGCATCGCCGGCCGGGAGACCATCAACACCAACCACAACAACGCCCTGAACAAGGGGCTGGGCAGCGGTTCCAACCCCAAGGCCTGCAACGGCAACATGACGGACAGCAACCCCTTCCACAGCGACCTGATGGAGTGCGCCGCCTTTGCCAAGCCGGCCTACCTGCTCAACGTCATCGTGGACGACAACTACCAGATCGTGGGCGCCTTCGCCGGTGACTGGCGGGAAGCCCACGCCGCGGCGGCCAAGGTGGTGGAGCAGCTGGACGGCGTGCCCATTCCCCGCCGCACCCCGCTGGTCATCGCCAGCGCCGGCGGCTACCCCAAGGATATCAACCTCTACCAGACCTCCAAGACCCTCTCCAACGCCCTGGCGGCGGTGGCCCCGGGCGGCACGATGATTTTGCTGTCCCAGTGCCGGGAGGGCTTCGGCGACCCCGACTGCGAGGCCCAGATCTGCGACTTCGACACCATGGAGGACCGGGAAAAATCCCTGCGCGCCCACTTCTCCATCGGCGGCTTCGTGGGATTCCTCTTTGCCGAGAGCTCCGAGACCTACCACCTGATCGTGGTCACCGACCTGCCCAGGGAGCGGTTCGCCCGCACCAAAATCCAGGTGGCCAGGACGCTGGACGAAGCCCTGGCCCTGGCGGCGGCCTGCAACGGCGGCAGCCTGAAGGGCGTGGAGACCACCCTCATGCCCCACGGCGGCAGCACCTTCCCCCTGCCCCAGGCGTGATCCTTTCCTTATATAGAATATAAAAGACAGACGGTCCCCCGCGGGGCCGTCTGTTTTTGCGTTTACTGGGCGATTTCCTCCCGCAGCCGGTCCAGGGAAGGGATGAGCAGATGGTGGTTGCGCAGTTCCAGCAGGCCGTCCGCCCGCAGCTGGGTGATGAGCCGGTTGACACTGTTGCGGGTGGAGATGCCGCAGAATCCGGCGATGTCCTCATAGGGCACGGCGAAGTCGATGAGGATGCCCTCCGGCACCTGCCGCCCGAACTGCTGGGCCAGGTTGAGCAGGAACCCGCAGATGACCCCCCGCTTGCTGTTCATGGCCATGAGCTGCTGGTTGCGGATGCTCTCGTTCCAGCGCTGGCGGTAGTACTCCTTCACGTACTGCTGCAGCGCCGGGTCCCGGTTGAGGTTCTTCCACAGCGCCACCCGGGGCACCTTGTAAAAGGTGGCGGTGTCGCTCTCCACCCGGATGTTGAAGGGCGCGCTGGTGAAGGTGGACACCTCGTCCCGCAAAAGGGAGATCAGCGACGGGCCTTTCAGGTAGGCGATGTTGAACTCCCTGCCGTTTTTCAGCACGATGCTGGTCTTCACCACCCCGTGGGCCAGCACGTAGGTGAAGGGCTGCTCCAGCCCGCAGTAGGCCAGGTAGGTGTGCCGGGGACGCTCCTCCGGCGTGTAGCCCCACTGTTCCAGCTGCTTCAACAGGTAGGCGTCGCTGTCCATCGTATGATCGCTCCTTTCTCTGTAACAAATGATACCATCTTTTGGGGTAGCTGTCCAGTATTCCCTGTGCTATACTGCACAACGCTTTTGGAAAGCAGCGATAAAAACAAAAGGAAGTGCCCCATCATGAAAGAGATTCGCTTGCCTTATGATACCGGAACGCAGACTCTGCATATTCCGGAGAAGAATCTGGCCGGTGTGCTGGTGTCCCACCAGGCATCCTACCAGGCCAGGAAGACCGGTGCCGAGCTGGTGGAAGATTCCCTCGACCATCCCATCGGCAGCCCCCGTCTGGAGGAACTGGCCAAGGGCAAGAAAAACATCGTCATCATCAGCTCTGACCACACCCGCCCGGTGCCGTCGGCCATCATCATGCCCATCCTGCTGCGCCGCATCCGCAGCGTAGCCCCCGATGCCCGCATCCGCATCCTGGTGGCCACCGGCTTCCACCGCGCTTCCACCCGGGAAGAGCTGGTGGCCAAGTACGGCGAGGAGATCTTGGACCACGAGGAGATCGTCATGCATGACGCCCGGGACGACGCCGCCATGGTGGACGTGGGCGTGCTGCCCAGCGGCGGCCACTGCCTGATCAACCGGGTGGCCACCGAGGCCGACTTGCTGCTGGCCGAGGGCTTCATCGAGGCCCACTTCTTCGCCGGTTTTTCGGGCGGACGCAAGTCGGTGCTGCCCGGCATCGCCAGCTACAAGACCATACAGGCCAACCACTGCGGCGAGTTCATCGCCTCCCCCCAGTGCCGTACCGGCAACCTGCAGGGCAACCGCATCCATGCCGACATGGTCTTTGCCGCCCATGCCGCCAAGCTGGCCTTCATCGTCAACGTGGTGCTCAACGAGGAAAAGCAGATCATCGGCTCCTTTGCCGGTGACGTGGAGGAAGCCCACCTGACGGGCTGCCGCTTCGTCAACGACCTGGCCCGTGTGGACAAGGTCCCCTGCGACATCGCCATCTCCACCAACGGCGGCTACCCGCTGGACCAGAACGTCTACCAGGCCGTCAAGGGCATGACCGCCGCCGAGGCCACCGTCCGGGAGGGCGGCGTCATCATCATGGTGGCGGGCTGCCGTGACGGTCACGGCGGACAGGCCTTCTTCGACAACATCGCCAAGGCGGAATCCCCCAAGGCATTCCTGGAGCATGCGGCCGCCACGCCCCGTCTGGAGACGGTGCCCGAGCAGTGGACCAGCCAGATCCTGGCCCGCATCCTGGTGAAGTACCATGTGATCCTGGTGTCCGATCTGCTGGATCCCGCCATCGCCGCCGCCCTGCACATGGACCTGGTGCCCACCGTGGACGAGGCCCTGGCCCGCGCCTTCCGGCAGATGGGCGAGGATGCCCGTGTGGCCGTCATTCCCGATGGCCTGTCTGTCGTAGTTCAGTAACAGTGGGGAGAGTAGAATCATGTTGCACAATGTTCTCGCCGAGTTCCTGGGAACCGGCCTGATGATCGTTTTCGGTGTGGGCGTGCACTGCGATGAGGTGCTGAAAAACAGCAAGTACCGCGGTTCCGGCCACCTGTTCGCCATCACCACCTGGGGCTTCGGCATCTCGGTGGTGCTGATAATCTTCGGCGGCGTCTGCCTGAATCCCGCCATGGCGCTGGCCCAGGCCATCCTGGGCATGATCCCCTGGACCGCCTTCATCCCCTACGCCATCGCCGAGATGGCCGGTGCCTTTGTGGGTGCCCTGATCTGCTACGTCATGTACGCCGACCAGTTCCGCGCCAGCGAGAAGGAAGTGGACCCCATCGCGGTGCGCAATATCTTCTCCACCAACCCGCCCATGCGGGACCTGCCCCGCAACTACTTTGTGGAAGCCTTCGCCACCACGGTGTTCCTGACCGCCATCCTGGCCATCGCCAAGAACTATGAAACCTGGCTGCCCCTGGGTGTGGGCATCCTGGTGTGGGCCGTGGGCATGGGCTTCGGCGGCACCACCGGATTCGCCATGAACCAGGCCCGTGACTTGGGACCGCGGCTGGCCTATCAGGTGCTGCCCATCCGCAACAAGGCCGACAACGACTGGCAGTACGGCCTGCTGGTCCCCGGCACCGCCCCCTTTGTGGGCGCCGTGCTGGCCGCGTTGTTCTGCAAGTTCTTCCTGGGCATGTAAGTTTACATAACCTCCAAACTCCGGACCCCTTTGCGGGGCCCGGAGTTTTTTGTATTAATAGATAAACCACAAGCTAAGCTTGTGGTTTATCTATTAAAAAAAGCGTGCCGGCTCCGAAGAGTCGGCACGTTTTTGAATAGGGAGCGATACGCAAGTTTAAATGGCGTACCGCAATGCTCTTACATTGAAGGCAATGGGTCCGGCAAAGACCGCGCTGCCCGATACCACGCTGCCCGCTCCTGCCTGGTAAGCGCCGGGCAGGGTTCTGGCCGTGATGCCGCCGTCCACCTGGATGGTCACCGGGTGGGGCGCGGTTTGCAGCAGGGTTTTGGCCGCTGCAATGCGGGCGTTGCTGCCCGGCAGGTAGGGCTGCCCGCCCCGCCCAGGCTGCACCGTCATGAGCAGCAGCTGGCCGATCTGTGGCAGATAGGGCGTTGCGGTCTCCAGCGGTGTTTCGGGGTTGAGCACCAGGCCCGCCTGCATGCCCGCGGCCCGGATGGCCGCCAGGGCCTCGCCGGGGCCGCCCGGCACTTCGGCGTGCACCGATACCCGTTCTGCACCCAGCGCTGCCAGTTCCGCCACAAACTCCTGTGGGCGGTCCACCATCAGGTGAACGTCCAGCGGCTTATGGGTCAGGCTGCGCATGGTGCGCACCATGCCGGTGCCGAAGGAGATGGCCGGCACAAAGTGGCCGTCCATGATGTCGATGTGGAAGGCATCCACACCGGCCACCTCCGCCGTCTGCACGTCCCGGGACAGATGGGCGAAATCCGCCGCCAGGATGGAAGCACACAGTTCAAACATGGCTTCCCCGGTCCTCTCAGACCAGCTCCTTCACGGCCGCCACAATGGCGTCCGAACGCAGGCCGAACTGTTCCAGCAGGTCCCAGGCCGGGCCGGAATGGCCGAAGGTATCCTTCACGCCCACACGGCGCATCTTCGTCGGGCACTGTTCGCCCAGCACCGCGGCCACCGCTTCGCCCAGGCCGCCCAGGATGCTGTGCTCCTCGCAGGTGACAACGGCACCACATTCCTTGGCCGCCTTGATGACGATTTCCTCGTCCAGCGGCTTGATGGTGCAGAGGTTGATGACCCGGGCCTGGATGCCCTCGTTTTTCAGCTGTTCGGCGGCAGTGAGGGCTTCGCCCACCTCCAGGCCGGTGGCCAGGATCGCCACGTCGTTGCCCTCGGTGAGCTGCTCGCCCTTGCCGATTTCAAATTTAAAGTTGGCTTCGTCGTGGATCACGGGCACCGCCAGACGGCCGAACCGCAGGTAAACGGGGCCCTGGTGCTCGTAGGCTGCCTTGACGGCGGCGCGGGCTTCCACGTCGTCCGACGGGCAGAGCACCGTCATGCCGGGGATGGAGCGCATGAGCGCGAAATCCTCGCAGCACTGGTGGGAGGCACCGTCCTCGCCCACCGAGATGCCGCCGTGGGTGGCACCGATCTTCACGTTCAGGTGGGGGTAACCGATGGAGTTGCGCACCTGTTCGAAGGCGCGGCCCGCCGCGAACATGGCAAAGCTGGAGGCGAAAGGCACAAGCCCCATGGCCGCCATGCCGGCGGCGGTGGCCATCATGTTGCTCTCGGCAATGCCGCAGTCAAAATGACGGTCGGGGTAGGCTTTCTTGAACACGCCGGTCTTTGTGGCGGCGGCCAGGTCGGCATCCAGCACCACCACGTCGGGATGGTCCTGCGCCAGTTCCACCAGCGCCGCACCGTAGCTGTCCCGGGTGGCTATCTTTTTGACCTCACTCATAGCTGTGCCTCCAGTCCCGCCAGCTGGGCCTTGAGCTCCTCCATGGCGATCTTGTATTCCTCATCGTTGGGGGCCTTGCCGTGCCAGCCCACCTGGTTTTCCATATAGCTGACGCCCTTGCCCTTGGTGGTATGCATCAGGATGGCGGTGGGCGCGCCGGTCTGCCAGTGGAAGTACTGGAAGGCATCATCCATCTGGACAAAGTCATGGCCGTTGATGGACACCGTGCGGAACCCGAAGTCCCGCAGCTTGGCGTCCACCGGGTCGGTGGGCATGACTTCGCTGGTGGGGCCGTCGATCTGCAGGCCGTTCAGGTCGATGATGACGCAGAAATTGTCCAGCTTGTACTTGGCGGCGAAGAGGAAGGATTCCCACACTTCGCCCTCCTCGATCTCGCCGTCACCCAGCAGGGTGTAGACGCGAACATCGTCCTTGTGCAGGTACTTGGCGGCTTTGGCCATGCCTGCGGCGCAGGAAACGCCCTGGCCCAGGCTGCCGGTGGACATATCCACGCCGGGCACCGTGTTCATGTTGGGGTGACCCTGGAGGTAGCTGTCGATGTGACGCAGGGTGGGCAGGTCGGCCACCGGGAAGAATCCCCGGTAGGCCAGCGCGCTGTAGAGCCCCGGCGCCGTGTGACCCTTGGAAAGCACGAACCGGTCCCGGTCCTCCCACTTGGGGTTGGCGGGGTCGATGCGCATCTCCTGGTTGTACAGGTAGGCAAACAGGTCCGCCGCAGACAGGCTGCCGCCCGGATGCCCGGACTTCGCCCCGTGGGTGGCCTCGATGATGCCCATCCGCACCTTGCAGGCTGCAATCTGCAGCCCCAAACGCTCTTCTTTCGTCATATCACTCACCAAAGACCTTGCAGTAGTCTTCCTTGAACTTCTCGATGCCCGAATCGGTCAACGGATGATGGAGCATCTGCTCGATGACCTTGTAGGGCACGGTAGCGATATCCGCACCGGCCAGGGCGCAGTCCGTCACATGGATGGGGTTGCGCACGCTGGCGGCGATGATCTGGGTCTGGATATCGGGATAGTTCAGGAACATATCGTGGATGGTCTCGATGAGTTCGATGCCCCGCTGGGAAATGTCATCCAGACGGCCCAGGAAGGGGCTGACATAGGTGGCGCCGGCCCGGGCGGCCAGCAGCGCCTGGTTGGCCGAGAAGATCAGCGTGCAGTTGGTGGGGATGCCCTTGGCGGAGAGTGCTTTGATGGCCTTGAGGCCCTCGGCGGTCATGGGGATCTTGACCACCATGTGCTTGGGATCCAGGGCGTAGATGGCCTCGCCTTCTTTTACCATGGTCTCGGCGTCGGTGGTGGTGGCTTTCACCTCACCGCTGATGGGACCGTCCACGATGGTGGCGATCTCGGCCAGGGTCTCGGCGTAGTCGCGGCCTTCCTTGGCGATGAGGCTGGGGTTGGTGGTGACGCCCGCGATGACGCCCATATCGTTGGCCTTGCGGATTTCCTCCACGTTGGCGGTATCAATGAAGAATTTCATAAAAACAGACTTCCTTTCTGTTCGCGAGGGTGGGGCTTACTTCAGTTTCCAGGCCAGGTCCGCCAGGAACAGGTCATGCTCCAGCTTCTCGGGGGTGGTGTCCTTGCCGATGTGGACAAACTCGATGCCCATCATGTTGGCCCAGTCGTGCATCTGCTCGGCGGTGACATCGTAGCTCAGCACGGTGTGATGGGCACCGCCCGCCGTGATCCAGCACTCCACACCGGTGGTCAGGCTGGGCAGGGCTTTCCACATGACGCGGGCCACCGGCAGGTTGGGCATGGGCAGAATGGGCTTGACGCACTCGATATCCTGGCAGATCAGCCGCAGACGGCCGCCCATGTCGATGAGGCTCACCACGATGGCCTTGCCGGGCTTGCCCTCAAAGACCAGACGTGCGGGATCTTTCTCGTTCATGCCGATGCCCAGAGGATGGGTCTCGATGCGGGGCTTCTGGGCCGCGCAGCAGGGGCAGACCTCCAGCATGTGGGCGCCCAGGCTGTACTCGGCACCGGGCACCAGGTTGTAGGTATAGTCCTCCATGAACAGGGAGCAGCCGTTGCCGCCCTCGCCCATGGCTTTCAGGATGGCGGTCATGGCGGCCACCTTCCAGTCACCCTCGCCGCCGTAGCCGTAGCCCTGGGCCATCAGGTGCTGGCTGGCAAGACCGGGCAGCTGCTCCATGCCGTAGAGGTCCTGGAAGGTGTTGGAGAAGGCCTTGCACCCTTCCGCATCCAGCATCTTCTTGATGGCGATCTCCTCGCGGGCCTGGTAGCGGATGGCGTCGATATCGTCGGTGGCGACTTCGTAATTGGCGCGGTAAACTTCCATCAGAGCGTCGATTTCGGCGTCGGTGACCTCGTTCATCACCTTGACCAGGTCGCCCACGGCCCAGGTGTTCACCTGCCAGCCCAGCTTGGCCTGGACTTCCACCTTGTCGCCCTCGGTGACGGCCACTTCGCGCATGTTGTCGCCGAAGCGCATGACCTTCAGCTCGCGGGAAACCGCCACGCCCACCGCGGTGCGCATCCAGCGGCCCAGGCGCTTCTGGATCTCCTCATCCTGCCAGTAGCCGGCAATGATCTTGCGGGGCATGCGCAGCCGGGCGGCGATGAACCCGTGCTCACGGTCGCCGTGGGCGGCCTGGTTCAGGTTCATGAAGTCCATGTCGATCTCCTCGTTGGGGATCTCCCGGTTGTACTGGGTGGCGAAGTGGCAATAGGGCTTCTGCAGGTTCACAAAGCCGTTGATCCACATTTTGCTGGGGCTGAAGGTGTGGCACCAGGTCACGATGCCTGCGCAGTGGGGGTCGTAGTTGGCCTCCCGCACCACGTCGGCGATCTCCTTGTTGGTCTTGGCGGTGACCTTGTACACCAGCTTGCAGGGCAGGTTGCCCGAGGCGTTGAGCACATCGGTCATCTCGGCGGCGCGCTTGGCCACCGTCTCCAGCACTTCGGGGCCGTACAGGAACTGACTGCCCACCACAAACCAGAATTCATAGTCTTGCATCTGCATGATAAATACCTCCTGTGAGCGACGGCTCACCACGGAGAGCCATCCCGTTACTTGACCCTTTCATCATAGCCGCTGCGGCGCCCGCCGTATAGTAACGCACGTTCGACTTACTGGATTTTTGTTCGCAATCTTGGCAGCACTCATTCCTCCGGCCGGACCGACACCACCATGGTATGGCGGTCGTCCTGGGCGGTCACCGTGACGGGGTCTGTTCCGCCGGCCCGCACCACGGCCAGCGCTTCGCCGTAGTAGATATCGGTCACCTCGGTGCGGTAGCCGCGGGGATGGTAGGGGCAGGCGCTGCCCAGTCCCACCAGGGTGCCGCCCTGCACCGTCACCTGCACGGTGCCCCGCTCCAGCGGCTTGAGGATGCCCTGGTCGTCGGTGTACCGCAGGCGCAGGAACCACAGCCCGCCCGGGCGGGGCGCCGGCTGTTCGGGCAGCAGGCAGAGGCAGGTCTCGTCGTCCGCCGAGCGCAGGGAATGCCGGCCCAGTTCCCGGCCCTGGGCGTCCCGGGCCACCGCCGTGAGGGTGCCGGGGTGGTAGGTGATGTGGAACACCGTGCAGAGGGTGCGGGACACCTTGCGGCGGGCCACCGGCTCGTCGTTGAGGAGCAGCTCCACCGTGTCGCCCCGGCTGTACACCTCCACCGTGGCGGGGGCGCCGTCCTGTCCCTGCCAGGACCAGCTGGGCAGGGCGTTGGACATCTTCCAGGCGGAGGGGGAATGGGAATCCCGGGTATGGTTCACCGGCACCACCGCCATGAGGGGGCCCGCCTGCTGCTCAAACACCACCCGGGTGTAGAGCGCTTCGCCCAGCGGCGTGCCGATGAGGTCCACCCGGCCGCAGCCCGAGCTGATCCAGCCCGGCCCGTGGGCGAAGTCGGGGGCATAATCCTTGTACTCCCAGGCGCCCAGGCCCACCTCGCCCAGATAGTCCATGCCGGACCACACAAAGTCGCCCAGCAGGCGGGGGTTGTCCTGGACCTGCTCCCAGAACCGCCAGGCGTCCCGGCAGAAGGCCTCGGTGCCCAGGTTCAGCTGGATACCCTGGAAGCCTATCCCCAGGTGGACTACGCCATGGGGCTGGCCAACACCGAAGCCATCGGCGGCTATATGCTGACCGACGCCCTGAACCCGCGTCAGCTGTCGGAGGCAGCCGGTTTGGATTACGAACTGACCACCGCCGTATACGCCCTGTATGCCGCCGAAAACGACAACCTGGGAAATTTGGCCAACCTGGACGAATACCAGGTACCGCTGCTGGACCTGCTGCTGTTTCTGTGTGACAAGGCGGATTCCGGCGCAGTGACCCTGGACAGCGCCATGCAGGAAGAACTGGATACCATCCACAGCCAGCTGCGGATGGCGCAGGATCAGCTGCAGGGCACCGCGTATGACCGGTTGGTGGTCGCCCTGGCTCTGCCCGAAGAAGGCGAGGAAACCTTTGCCTTTTTACAGACCCTGCACGACGAAGCGGCCCGCTTCTACGGCCCGGACGCCGTGCTGCTGGTGGGCAACTCCACCAGCGACTATGATCTGGCCACCACCTTTGCCCAGGACAACATTCTGATCAGCGTACTGAGCGCGGTGTTCGTTGTCATTGTGCTGCTGTTCACCTTCCAGTCGGCAGGGCTGCCCCTGCTGCTGATCCTGGTCATCCAGGGCAGCATCTGGCTCAACTTTTCGGTGCCGGCCCTCACCGGGGATTATGTCTTTTTCATGAGCTACCTCATCGTCACCGCCATCCAGATGGGTGCGAATATCGACTATGCCATTGTGGTTTCCACCCGCTACCGCGACTGCAAAGCACAGATGCCGCCCAAATCGGCCGTCGTCGAGGCGCTGAACCTCGCTTTCCCCACCATCCTGACTTCGGGCAGCATTCTGACGGCGGCGGCCTTCCTGATCGGCTGTATCACCACCCAGCCCTACATTGCCGGCATCGGCGAATGCCTGTGCCGCGGCACCCTGCTCTCGCTGTTCCTGGTCCTGTTCATTCTGCCGCAGATCCTGGTGCCGGGGGACTCCATCGTGGAGCGTACCCGCTTCGCTCTGCAACTGCCCACGCCCCGCAGGCAGGAGATCCACGGTGCCGTACGGGTGGACGGCCGGGTGCGGGGATACGTTCACGGGTATGTGGACGGCACCCTGCACGGCACCATCCGCGGCGACGCCACCTTGCAGGTGGCTGCCGGAAAGATGGGCACACTGCCACCCAAAATCGACCTTCCGCCCGAACCGCAGCCCACGCCAAGCCCTGATGTACAGGAGGAACCGTCCGATGAAACAACCGATTAAACGACCGCCCTGCTGCTGACAGCCGTATGGGTGCTTGGCGCCGCTCTCCCGGCCCTGGCGGAAGAAACCGGCACAGCCAACGGCGAAATCATCTCCATAGCCACCACAGCCGATCTGCTGGCACTGCAAAACCGCTGTATTGTGGACACCGCCACCCAAAACCTGACCGTACAGCTGCAGGCCGACCTGGACCTGAGCGGCTGCGCTTTTACCGGTCTGCCGGTGTTCAGCGGCCATTTTGACGGGCAGGGGCACACCATCTCTGGCCTGGCGCTGGCCGACGGCAGCAGCGTGCAAGGGTTCTTTCGCTACCTGGAAGCGACCGCCGTGGTGGAGGATCTGCACCTGCAAGGGAGCGTCGGCGGGTCAGACGCCACCGTTCAGGGCCTGCTGGCAGGGGAAAACCGTGGCCTTGTGCGCGGATGCAGCGCATCCGGCCAGGCAGAAGCCGCCCAGGAAGCCGGCGGTCTGGTGGGCCGCAACGAAAGCAGCGGACAGATCGTCAACTGCCGCAGCACCGCCACCGTGCAGGCCGACCGCATGGCGGGCGGCGTGGCCGGGCAGAACCGGGGCAGTATCGTGCGCTGCCGGAACGACGGCGACATCAACACTGCCCTGACCGACGCCTCCGGCAGTCTGCTGGGCGTCAGCCTGTCCGGGGAGGACGGCGCCTCGCTGGCCTCCGTCAGCGACATCGGCGGCATTGCCGGGCGCTCCAGCGGTATTTTACAGAGCTGTGAGAACACCGGCGCTGTCGGTTACGCCAGTGTAGGCAGCAACGTGGGCGGGATCGTTGGCCGTACTTCCGGCTATCTGGACGGCTGCACCAACAGCGGCACGGTCCAGGGCAGCCAGGAGGTGGGCGGTGTGGCCGGTCAGCTGGAGCCGGTGCTGGCCCTGCAATATGACGGCGGCAGGCTGGACGATCTGTACAGCGAGCTGGATGCCCTGCAAGGCGAGATGGATACCCTCCTCACCCACACGGACACAGGCGGGGACAGCATTTCCGCAGCACTTTCCGCCCTGACCGATGCCACCCGCACCGCCAAGGACAGCACCGGCGCCCTGGCGGACGGCATGGTCAACTGGGCAGACAACGGGATCGCAGCGGTCAACAGTACGGCCAGCCGCTTTTCCTGGGCCATCGATCAGCTGGGCCCGGTGTTGGATTCGGTGGGCACGGCACTGGCACAGGCGGATGCCGCCGGAGCCGCACTGGAACAACTTTTACAGGACGCCTCCCTTGCAGCGGGATGGAGCGAGGACGCCAAGGCACAATGGCAAACAGCTGTCGAAGCCTTTGCCGTTGCCCGCAGCCGGGCCCATGACGCGCTGGAGCAGGCCCATGACGCGCTGGAGCAGGCCCATGCCGCGTTGCAAGCCCGGCAGGCCGCTTTGGGTGACGATGAAGCCAGCAGCACAGCCTGGGCCCGGCTGGCCGAAGCGCTGAACACGCTGCAAACCGCCGCCAGGCAGGTGCAGGATGCCGCCGATGCCCTGGAAGAGCTGCTTGACAACCTGGGGTCGGCTACCGAGCCGGCCGACCGTCCTCAGGAGCTGGAAAACCTGTACCAGGCGCTGCTTTCCTGCCAGCAGGCGCGCAATACCATGCTGGAAGCCCGCGACACCATCCGCAGCCAACTGGAAAGCGACGCCCCCGACCTGAACACATTGCTGACAGCGGCGGAGGATGGCCTTCAGGCCGCAGCACAGGCAGCCTCCGCCACCCAGGAGTTGCTGACCGCATTGGACACACTGGCCGACAGCCTTACCCCCGACGAGACAGAAGCCTTGCGCGCCCAGATCGAAGCCCTGCAAACAGAGACGGAAGCGTTTCGCACTGCGTTGGAACAGGTACACGCCGCCGTCAAAGCTCTGCAAGATCAGATACAAGGGTCAGAGAGCGAGATATCTGCCGCCTGGGATGAGCTGCGCGCTGCGGCAGAACAGCTCTATGCCGCCGGCGACGATCTGAACACCGGTCTGGATGCCCTGTCCGCCGCGGCAGATGCCTTACAGCCGGCATTTTCCGCTGGAAGCGAAACGCTGCCCGCCGACCTGGCCGCGCTGAAAGCATCGCTGCAAACCGCTTCGCAAGCGCTGCAAAGCGCCGTGAGCGGCATCGGGACGGTCACTGCGGGCCTGGCCGGACAACCGGTGGTTTCGGTCCCCAGCCTGGACAGCGCCGTGGGCGAGCAAAGCGACGCACTGAACGACTCCCTGGACAGGCTGCTGGACGGCTTTGACACGCTGAACATCGCCGTCAGCGCGGCAGGAGATACCCTGACCTGCGATCTGCGCGCCGTCAATGACCGGCTGGGGCGGGTCGTCAGCGCTGTGCGTGCGCTGACCGCTTCCCCGGACGCGGGCGGGAGCGATACGATCTTTGCGGATGTCTCCCGGGATCAGGCCGAACAGCGGCTGCAGGAGCAGGGAGACGGCTGCCTGGTCAATGCTGCCAATACCGGCGAGGTGAAGGGTGACAGCCGTGCAGGCGGCATTGTGGGCAGCCTGGCAAACGAGCTGGACACCGATCCCGCCGCCCACTGACAGCAGCAGGGCGATGGCAGCACCCTTTCCGCCGAGGTGCAGCTGTGCCTGATCGTGCTGGACTGCCGCAACAGCGGCACCGTCACCGCCAGGAAAGCGGAGGCGGGCGGTATCGCCGGAAGGATGGATTTTGGCTACACTGCCGATTGCGAAAACACCGGTGACGTGACCGGTGCCAGCCAGGTGGGCGGCGTTGCCGGGAGTAGCGCGGGGGTCCTGGAAAGCTGTTGGGTCCGCTGTGCGTTGACCGGCAGTGAAGAGGTAGGCGGCGTCGCCGGGTACAGCGGCGAGACACCGCAAGTTCTGGTGGATGGAAGCTTCAGCCCACAGGCCAAAGTCACGGTCACCACCGCCGAAACCAGCTTTTCCGACGCCGACGGGCGGACCCACAGCGGCCTCGCCTATACGATCACCGTCACCGATCCGGTATTCGGCGCGCCGGACTGCACTGTACACTTCCGCAAGCCCAACACCGCCGCCCGATACACCCTCTGGATACAGCAGGACGATACCTGGATCGAACAAAGGCCTCAGGTGGACGGCAGCTATCTTCTGATCCAATGTCCCGGTGGACAGATCACCTTCGTTGCAGAAGAAACCACGGCTAATGTCTGGCTGGTGTTCTTGATTGCTGCGGGCGTGCTGTTGGCAGCGGCAGTGTTCGTGATCCTCTGGCGCAGACATACCCGAAAGCCACACCATACCCCGCCCAAAGCCGAAAACTGACCGGCGCGAGGGGCGACAGTATAAGCCAACACCTACCACTCGCACAAGTACAGCTCTTGTTTCTTTTGCATTCTCATCGTTTTTTCATGGCAGAAGGTCACCCTTCTGTCATTTTAGTTTCCACTCCTCAAACAGCCGTTGTCCCTCTTCCGACTGGTAAAACGCCTGGCGCAAACAGCCCCAGCAGCAGCGCCCCTGCCAACAGCCCCAGCAGGCAGCCGCCGAACGCAAGTATTTGGGTGCCGAGCAGTTGATCCCGAACCGAATTTGTCAAGGATACAAATGCCATCAGGCTTTGCTTAGCAAGATTGCCCAAGTCCATCCAGAAATTCATATCCGACCATCGGCTGGGAACCAGCCAGCGAGGCAAAGCGGCCAAAAGATCCGGCAGTGCCAGTGCTGCCATCAGAAGCAGCGCGAATCCGGCCACCTGACGCCCCATCTTTCCAAGAGGGGCCAGTCTCCACAGCTGATGCAGGAAGAGCAGTGCAGCAATCACTAATGGTATCCATGCGACCGCATTTATGATCTGACGCAATGTGCCAGTGGGCAGCAGCTCTGCGTCGTTTTCCGAAAGTCCGGCACTTTGCAGAAGATTCTGTATTGTTCCGCGGGGGTTGCTTCCGTTCGCGATTTCCAGGGAAGCGGCTGTATACCCAGCATCTGAGGCAGTCACATCCGGGCAGATCAGAAAATATTCTTTTCCTTCCACCACACCGGTGACACGACGTTTTTCTCCCTTCACCATCAGCTCCAATCCTGTCACTTCACGACTTCCAAAAAGTGCATCGGCCAGACCGGCACTGACCGCACATCCATCCCACTGGCCTGCCCCCGGTGTGCTCCCGTACAGACAGGCCGCCGGCAAGCAGAGGGTCGGGCTGCCATACACAGAAATGCATTGTGCCGCAGAACTTCGTTCCAAATCCGTTGTAACTGTTTCTGAATCTTCTTTCCAGAGTGCGAGATTGAGGCCGAGATCTTCTGCTGCCTTGCTGAGTGAGTCGGCTTGCAAAACAGAGAGCGGCTCTTCAAAGCGCAGCTCATATCCATTCGCGGGAAGATCTGCCGCTAAAACAAACAGTTCCCCCACTGCGAGTGCAATCAACGCCCACCCCAATATCGTGAATATCCGTTTTTTCATGATGCCACCCGAACCCAGGCACCTTCCGAGAGCGGTTTGTCCGCACCGGTGACCACCTGTCCGCTGATGCTGCCGGAAACAGCAGCCATACCATCCCCCTGTGCCTCCACCGTTACCGGCAGACGAATCAGTACATTCTGTATACCCAACAGCGTGGCTCTCTCTTCCACCAGGTAGACAAACATACCAGAGCTGTCTGTTTGAATGGCGGTGGCCGGCAGGCATTGTTCGTACTGTCCTGCGTTCAGTTTGATTTCCACCGTGGCACTTCCCGCCTTCCAATCGCCGGAGTGTAACATAGCGGTAATTTGTATACTTCCCTCTTCCGATGGATCGGACAAAGCCGTAATGGTTGTCTGCATAGACTGGCTTCCTTGCTTCACAGTGACCTGTGTTCCCACCGTGGCAAGGCGGGCCGACGCCTGCTCCAAAGAAAAGGTCAGTACACTGGCAGCGTTCCGATCCGCGAGAAGTCCTGCCACGGACGTACTGTTTTGCCCTGCCTCAAGATTCAGTTGGGTGAGTGTTCCATCTTCAGGAGCGGAAAGAACACAATCCGCCGCTTTCAATGACTGCAGGGCCGATAATTCCGCGCGTGCAATATCCAGTTGTGCTTGCGTCACCGTAGCCTGTGCCTGATTTGCCTCATTTGTCTTGGCAACATCCTCCGCGGACTGGCTATACGTATGTGCAGCGCTGTTGCGGGCATCCTCATAACTTTGGGCAGTGTCTGTTGCTGCCTCGTTGGCGTCTTCAGCATTTTTTTGCGCTGCGGCAAGGGCCGATTCGGCAGCATCCAGCGCGGCTTTGGCTTCTGCAATTTTCTGCTGCCGCTCTGCCTCTGCACTTTCGGGAGTAGCCACAGGCTGGTTCTGCAGGGCATTCAGGGCATTTTGGGCGGCATCCCGCTGCTGCCGCGCTTTTTCAATCGCATCTTCACCGTCCCGCCATGTTTTCTGTGCATCGGAATAGGCCCGTTCCAGCTGCTGTTGGGCTTGCTGGAGCGCAAAACCATCTGCTTCCTCCGGATCGGAGAGTTGCCTGGCGGAGACCTCCAGCTGTTGTACCTGGGCCTGTTTGGTTGCCAATGCCTGCGCCAGGGAGACCTCATCAAATCGGGCAATGGCATCTCCTTTTGAAAGGGTCTGCCCTGTTGTGGCCGTTACCTGTGCCACCAACAGACCTTCCGGGACAGTAAGAGGTGTACCTCCCTGCACAGAAATGGTCCCTGATGCCGTACTGCTTTGGGTGATGGAGCCTGCACTTGCCTGTCCCAAAGTCACTTTGGGCATACTGGCTCCGGCGATCCCCCGCGCTGTAAGTGTAAGGATGAGCATAACGGCAAAGAATCTGACCACCGTACCGAGGCGCCCGGCTTGCTTGGGATCGCTGTTCTTCCACGCGGCGAACGCGGTGCGGATACGATAGAACGGAAATCGAAACTTCATGGAAATATGTCCTTGCAATCCTTGTATTATTCTTTTAAGCCGCTTGCCTGAATTCCCAGTTCCAGGTATTGTTGCCCAAAGCGGAAAATCAGTACAGCAGGCGCCAACATAATCAGGCTGGCTGCCATGGCGGTGGCCAACGTCTGACCGTTGGCATCGTTGAAAGAGGCCAGATAGAGGGATAGCGGCCATCGGGACGGATCTTTCAAAAATGTCATGGGCTGCTCGATGGCGTTCCAACCTTCCAGAAATGCCAGGACCAGCGCGGAAAGTATGCCCGGCATTCCCAAAGGCAGCCCGACGTGCCAGAATGTACGGAACGGGCCGGCGCCATCCAAAGCCGCAGCCTCCAGCAAAACCATGGGAACTGCGTCGAATCCCCGTGCCATAATGAATACGGTAAAGGCGGAAAAACAGCCAGGCAGAATCAACGCCCAGTGCGTATCCAGCAGCCCCAGCTTATGGAGTACCAGATAGTTGGGTACCATCGTGACCTGAAAAGGCAGCAGCATCAGGATCATGTACAGGTTCCTGCAAATCCGGCGGCCACGAAACCGTAACCGGGACAGAGCCCAGGCTGCGGGGGTACAGAAGAGGAGCTGCCCCAGGAGCTGGGGAAACACCTGGATGCAGCTGTTCCAGAACATGGCAAAAAACGCAGGGGTATCCAGGAGCAGTTCCACCATGGGCTGCAGGGTAGGCCAACTGGGCAGAAGTTGCCACCGCACCGCCTGGGCTGCGCCGTCGTGCAAAGCCGGGCCGATGGTAGCCGCCAGTTCATCCGCCGGGGTCAGCGCCCCAAAGAAGAGAAACCACAGCGGCCACCAAACGCTCAAGGCGATCCATCCCAGCGAAACCGTGAGCAGCGCACGGGTCACTGCGGGTTTCACGGGTTCAGAATGGCAACGGTATCCGCCGTGAAACCGCTGTCCGTATTGCTGCCGGTGATATACACAAAGGCCTTTGCCTGCACCATATCGGCGGAACCCTCCGCCTGACGGGAACTGCCATTTCCGTCTGCGTAAATGGCAATATACCGGGTATCATCGGTGCACGTCACGGAAAACACGGAGGAGGCAGTTCCCGCTTCCGCCATAACCGCTGCGCTGGCATCCGCACCCTGGCGCCGGACAACCGTCGGAGAAAGGGTAAACCCTGTATCCGTCATTTCCACCACAACCCCGGAGTAATCAACCGAAGCCGGGTCAAAAAGGGATTCTTCCACACCCTCGGAGGATTCCGCATCCGGTGCCGGGGTGATGATTGGCGTGGCTGTCGGTTGAGCCGTGCTTTCTGTGTGAGATGCGTCCGGCACCAAGGTGCTGTCGGAAGCAGCCCCACAGCCAGTCAGAAAGAATACGCAGGCAGCTGCAGTAATCACAAAAACAGAAAATGCCTTCATCACAAATTCTCCTTTAGGGAATTATTTGTCCCGGGTCCAGATCCGCTGCAAAGCCAGGATCAGGCCGGAAAGAGCCAGCGCCATGAGCACAGCGGCCGCGGTCAGGCGGGGCAGATCCAGGGACAGAAACCAGTTGTTGAACAGATGCTGCAACAGATACATACTTTCGTGGGGGTAGTTTCCTCCCACCAGGAAAGCCTCGCGGAAAGCTTTGAAACTGTTAAGCAGACTCAGCACACTCACCAAAGTCAAGGTGGGCAGCAAGTTGGGCAGTGTGATGTAAAAAAACTTTTGCCAGGCATTGGCACCGTCGACGGAAGCAGCCTCATACAGGTCAGTGGAAATCCCGTCCAGCCCTGCCAGCCAAAGGATCATGTCATAACCGGCATTTTTCCAGACGTAGGTAAACACCAATACCCAAAAGGCAGCCTCCGTGCCCATAAAATCTACTGCGTGCCCTCCCAAAGAGGAAATCAACCCATTCACCAGACCATTTTGGGCAAACAACACCTTCCACAAAATCACGATGCTTGCCACGGGGATCGCCATGGGAAGGAGGAAACTGGTGCGGAACACTTTGCCGCGTCGGGTATCCTTGCCATTCCGTTGCTTGGCCACCGTCTGCACGCCCAGGGCCAGAAAAAGGCTGCACAACAGAAGGATCGGCACACAGGTGCAGAGGAATCGTACCGTATTGCGGGCTGCCAGTTGAAAGGCCGTGTTTTCCAGCACCGACTGATAATTGGCAAGACCCACAACCTTTTTCCCCAATGCATCGCAAAAGCTGCGCCGGACCGTTTCTGCAAAGGGGACCAACATAAAGGCTGCGGTCCCCAGAAGGCTGGGCAGCAGGAACAAAATAGCGGCCGGGCCATCTGAATTGCGGCGGGATCCGGGCATGGTATGCCGCCATGTATGCCTGTGGGGCGGCAAGGCGGGGAGATTGCTCGCAGATTTTTTCATGGCTTATCCCTGTTCTGCAAACCGCAGCGATAGATCACCGACTACGCCTTCCACCGCCTGATCCATCGTTTCACTGCCGGACAGCAGCGCCTTGGTGTGGGCAATCAGGCTGTCCTGCAGGGCTTCGTCCACCACCACGGGGGTGGAAAGCTGCGCCAGCAGCTCTTCAAAGCCGCCGGTATAACCGTTATCCTGCATGGCCGGCATATTGCGATCCAGCGAGATCTGCATGCCTGCCTTTGTCACCGGCATGCCGTCCTCCTGGAAACTGCCCTGCACCTCGTCACTGAACAAGGCTTTCAGGAAGGCCCCCGCATAGTCCGTCTGATCGCTGTTGGCGGAAACCGCCGCAAAGCAGGAAGGCAGGTAAACGCCCTGGCAAAGTCCCGGCTGCAAGATGGTCTGTCCGGAAGCACGCTGTTCCGAGTCGGTGGCTCCCAGCCAGGAGGGGGTCGTCATGCTGCCGTAGCCGAATACAGCCCAGGATGTCTGGGCATATTCCGACATTCCCGCGTACCAGACGATGGTATCCAGACCACCGAAATTGCCTGCCGTACCGCTCAAGGTATCCTGCTCGGGGTAGTCCGCCATGTTGTAGTCCTCTCCCACCGTCTGGAGGAACGCCATCAGATCGCGCAGCTTCGCTTCATCCAGGCCGTCCGCCGTGAACAGCGCAGGCTGGGAGGTCTGCAGGGCAAACTGAACCAGGCTGTCCACGCTGTCAAAGCCCAGGGCATACCGCTGGGACTCGTCCAGCGGTGCCCCCCAGCTTGCTTCCGCCGGGCGCGGTGCATATTGCTGTACCAAGGCCGCCACATCATCCAGGGTGGAGACGCCATCCAGTGTGCCGGCCGCGCCATGCATGACCGGAACCGTAAAGCGAGCGGGCAGCGTAAAGAGTTTTCCGTCCGCATCGGTATAACGATCGGTCACAAAATCATAGAGACTGCCCGTATCCACCATCCCGGACAGATCCTCTAACAGACCACTGCCGGAGAAGGATTCCAGGTCCGCACCATCCAGGATCAACACATCGGGGCCTTCCCCCGCCAGAAGCTCTGTGTTCAGCGTCCGCAGGGCATCATCTTTCGTCAGTCCGGCGCCTTCCTGCAGGGCCACTTCATACTCTACTGCACAATCGGGATTTTGCTGGGTAAAGGTTTGTATCGCAGCACGGACGGTAGCATTTTCTTCCAGGCTCCAGACTTCCAGCGTGTTGGCCGGGGCCGAGAGCGTCGGATCAAAGGAATACCGGTACAGCTTTGTCTGCATGGAGCCGTCACTGACAATGGCCAGATAGCTGCCGTCCGGGGCGCAGCACAGCTGAGAAATGTAATTGCTGGAAAGAGACAGCGCCGTGCCGGTGCCGTCCACCACCTGCTCACGCAGGCTGCCTCCCTGTGCCTGCCGGTAGATGCCGGTCCTGTCGGCATAACAGATGGAGCCATCCGTTCCCATGGCAGCCTGGGCGCTGTACGGTTCCGACAGAAATCCTGTCTGCACCGTCTGGGTGGTGCCGTCCTGATCCGCCCGGCAAAGATCTCCGTTGGAAGAGAAATAATAGAGGAACGAACCGTTTTCATCACCGGCCGGCAGGATCCCTGCAATGTCATTGTCGCCGAAATAGAAGTTTTCACCGGATGCATCGGCTCCCGCCCCCATCCAGCTCTGGTTCCCGCTGCTTACCTGTACCCAGCTTTTTACCTTTTGGGCATCCACATCATAAAACAGAATATTTCCCGGCAGAGAAATACCCGGTCCGCCTGACGGGACAGCCACCAGGGTTCCATCGGGCAGGAACCCCATTTGGTTGAGATAGAAATTCCCCCCGTCCACGCCCAGGTCCAGCTGAACCGGGTTGCCGTCCGATTGTACGATCCACAGGGTGGAGTCGGTGGTTGTAAACGCCACGGTGCCGTCCTGGCGGGCAGCCCAGCGTGCCAGCGTGCCTGTTTTTTCGGCCCAGTCCAGAGTCTCAGACTGCCAGCTGGCGCCATTATCCGTGGAGGTGAGACGGACAGTGACCGGCATATCGGTACTCTCATCCCGGGCATACAGTACAAGACTGCCATCTGCCAGTGCGGCAGGCGCCGCGCCGAGTACCAATCCGGAGGAAATTCCGTCAGCCTGCCGTTCCACCCAGCGTCCCTGGGGGACCGCGTCCGTCTGGACGGCGCTGGAATCGGAGCCGGATGCAGCTGTGCCGGATGCGGTGCAGGCGGCAAGAGAAAACATCATCATGCCTGCCAGAAGCGAGGATAGAATCGTATGTACAGATTTCATGGTTGCCTCCCGACAATTGTGTGGATTTTGGAATACCGGCATTGTAGCAAAACAATCTGGAAAAAACCTGAAAAGTGTTTTCAGGTTTTTTTCAGACTGGCTGTGTAGACTAAGAATGTTCATATAATAGAGGTATACTTGATTGATAGAAACGACGGTTATGGCGGGAAGGAAATACCCATGCGAATCTTACTGATTGAAGACGACAATGCGCTTTGCCAAGTTTTACAGCCCACATTACAGGCAGCAGGATTCGCCTCCGATTGCTGCCATACAGGTGCCGATGGTTTGCATCTTCTCAAAACCGGATACTATGATGCCTGCATCCTGGACAGGATGCTGCCGGAATTGGACGGCCTTACGCTGCTCAAAAGTGCCCGGGCCGACGGCGTAACCATCCCTGTTCTTATGCTCACAGCCTTGGGGCAGATCGGTGACCGTGTGGACGGTCTGGATGCAGGTGCCGATGACTATCTGACAAAACCTTTTGATACCCGTGAACTGCTGGCCCGGCTGCGGGCACTGGTCCGCCGGCCGGCGGATCTGAATGAGGCGGCCCACCGGATTGCCTGCGGCGATCTTGTCCTGGATACCGCCCAGCTGACTTTGACGGGGCCTTCCTCCACCGTGACGCTCAGCCGCCGGGAATGTGACCTGCTGGCGGCATTTTGTCGTGCGCCCGGCCTGCTCCGGGCAAGGGCAGTCCTGTTGGGCAGCGTGTGGGGATCGGCGGCCGAGATTGAGGATTGCAGTCTGGACAGCTATATCCGTTTCATCCGACGGCGTCTGACTGCTGTGGGCAGCCGGGCAGTCTTACGGACGGTACGAGGCGCAGGCTACCGTTTTTTGCCTGATGGTGAGGAAGACGCTCATGCTTAAACACCTCCGACGCCGCCTGACAATTCTGTTCAGTGTACTCACCGCTGCTGTACTGGCGGCAGCGCTGACGGCGACCTGCCGCATGGCCCAAAACGAAGCGGTTTCCGGAGCGGACCTGGTGTTTGCCAATACCGTTTCGGCAATCGAGGATGCCGTAACCGAGAACAACCTGGTTCGTGACAGTTGGCTGGCCAGCCAGGAAGCCGCCGGTCGCTTGGTTCTGTATATGGAGGACAATGGTCACCCCCTTGTATTCTCCGGCGGGTGGACACCTGCCGATGAGCGCACCACACTGGTGGCGCTGGCCAGAGAACAGACAGTCTCTGCCGGACTGAATCCGGACAGACCGCGCCGGCAAAAGGTAAACTTTTCCTTGAACGGCGCACAGCTCAGCGGCTCCTACACCTGTACCGCAATGCTGTTGCCCAGTGAACAGATGTCAAGTGCGGTTCTTCTGTACATTATCCGGGATATGGGCCCCTTGCATGACCGCCTTTGGGCCATGGTCTGGCAATATACAGCCCTGTGGGCTGCGGGTGCCTTGATACTGGCATTTCTCTCCCATTGGATGGTGGATCGCGCGCTGCGCCCAACCGCCCAGGCAATGCAGAAACAGCGTGAATTTGTAGCAGCTGCGGGCCATGAGTTGCGCAGCCCACTGACTGTGCTGAAGGCAAGTCTGCAAGCGGCGCAGGCTCCCGAAACAGCCCATCTGGCTCCTCAATTTTTAAGCCATGCTGCATCGGAGGCGGACCGGCTGTCCCGTCTGACAGAAGATCTGCTGATTTTGGCCGGCGGCGATGCAGGGGTACTGCGTACCTCCCTGGCGAAAATCAGTACTGACACTTTTTTGGTGGAACTCTATGAAAGATTTGCCCCGGTAGCGCGTGACCACGGCCACTCCCTCACGCTCCACCTGCCAGACAATCCCTTGCCCGCCCTGCACGCAGATGCACAACGGCTGGAGCAGCTGTTCGCCGTCTTGTTAAACAACGCCTTTGAGTATTCCCCTGCCGACACTCCCGTGGAAATTCTTGCGGAGTTGCCGCCTTACGATGGTCTGCGCATCGCAGTGGTAGATCACGGCCCCGGGGTCCCCGACACAGAAAAATCCCGTATCTTTGATCGTTTTGCCCGAGGAGACCGCAGTCGGACCGACAAAACGCATTTCGGCCTTGGCTTGGCCGTTGCCAGTCAAATTGCCTCCTTGCACGGAGCGATCCTGCGTGTACGGGACACGCCCGGAGGCGGAGCCACCTTCGTGGTGGAGTGGCGTAATAATCATGTACTGGACAGAGCCAGCTTTTCCTAAATACAGAATACTTTCTGAAGCAGAAAGAGCCTTGCAGCGAGAATTTTCCCTTCTGCAAGGCTCTTTCTATTTCATATTCATAGACTGCAGATAAAAAACAAATCCGAACGCACCTTCATAAAGAAGTACGTTCGGATTTGCTTGGTATGGTGCACCATCGGGGACTCGAACCCAGGACCCACTGATTAAGAGTCAGTTGCTCTACCAACTGACCAATACTAATGGTGTAGTCAAAATTTTCCATGTTGTTCTTCTCCCAAGAACTGCTTATAAGTTCCTCGCACATGGATTGTAATCTTGTATCCTTTTCCAACCTCCACCTTCTCGAACAGCTGTGCCAGGATAGCTCTTTTCCTCTGGACTGTGGCAAGATCAAATTCATTTGCCCAGCCGAGGAATTCATCGTAGTAACTGCGGATCTGCTGTACCGTGGTCCGATCATCATTGTTCTGCAATAGAGTTGCGTACTCACCTTTTGCTTGCCTGACTTCAGCCTCTGCCTGAGCAATCAGTCGGGCCAGCATCTCCTGCGAGAATACGCTCTCTCCTTCCAGACATTTCAGCACTTCGTCCTCATAGCGTTGCTGCTTATACTGGGCTGCCTTGATCTTCTTCTCGGCAGCCTGCTTTTTTCTGTTATGATTTGTTTCTTGCTGACGAATCTTCTGTTCGATGCTCTTATCATACGGCTCGCTTTTGATCTTGCGGAACAGTTCATCGGCGTAAGTAAGCGCGATTCTGTCCACCCGTTCTGCCAGGTAGAGAGACTGACCATCACATTCCCGCAGATGTTGGCCGCGCTGGTAACAGTTGTACTTGGCCTGCACCTTTTCCCGGATACTTCCATCGGCCAGTTTATATCGATCCTTATGCAAAAAGGCCGACATCTTCGCCCCGCAATGTGCGCAGACGACGATGCTGGCCAATAATGTTGGATTGTTGCTCTTTTGGGCGGCATTTTTATCTTTCTGTGCTTTTCTGCTTCTTTTGCCAATCATCTCGTTGGCCTTGACGAACAAAGCTTCGTCTATGATCTGCAGCTGCGGCATAAACTCCGACCGTGCAGCCTTGGTAATGATATATCCCGTGTATCCCTCGTGTTGGATTATACGTTTGATGTTGGAAGACTGGAACTCAGCCCCTTGGCGAGTACGCAGTCCTCGCTGGTTTAGCATCTGTGCCATAGCATATCAGTTGTCGCTCATGGCGTGGCAGGTTCGGCAGCCGGTCAAGGTCCAGGCATTGCCTGGCGTCCCGGAGCGCGGTGGCCCGCTTGCGGAAGCGTTTCCCTCTTGCCTTGATCTGCTTTTGGCGGGTCAGCAAACGCACATCGCAAACGAAGCGTTCCTTCCCTTTTCGCAGCACGGCACAAATCGGGTCTTGGATATATCCATTTTGTATTAAAACCCCCGACAAAAACGGTATGTATTCTTCCAAGATTGCATTCTGTAACGTGATGCTGGCCGTGGAGATCACCACCGGGCGCTGCATCGGACGCGGCCTTTGCAGCTGCCACAAAACGCAGGCGACCAGATAGGCATAGGTCTTGCCCAGGCCCACACCGGCGTCACACAGGGCCACATCCCGGCCAAACAGGGCATCCAGCATCGTGTGGCACAAGCGTATCTGGCCTTCCCTCAAGGTCAGCCCCCTAGCCGGAAATACTTCCCGAAAAATCTGCTCCGCTTGCCGATGGACTTTCTCGTATCCGGTTTCTGGATTTGTCAATAGGATCATCTCCTTGGTTGATGGCAAAATAGTGCGGCGCAGCGGTTGGTGCACTGCGCCGCACGGGTTCGACATCAACACAGCGGTGAGTTGATGTTCAGAAGAAAATAACATACAGAAATGCCATATTTGCCGCTCGCCCCCTGGCAGTTGGGAACACGGTTCACTTTCGTTGGGCAAGATGCTTGCGCAGCTTTCACTGGCGTTCCAGGGGTCTAAGGATTGCAACCCAAGGTCGGCCACCCCGTCTGACGTGCGGGGCAACAGGCGTATCATTATCTCCCATGCAGATCATGGCGAAACAGCCCTGCGGCTGTTTTTCAGTGGAATGGATCGCTCGGTGCGGGACAGGTGCCCCGCACGTCCTGGCGCTTCCCTTGCATCGCTTCCTGCAGCGGGAACGTGCCTCCGTGCTGGGTATTCGGTTGTCAAGGTTCAGGCAGTACTACTGCGTCAGGGCAAAGTCGTGAAGAATACTCTGTACAATCTCCTGGTCAGACTTGGAAACTTTGCACATGATCCGATACAGGAAATCACGCTGTATCGGGGTGAGTCGCGCATTCTTTGGCCGGTATCCATCTATGAAACCGATACCGCCATTGTATCGTCCCCTTGTGGTCTGAATGGGATATGTAAGTGAGAGCACATCCACGTCGGTGCGGATGGTGCGAACGGACACATTGAAGCGGGAAGCCAGATCTCGCATTTTAACGCGGATTTTTGCATCGCAAAGGATTTCGACGATCTGACATCGACGTTCCATTGCATCCATCGCACCACCTCCCTTCTGTTGCCCTGTCTCTATCGTAATGGTTAAATAGGAAATAAACCTTACTATTTAAAAAATAAATTTCCACGCATTGTATAACCTTTCTTTGGACACAGAAAAGATTTGTGCATGGTGGCGCCCGGCATCCTAGTGAAGAACCAAACATAAAAAGAGCAGAGAAACCGGCGCTATAAAGCGCCTGTCCTCTGCTCTTTGCAGCAAAATACAAATATTATTCCAGGCTTTTGCCCACCTGGTCAGACAGCTTACCCGAAAACAGTCACACAATGTTTTACCATGTCATTATAGTTATCATTAAATACAAGATAGTTATGTGTCCATGCTGACTTTGTTCTCTTCCAAACGCATATCTACCTTTGCCAAAATGTCCTATTAGACGCAGACACTTGCTGAGATGGTTTAACTCCCGCCTCTTTCATGTCTGTTTTCCGTGACATCACATTCCGTTCATGGCTTCTTGAAACAAAAGAACGCCTCTGGCCATACCGATTCTTTTTCCCGCAAGCAGATATCGTTTCAGTTCTTTCTGTAGACCGGTAACCTCCGGATACATCTCCAGGCGCTCTTCGATATAACCGAACACCCGTTCTTCTGCCTGCCGGTAAGAATAATCCTCGTCATATACTTCAAAAAGACTTTGAAATGCCAAAATATTGGAAGTCCGATCAAGAATATCACAGAGTGCGCGGCTGAGAAGCCAGGAGTGGCAGTGAAACAGCGTGTATCCGCCCTTGCGAAAAAAGGTCTGCGCCTGTTGCAAAGAATCCATAACCAATTTTTGTTCCAGCCTTCCATCTGCCGGGATATGAACTTCCAGGATCATAGTCCCGCCAGGATATATCCTTTCTCCCACAAAAACTGGTTCTTTGAGAACCCGCGGCTGATATTGCAGCCGTCCCAGGCGATACACGCGCCTTTTAAGCGAGTGAAGCACCCATTCCCATTGGATAACACCGGCCTGCCCAGTAAGCCTTACACACTCCCGGCACCAAATGGCGATATCCCGCAATGTATCATAACAAACCATTTCGGGCAGCCCCTGCTCCAACCACCGCGGCGCCTGTTGAGCACCATACTGCATGAACAGCGCCAGCGCAAGCTGATTGGGGGCGACAGATTCCCCGAGTTCTTTCAGTATCTGCACATTTCTCGAGTATCGGCAAAAGGGTGTCTGCCAATTCAGATAGTTCTGCCGCACGGAGTTCTTCCTCGCTTGTACATTCATATTCTTCACATTCTTTGAGAAGGCGAACCATTTCACTTTTAAGGTCATCTACAGACGGCACACGACCATCATTCGTATGGAAGTTATACGAAAAACCCGATCCCAAAACAGGCACTAGCCGTTTTAAATCAATCGATTTTCGCATCTTTTCGAATATGGCATTTCCTTCTTTTAAGTCCGAAAAATTGCAAATTTCAAAACCCATTATTGTCCTCCTGTACATTAATACACATCTAAAACTTGCAAGGATATAATCTGCCTTATCCTGATTGGAGTTTCCTATACTGCGCCGGTGACTTCCCTATCTCCTTCTTAAACACCCTGCTGAAATACAGCGGGTTCTCATACCCTACGATTTCGGAAATTTCCTTGATGTTGTAGGTTGTCCGCTCCAGCAGGTTTTGGGCGTTGACCATGCGCAGGGAGAGGATATACTGGGCTGGGGACATACCTGCGTACTGTTTGAAATTGTGTATAAACCAGTTGGTGCTGATGTGCAGGGATTCTGCATAATCATCTATGCTGATTTTTGTGTTATAGTTTTCGTTGAAGTAAGCCGCCGCACGTTCAATTTGTTCTTGGACGTTGCCGGTGGCTTTTTTCTGTTCATGCTGCTGGCGATCCACCAACAGCAGAATATCGTTGAACAGCGATGCAATATAGTCCTCGTACCCATAGCGGCACAGCTGCAACTCCTGAATGATTTTGCGGAACAGCGCCTTGTAATCTGGCAGCACACCGCAGTAGAACACATGCTCATCCAGCGAGATGCCGTGATACGCCAGAATGTTCTTTACATCACTGCCTGTGAAGTGAATCCAGAAAACTTCCGGGTTATCCTCCAGATAATATACATATTTTTGGATTTCGTCCGGCTTGTAAAGCACCATATGACCCGCGCTGACGATTTCTTCCTTGCCGTCAAACCAGAAATGTGTCTTGCCGTTTGCTACATATAAAATCTGGTAATCCCTGCGCCCTTTCTGCCAGCAGGTCGGAAGTTTAGGGCGCGTTTTCAGCCGGTAGGTGCCGCAGCTGCCCACTACCAACGGCGTGGAGTTGTCTTTGAAATCTGTACGGGAATTGTTCAGATATCCAGAGTTAATGTACACAAAAATCTCCTCCTGTTTTTGTGAATATTGCGATGTGCTTCGTCCATTTTACCTTCACTTTACAAAAAGCCGTTGATTTTGTGCATATTTAGTGCAATAGCGTTTATATTTTATTGTATATAGAAATTGTATAATAATTTCAGACGAAACGCAATCAGAACTGTATAAATCACAGGAGGAGAATGGATGATTATTCCGCACTATTACGAGGACCCGCACACACTGCATGTGGGTACCATGCCGAATCGTGCCTATTACATTCCGGCATCCCAGCGCAGCGATACTTTAGTCGAGCACCGCGAGACCTCGGATCGCTTCCAGCTTTTGAACGGAAGCTGGAAATTTCGGTACTACGCCAGTATTTATGACTTGCAGGATGCTTTCTATGAGGTCGGCTATGATGCCTCCGCTTTTGACAGCATCCCGGTCCCCAGCGTGTGGCAGAACCACGGCTACGACCACCACCAGTACACCAACATCCGCTATCCGTTCCCCGCTGATCCACCGTATGTTCCTAAAGAGAACCCCTGCGGCGCTTACCTCTACGACTTCACTTACCAAAAAGATGCCAGCGCCCCGCGTGCATTTCTGAACTTCGAGGGCGTTGCCTCCTGCTTCTATGTCTGGCTCAACGGTCAGTTTGTCGGGTACAGTCAGGTCGCCCATTCCACAAGCGAGTTCGATGTAACGAAGTTTTTGCAGGACGGCACCAACCATCTGGCGGTCCTCGTGCTGAAATGGTGCGATGGCAGTTACATGGAAGATCAGGATATGTTCCGCATGAACGGCATTTTCCGTGATGTCTACCTGCTGCACCGCCCGGAGCAGTGCATCGAGGACTATTTCATCACCACCGACATCCACGGTAGCACCGCAAGGGTTGCTGTCCGCCTGCGTTACTACGATTCCGCTGTTGCCACCCGCATCACCCTCTACGATGCAGCCGGCACAATAGTCGGCAGCGTAACGCCCGTGGAAGCACCGGATGATGCGGCATTCCCCTATCATGCAGAAATCACCGTTGTTGACCCGACACTCTGGAATGCAGAACAGCCCTACTTATATACCCTTGTGTTGGACACCCCCTGCGAGACCATTACGGATCGTGTGGGCATCCGCGAGGTTCACGTTGCCAACAATCAGATTTATGTCAACGGCCAGTCCATCAAGTTCCACGGTGTAAACCGCCACGAATCCGACCCTATTACCGGCTATGCCGTTGGCTTTGAGCAGACGAAAAAAGACCTGCTCATGATTAAAAAGCACAGCTTTAATGCCATCCGCACCAGCCATTACCCGGATGTGCCTTACTTCTATCAGCTCTGCGACCAGTACGGCTTCTTTGTTATTGATGAAGCCGACAACGAGAGCCACGGTGCATCCGAATACTGGTCCTATGTCAAGAAAAAGTACAAATTAAACATGCCTTTTTTAAGTTGGCTTACCCTGCCAAAGCTTCTGCTTTTTCGTCTAATGCTGCATAATACTTCTCCTCATATTGATCAGGCGAAAGATATCCACAATGACTGTGGATCCGCACTGTATTATAAAATGTTTCAATATATTCAAATACCAACTTATATGCATGCCGGTAGTTAAAAATTTTAAAGCGGTTAATCCATTCCCTTTTCAGTAACGCATGGAAAGATTCGATACACGCATTATCCCATGGATATGCTTTCTTTGAATAACTGTTTATCATCCCATCTGTTGCCTGACGAAACGCGTCTGATACGTACTGGCAGCCTCTGTCTGTATGTATAATCAGCGGCTGTGTAATGCTGCGTGTTCTCTTTGCTTTCTCTACGCAGTCCACTACATGGGATGCTTCCAGAGTTTCGCTGAGTACCCATGCAATGATTTTTCGGGAATACAGATCCATAATGCTAGTCAAGTATACGAAGCCTTCAAATGTCCAAATATATGTGATATCTGACACCCATACTGCATCCGGCTGTTCCGGATTGAACTGCTCCTGCAGAATATTGTGCAGTTCCTTGCTGAAATCAGAATCTATAGTAGTTTGTGTGTAAGGCTTTACCCATTGTGCTTTGATCCCCATCTGCCGCATATAATTCGCAACTGTTTTTACTGCAATTTTTTCGCCGTCTTTCCACAATTCCCTGGTGATTTTAGGAGCGCCATAGTTTTGGTGGGAATCCTCATAGATTTTCAAAATTTTTTCTTTGACCTCCCCACGATGTTTTTCAGTAGCAGAAGGGCATCTTTTTTTCCATGCGTTGTAGCCGGATCGTGAAACACCAAGACGTTTTAGTACCCCGCTGACAGAGACACGGTGCTTCATCGGCCGTTGTTCCATTTCCACAATATACTCTGCTGTGGCAGTATAAACAGCCTCTGTCATTTTCCCAGGATACTGATGGCTTTTTTTAGGATTTCAAGGGCATCCTTTGTATCTCTTAGTTCCCGCTGGAGACGTGCGATCTCTTTTGCCTCATCACTGGAATAATTCCCGGATCCTCTTGTTGGCACACAGCCTTCATGTTCCTTGGCTGCCCGGAGCCATGTTTTAAGAGCAGAATCACTGATTCCCAGATTCTCAGCCGCCTTCTTGAGTGTGAGTTCCGGATGATCCAGCCGATACCTGACTGCGTTCTCCTTAAACTGTTGGTCATATTTCGTACCTTTTGCCATGTCTGTGCTTCCTCCTTCACATCATCTTTCTTATCATACATGATTTAGGTATACATGGCATCTTTACTTTGTACTATTTTTATACTATCACTATACTATTGCGAGGGCAACGAAAGCTGGCCCAACCACGTTGAAAACTGGAACAAGCCCATCGCAGACAACCCGGAGTTCACCGAGGCCACCGTAGACCGCACCCGCCTCTGCGTGGAGCGTGACAAGAACCGTCCCTGCGTCATCATCTGGTCGATGGGCAACGAGAGCGCCTACGGCTGCACGTTCGAAGAAGCGCTGGCATGGACAAAGAGTTTTGACCCCCGCCGCCTGACCCACTACGAGAGCGCCCAGTACCGCAGCAAGAACCGTAAATACGATTTCTCGAACATTGATATGTTCAGCAATATGTACCCTTCTCTCGAAAGCATTCAGGAATATCTGGACAACGAGCCGGACAAACCCTATATCATGTGCGAGTACAGCCACTGCATGGGCAACGGCCCCGGCGATTTGGAGGATTACTTCCAGTTCATTCAGAGCCATGACTGCTTGGTCGGCGGTTTCCTGTGGGAGTGGTGCGACCACGGTATTTATAAAGGGAAGATGCCAGACGGCCGCGACATCTATTATTACGGCGGCGACCACAATGAGTGGCCGCATGACGGCAACTTCTGCATGGACGGTCTGGTTTACCCTGACCGCCGCCCGCACACCGGGCTGTTGGAGTTCAAGAACGTCTATCGCCCGGCGCGTGTTGTGAAGTACGACCGGGAATCCGGCATGCTCACGTTGCACAACTACATGGACTTTGTTGATTTGACCGAGTATGCCGCACTAACCTATCAGGTAAGTTGCGACGGCGAGGTCATCAACAATGGCTTCATCCCCTACCCTGACGGTTTCACCCTGCCGCCGCACAGCGAAAACGCCTTGCCGTTGGCCATCCATATTCCCGACAAGGGCAAGTGTTTCCTGAAAATCTTCTACCATTGCGATAAAGACCTGTCCTTGCGTTCGGAAGGTCATCTCCTGGGTTTTGATGAAATCCTGCTGGAAAACGAAGACAGCCGCAACCAGAAAACCTTGGCTATGTGGAGTGATGCCCCTTCCAACAGCACAATCACTGTTCAGGAAACGGACCGCCATTTGACGCTGCGCGGCAAGAACTTCACCTATAACTTTAATAAGCTGACGGGTCTGTTCGCCGCGATGCAGTACGAGGATGCAGTCCTGTTGGACAAGGAAATGGAGTTCAACATCTGGCGTGCTCCTACAGACAATGACCGCAAGCTGAAGCTGGATTGGCTGGCTGCCCGCTATGACCACTGTATGACCAACGCCTACCGCACCGAATATCAGGTGACGGACAGCAGTGTGACTCTGCGCGCCAAAGTCAGCATTGCACCGATCAGCTTGCAGAAATTCCTTGATTTGGATGTCTGCTGGACGATTTCCAACAGCGGTGCAGTAACGCTGGCACTGCACGCTGAGCGCAACACGGTATTCCCCGAACTGCCGCGCTTTGGCCTGCGCCTGTTCCTGCCAAAAGAAATGGCCCGCGTCAGTTACTTCGGCATGGGTCCGATGGAAAGCTACTGCGACAAGCACCATGCTGCCAGCCACGGCTACTTCAGTTCCACCATCTGGCAGCAGCACGAGGACTACATTCGCCCGCAGGAGAACGGCAGTCACTATGATTGCGATTATGTCCAGCTGGATGGCGCTGGCATCAAGCTTACCGCTGTCGGTGCAAAGCCGTTCTGCTTCAACGCCTCGCAATACACGCAGGAAGAGTTGACTGAAAAGGCGCACAACTATGAGCTGCATCCCTGTGACAGCACCGTTCTCTGCCTTGACTATGCACAGAACGGCATCGGCTCTGCCAGCTGCGGGCCGCGTCTGGCGGAGCAGTACCGCCTTGACGACGCTTCCTTCGATTTCAGCATCCGTCTGATTCCTGAAAAAGCATAACCTCTACACAAAAGAATGGAGAAAATCTCATGTCTGAAAACACAGAAAGACGTTATTTAAAATGGTATAACAAGGTCGGTTACGGCTCCGGCGATGTTGCGGGCAACGTGGTCTATGCGTTCCTCTCCTCGTTCGTTATGATTTACCTGACCGACACCGTCGGCCTGAATCCCGGCATCGTCGGCACGCTGATCGCTGTGTCCAAGCTGTTTGACGGCATTACCGACATCTTCTTTGGCTCGATGATTGACAAGACGCACTCCAAGCTGGGCAAGGCTCGCCCGTGGATGCTCTACGGCTACATCGGCTGCGCCATCACACTGGTCGGCACCTTCGCCATCCCCATGGGCATGAGCGAGTTTGCCAAGTACGCATGGTTCTTAATCTGCTACACTCTGCTGAATGCCGTGTTCTACACCGCCAACAACATCGCCTACTCTGCCCTGACCGCCCTTGTCACCAAGAACAGCGCCGAGCGCGTTGAGATGGGTTCCTACCGCTTCATGTTCGCATTCGCCACCAGCCTTGCCATCCAGTCCGTCACGCTGCTGGCTGTCTCCGCACTGGGCGACACCGCCGAAGCATGGCGCACCGTGGCTATCGTCTATGCCATTATCGGTCTGATTGTCAACACGCTCTCTGTTTTTTCCGTCAAGGAACTGCCGGAGGAAGAGTGGGTCGATACCTCGGATAAAGCAGAAATCGAGAAAGACGAGAAGTACAGTCTTGTCGAAGCTGCCAAGCTGCTGGTTTCCAACAAATACTACCTGATGATCTGCGTCACCTACATTTTGCAGCAGATCTATGGTGCCATGATCAGTATGGGTACCTTCTACGCCGCCCATATCCTTGGCGACAAGAACCTGTTCGGCGTGTTCTCTTGGGCCATCAACATTCCTTTGATCATTGCACTGGTCTTTACCCCGACCCTCGTTGCCAAGATGCACGGTATGTACAAACTGAACGTCGGCAGCTATGCCCTTGCTACCGTAGCCCGTGCGCTGGTTGCCGTGGCCGGCTATACTGGCACCGGCGATGTCAAGATGATGCTCCTCTTCACGGCTATTGCTGCACTGGGTCAGGGCCCGTGGCAGGGCGACATGAATGCCGTTATCGCCTCTTGCTCCGAGTACACTTGGCTGACGAAGCACAAGCGCGTAGACGGCACGATGTACTCCTGCACCTCGCTCGGTGTCAAGCTGGGCGGCGGTCTCGGCACCGCCATCACCGGCTGGCTGCTGGCGTTCAGCAACTACGATAAGGCGCTGGCTGTGCAGCCGGAATCCTGCATCAATATGCTGAAACTCATGTACCTCGTAATTCCCTTTGTGCTGGACGCCATCATTACCTTTATCCTCTCCCGCATGAAGGTCGAGGAGGCCAACGATAAAATCCGTGCCGAAATGAAAAACTGATATTCACTATTTTCCTTCTCAAAAAAGGCTTCCGCATCTGCTGGCGGAAGCCCTTTTTCTGTATAGTGCTTTACCCTCTAAAGTCGGCCAAAGCACTGGCTATTAAATCTATTGGCGGCGAAGATATAGATGGCTCATCTTTCTGCAAATTCGGGGTACGCCCCATGCTCTGCTTTTCTAAGTATTCCTGCACGACTTGCTCAATCAAGGTGCGGTCTACCCGCGGGAAAGAATTCGTCTCTGCCTTTTCACAGCATAGAATTGCATCGGTAAGGTACTGCGCCTTGCCTCTGTCGCGCTGCCGTTCCAAGTATTCTACGGCACGCACATGGTCTGGATTTTCCATATGAATGGTTGGAAACTGGTAAAAATGATTCCCCCTTGTTTCTTTATTTTCGAAAAGTGTACGCCAGCGGAAGTAGCGTACCGACTGGATTATAAAAATAATTCGGAAACCAGTAACTATTTCCAAATTTTCAGAGATTACGGTTGGGAATATATTGGTCGTTGTGTTGGATGGCTGTATTTTCGTAAACCGTCAACAGAGATGGATTCCGAGCGTGATGGCGAAATATTTTCCGATAATGAATCAGCAGACAATTTTTCACGAACTTATTGACTTTGCTTAACTGGTCTAGTATGTTAGTAAGTCCTATAATAGAAACTCACAAAAAAATTCTAATTATAAAATTAAAATTCATTTTCGTGTAAATTTCATTGCGTTTAAAAAGGAAAAAGATTATACTAACTACGAAGGAAAACTGACTGTGTGGTTTTTGATTTATCAGGAGGTAGCAAAAATGGATGAGGCCAAGATGGTTCTTTCTTACAATAAACTTTGGAAAATGCTTATTGACCGCAAATTAAAGAAAAAAGATTTACAGAAGATGACTCATCTCAGTTCATCAGTAATTGCCAAAATGGGGCGAGACGAATCGGTTCACTTAGATACGATTGTGAAAATTTGCATTGCCCTTCAATGCAATATTTCAGACATAGTTGAACTCCAAAGAAAGGAGGCGTAACGCATGGCCAGTTTTACTAAAAAAGCCATTCGGGATTCATTTGTGAAACTATTGAACGAGAAGCCTTTGAGCCAAATTACCATTCGGGATATTGTAGATGACTGCGGCGTGAACCGCAATACCTTTTATTACTATTACCAGGACCTGCCGCAATTGGTGGAAAGCATTGTAGATGAGGATGCGGAGCGGATTATCCGGGGGCATCCTACCATCGATTCCCTGGACGATTGTATCAATGCAGCACTGGAATTTGCTCTGGCCAATCGGAAAGCAGTGCTTCATATCTATCATTCCGTCAACCGAGACATTTATGAGCAATACCAATGGCGGGTCTGTACTTATGTGGCCAGGACGTATGTAGACGGCGTTCTAGGCAACCGAAAAATGACATCTGAGGATTATACCACCGTTGTAGATTATCTGAAATGTGTCAGCTTCGGTATGATCATGGGCTGGCTGGAAACCGGTATGAACCCGAATGCTATGGCCCGGTTTCGGCGGATTTTAGAATTAAAGTGCGGTGATTTGGAGCATCTCATTGACCGTTGTGAGAAAATGCGGTCATAGTCTTTAGGCAAGCCTACCCCCTGTGTCTGAATTTCAGACACAGGGGATATTTTGTCTGTGGAAAGTTTTTGAAAATGATTGATAATATGGTAACAAAATCCGAGTGGATGTTTTTCTTCGCTCTTATAACGAAAAGGAGGCAACATGAGAATCGAAAAAATACTTTCTGAGTTTGACGGACTGGGGCTGGAAATCGCAGTGATTGTGCCAGAGGGGAATCCCAAAGGCGTTATTCAGTTTTCCCATGGTATGGCTGAACACAAGGAGAGATACTACGACTTCATGAATTATCTTTCCGATCATGGATATGTGTGTGTTATTCATGACCATCGTGGACATGGTGGAAGTGTGGAAAAGGCAGAGGATTATGGCTTTTTCTATACCGAGAATGAACAGGCAATCATTGAGGATCTGCATACCGTTACAAAGTATATTAAACATATCTATTCTGGCCTTCCTGTATTTCTGTTTAGTCACAGCATGGGTACGCTTGTTGCCCGGGGTTATCTGAAAAGATATGATTCGGAAATTGACAAAGTTGTTCTGTGCGGTCCGCCGACCTATAATGCGGCAGCGGGGCTTGGTCTGCTTCTGGCCAGGCTTTCAAAACCCTTCATTAAGGAAAAGGCTCCGAATAAAATGTTGAATGCTATGGCCTTTTCGCAGTTTAATGCCGGAAATTCGATTCCGAATGGCTGGCTCTCAGAAAACCAAGCCAATGTTGCACAATACAACCAAGATCCGAAATGTGGATTTATCTTTACCACAAATGGGTTTGTCAACCTTTTGAGGCTGCAAAAAGCGGCTTTTGAGAAAAGAAACTGGCATGTAAGCAACCCACATTTGCCAATTCTTGTCATTGCCGGTGAGGAAGACCCGGTTATTCGATCAAGAAAGCGATTTGAACAGCTAATCGCTTTTTTATCGGAGCTGGGCTATACAAATATCAGCAGCAAACTGTATGAACATATGCGTCATGAGATACTCAACGAAGAGAAAAAGTTGGATGTATATAAAGATATTTTGATTTTTTATGATGAATTCCAGCATACAACTTCATATTCCCAGGTATAAGCAGGACTTCGGTCCTGCTTTTTTTGCGATACGAGTCAAAAAACCAGGCAAACCTACCCCCTGTGTCTGAATTTCAGGCATAGGGGGTATCTCTGTCCATAGGAAAGGAAGAATCTTCCCGATATAATGAGGGCGTAAACAAAAAAGCACCTCTCAAATAGAGGATGCCAATATAACAAGGAGGAAAAATTATGTATTATTCCAGCGGTAATTACGAAGCCTTTGCCCGTCCCAGAAAGCCCGAGGGCGTGGACAACAAATCCGCCCACATCATCGGCACCGGCCTTGCGGCTCTGACTGCCGCCTGCTATCTGGTTCGTGACGGACAGCTGCAGGGTCAGAACATCCACATCTATGAGAAAGACCCCATTCCCGGCGGTGCATGCGATGGCTGGCAGTACCCCGATGTAGGCTATGTCATGAGGGGCGGACGGGAGATGGATAACCATTTCGAGGTCATGTGGGATTTGTTCCGCTCCATTCCGTCCATCGAGACGGAAGGGGTCAGTGTTCTGGACGAATACTACTGGCTGAATAAGAAAGACCCCAACTACTCCCTCTGCCGGGCAACCGTCAACCAGGGTCAGGATGCCCACACCGACGGCAAGTTCGGTCTGTCCGACAAGGCTGCAATGGAGATCATGAAGCTGTTCTTCACCCCCGATGAAGACCTGTACGATAAGCGCATCACGGATTTCTTCGATGATGAGGTGCTGAACTCCAATTTCTGGCTCTACTGGCGCACCATGTTTGCCTTTGAGAACTGGCACAGCGCTTTGGAAATGAAGCTGTATCTCAAGCGCTATATCCACCATGTGGGCGGTCTGCCGGACTTCAAGGCTCTGCGGTTCACCCGTTATAACCAGTACGAATCTATGATTCTGCCCATGGTCAAGTATCTGGAAGGCTTCGGTGTCCAGTTCCACTATAACACCAAGGTGGTCAATGTGGAGTTCGACATCCAGCCCGGTAAAAAGCAGGCAAAGCGTATTGAGCTGCTGTCTGAGGGCAAACGTCAGTTTGTTGACCTGACGGAAAACGATCTGGTGTTCATTACCAACGGCGGCTGCGTGGAGAACGCCACCATGGGTTCCCAGAACACCGTGGCACCCTTCAACCCCGAAATCAAGCCCGGCGGCGGCTGGGATATGTGGCGCAGAATTGCCGCGCAGGATCCTTCCTTCGGTCATCCCGACAAGTTCTGCCATGATCCTGAGCAGTCCAACTGGATGAGCGCCACCGTCACCACACTGGATCAGAAGATCATTCCCTATATCAAGAATATCTGCAAGCGTGACCCCTTTACCGGCGGCGTGGTTACCGGCGGCATCGTGACCGTGAAGGATTCCGGCTGGCTCCTGAGCTGGACCATCAACCGTCAGCCCCAGTTCCGGAATCAACCCAAGGATCAGTGCCTGGTGTGGGTTTACGGTCTGTTCTCCGACAAACCCGGCGACTTCGTGAAGAAGCCCATGCGGGAGTGCACCGGTAAGGAAATCTGTATGGAGTGGCTGTACCACATCGGCGTGCCGGTGGGGGAGATCGAGGAGCTGGCCGAGCACAGCGCCAACACCGTGCCGGTGATGATGCCCTATATTACCGCTTTCTTCATGCCCCGTGCCGCCGGTGACCGTCCTGATGTGGTGCCCGAGGGTGCTGTGAACTTTGCGTTCCTGGGTCAGTTTGCCGAAACCAAGCGGGATACCATCTTCACCACCGAGTATTCCATGCGTACCGGCATGGAGGCTGTCTACACCCTGCTGGACATCGACCGTGGTGTGCCCGAGGTCTGGGGCAGCGTCTACGACATCCGTGATCTGCTGAACGCCACCATCCAGCTTCGGGACGGCAAGCCCCTGACGGAAATGAACCTGGGTTTCAAGGAGAAAATGGTGGTCAAGAAGCTGCTGGAGAAGATCCGCGGAACAGATATCGAAAAGCTGCTGAAAGAATATCATGTAATTGAGTGATAGAAGCTTCACTGCGGGGAGGCGTTGCCTCCCCGCTTATATAAGGAGAGATAAAGATGTCATTTACAAATCAACTGAAAAAAGCAACTCTGCGTACTGCTTTTGGCTACTTGGAGAAAAATCCGGAAGAAAATGCTCTGAAACTGATGTCCTGGGTGGATAAGCTGGCTGGCGATGGCCCAGACAGTTTCCCAGTCCAGCGTGCCGCAGTCCGAAATGTTCTGGAAGATCCCCAGAACAATATGTACCAGCTGGTCATGAGCATTCTGAAAGAAACCGATCCCGGTGTTCTGAAGGCGACCTTTGAGAACTTCTTCCTCAACGCCAACATCATCGGCTGGCCCAAGCAGGAGGAATATCGAAAGAAATACAACTGCAATATCCCCTGGGCAATCCTGTTGGACCCCACCTCTGCCTGCAACCTGCACTGTACCGGCTGCTGGGCAGCGGAGTATGGTAATAAGTTGAACCTGACCTTCGACGAAATTGACTCCATTATCACCCAGGGCAAGGAACTGGGTGTGTATATGTACATCTACACCGGCGGCGAACCGCTGGTGCGCAAAAAGGACCTGATTGCCCTTTGTGAAAAGCACAGCGATTGTCAGTTCCTCTCCTTCACCAATGCCACTCTCATTGACGAAGCCTTTGCAGACGAGATGCTCCGGGTGAAGAACTTCATTCCAGCCATCAGCATCGAGGGCTTTGAAGCCGCCACCGACGGCCGCCGTGGCAACGGCACTTACCAGAAGGTCATCAAGGCTATGGCAATCCTGAAGGAAAAGCACCTGCCCTTCGGTCTGTCCTGCTGCTACACCAGCCAGAATCTGGACTCCATCAGCTCCTACGAGTTCATTGACCAGATGGTGGAGTGGGGCGCGCGGTTCGTGTGGTACTTCCACTATATGCCCGTGGGCAATGACGCAGTGCCGGAACTGCTGCCCAATCCTGAGCAGCGGGAATTCATGTATCACCGGATCCGGGACATCCGGGCTACCAAGCCGATCTTCGCCATGGACTTCCAGAACGATGGCGAGTATGTAGGCGGCTGCATTGCCGGAGGACGGCGGTATCTGCATATCAACGCCAACGGTGACTGTGATCCCTGCGTGTTTATCCACTATTCCAACGCCAACATCCGGGACATGAGCCTGCTGGATGTGCTGCGCAGCCCCATTTTCATGGCCTATCACGATGGGCAGCCCTTTAACGATAACCATCTGCGTCCCTGCCCCATGCTGGAGAATCCGGAAAAGCTGCGGGAAATTGTGAAAGCTACCGGCGCTCATTCCACAGGCCTGCAATCCCCGGAAACGGTGGATCACCTGTGCGATAAATGCGAGGCTTACGCAAAGAACTGGACCCCCACCGCCACCGAGTTGTGGAGCTGCAGCTGTGCGAAGAAAAAGGGAGAAGCGGCAAAATGACAACCTTCTTTACCTCTGAAAGCGTCACAGCGGGACACCCGGATAAGGTATGTGACCAGATCGCCGATGCCATTTTGGATGCCCTTTTGGAAAACGATCCCCATTCCCATGTAGCCTGCGAAGTAACTGCCATTCCCAACGGGATCCACATTTTCGGCGAGATCACCTCGGCTGCCCGTGTGGACTATGCCGCCATTGCCCGGCAGGTGGTTCGGGATATCGGGTATGTGAAGCACGGCTATGGCTTTGACGCAGACACCTGCCAAATCACAGTGGATATCCATGAGCAATCCCCCGATATCAACATGGGTGTGGAGAAGACGGATTCTATGGAAAACGGCGCAGGAGATCAGGGCATGATGTTTGGTTACGCATGCAAGGAAACGGAAAACCTGATGCCGCTGCCCATTGAGCTTGCCCATGCGCTGACAAAGCGTCTTGGCTTTGTGCGGCAGGAGGGAATTCTGCCCTATCTGCTGCCAGATGGGAAAGTCCAGGTCACCGTGGAGTACCGGGACGGAATCCCGGCACGGGTGGACACTGTTGTAGTTTCTTCCCAGCATGAGGCGGATGTGTCCATGGAGCAATTGCGGGAGGATATTCTCCGCCATGTCATCCGCCCGGTGATCCCGGAGGGCATGCTGGACAGGAACACAAAATTCTTTATCAATCCTACAGGCCGTTTCTGCATTGGCGGTCCCGCCGGTGACAGCGGCCTGACGGGCAGGAAGCTGATCGTGGACACCTACGGCGGCTACGCCCGGCATGGCGGCGGCGCGTTCTCTGGTAAAGATCCCTCAAAGGTTGACCGAAGTGGTGCGTATATGGCCCGGTACTTGGCGAAGAATGTGGTTGCGGCGGGATTGGCGGATCGGTGTGAGATCCAGATCAGTTACGCTATCGGCGTTGCCCAGCCGGTATCCCTCCTGGTAGACACCTTTGGTACGGGAAAGCTCCCGGCAGACCGGATCCGGGAACTGATTCTTAAAACGGTTGACCTGCGCCCCTCTGCTATCATAGACCGCCTTTCCCTGCGAACACCGTTTTACAGACACACCGCAAGCTATGGTCACTTTGGCTCAAATACTGCGGAATTACCTTGGGAACAGACAAACTTGCCGCAGCTTTGGCAGGATATAATCTGATTTCGTGATAGAAGATCCTAATAGCCGGATTGCCCCAAGGGTTGCATTGGGCAGTCCGGCTATCTGTGTTATGGAGGGGTCAAAGTCCTGTCGGTTTTAAATGAAAAGGGGGACTTATTATGGACTTTGAAAGAATCCTGCAAATGACGACAAGTGAGCGTAATCTGGCGCTCTTACAGGACGAGGCTTTCGTGGATGATGTGACAGAGTTTCTCGCAATCCGTCAGTTGTACAATGCTGCAATTAAGCAAGTAAGGACCAAACTTGAGATTCTTAATGATGGATTCCAAGTAGAGCACTGCCACAATCCTATCCACCATATTGAATGTAGGCTGAAGTCTCCAGGAAGTATGCTCGAAAAGCTCAGACGAAAAGGATACCCCATAGAAATGCAATCCCTTCGTGAGGGTATTCTTGATATTGCTGGAGTTCGGGTCGTGTGCAATTACCTAAATGATGTAAATCTAGTCGCTGACCTGCTCCTTTCTCAAGATGACATTCGTTTGCTTAAGAAAAAGGACTTTATTTCTAATCCAAAGTCAAACGGATACCGGAGTCTCCACCTAATTGTTTCAGTTCCCATTTTCTTGGCGGGGACAACAGAACACATTCCTGTTGAGATCCAAATACGGACAATTGCTATGGACTATTGGGCGAGTTTAGAGCATCACCTAAAATACAAGACTGAAAACGATGTGTCAGATTCCCTTAAATGTCGTCTGAAACATGATGCAGATTTGCTGTCTGCAATTGATGCCGATCTGCAAGATATTTTTTGTCAAATGAATGCTTAGTCTGCTCTACATTCAGATTGGCAGTATAGACGGAAGAGTTGGCTGATATGTCAGCTCATGTAGTAAATTACGATGCGAAATCACACTTTTTATATATAAAAAGATTGTCTATGAGGTACGTGACCTTCACGCAACCATGAGAATATTGACAAAACAAGGAGGTATTTTTTGTGCAACTGAACAACCGGATTAAAGCCGCAAAAATTGGCTATATCATGATTTCCATTCTACTTTGTGTATTGGGGATTGTACTGATTGCTGTGCCTGATTTCTCGGTGACGCTGCTATGCAGGCTCGGCGGAGGAATCATGGTTCTATTCGGCTTGGTAAAGATCGTCGGCTATTGTTCCAAAGACTTATACAGGCTGGCATTTCAATTTGATCTGGCCTTTGGCATTCTGCTCGTGGCACTTGGCGTCATTCTGATCATCCGTACAGATGCAATGGTTAATCTTATCTGCATTGTTATGGGCATCTGTGTTCTGGCAGACGCGCTCCTCAAAATACAGATTTCCATTGATTCCAAAGCCTTTGGCATTCAAAAGTGGTGGCTGATTCTCGCTGTGGCAATTCTGACAGGGGCTGCCGGTTTCCTGCTGGTCTTACGCCCATCGGAAAGCGCCCAGGTCGTGATGATCTTGCTGGGGGTGACGCTCATAACCGAAGGTGTGCTAAATCTGATCACCATTCTGACCGCCGTTAAGATCATTCGTCACCAGCTGCCGGAGGTCATCGATGCCGAATATTGCCAGATAGACCCTAACAGAAAGGATATGTAATCATCTATGCGTTTTTCAAAGGCGGTTGCAAAATACCGCATACCGATCTTAATTCTAACCGTTTTGCTGATGATTCCGGCAGTGATTGGCATTGCAAATACCAGAATCAATTATGACATGCTGAATTACTTGCCGGAGGATATGGATATCACATCTCTGGAGACAATCTGGCAATATAGGAAAATACGTTTGTATTATATCACTATTGATAAAAGACTTCAATGTTCATGGGTGAGTCCGACTTACCTTATTAACCAAATATTGATTATTTTTTCGGCCTCATGTCCTTAGTTTTTATACGCTTTCCACCATCGTTATAGTATAAGTTATCTACTGTTTGTTGGGCCCTGTACTCCTTATCATTGTGTGGTTCTTACTCAATTTTCAGAAACTGCTTATAGCTCCCCTTCACATGGATCGTCACCTTATATCCCCTACCAACTTCCACTTTTTCAAACAACTCCGCTAAAATAGCTCGCTTTCGTGGGATAGAAGCCAGATTGAATTCATTGGCCCACCCCAGGAACTCATTATAGTAATTGCGGATCTGTTGGACTGTTGCTCGATGGTCGTTGTTCTGTAATAAGGTAGCATATTCATCTTTGGATTGTCTAACCTCTGCTTCCGCCTGCGCAATCAGCCGCGCCAGCATCTCCTGCGAGAATGCACTTTCCCCTTCCAAACATTTCAGCACTTCATCCTCATAGCGTTGCTGCTTATACTGGGCTGCCTTGATTTTCTTCTCGGCAGCCTGTTTTTGTCTGTTATGTTCAGCATCCTGCTGCCGGATTCTCTGTTCAATGCTCTTGTCATATGGCTCACTTTTGATCTTGCGGAACAGCTCATCAGCATAGGCAACCACAATTTTATCTACCCGTTCTGCCAGATATAAGGCCTGGCCATCACATTCCCGCAGATGCTGGCCGCGCTGGTAGCAGTTGTACTTGGCCTGCACCTTCTCCCGGATACTCCCATCGGCCAGCTTATATCGATCTGTATGCAAAAAGGCCGACATCTTCGCCCCGCAATGTGCGCAGACTATGATGCCGGCCAATAATGTTGGATTGCTGCTCTTTTGGGCAGCGTTTTTATCTTTCATAGCCTTTTTGCTTCTCTTGCTGATCATCTCGTTTGCCTTGGCAAACAAAGCCTCGTCAATGATCTGCAGCTGCGGCATGAACTCTGACCGTGCCGCCTTGGTAATGATATATCCCGTGTACCCCTCGTGCTGAATCATCCTCTTGATGTTAGAGGACTGAAACTCTGCCCCCTGGCGGGTACGCAACCCGCGTTGATTCAGCATCTGTGCCATGGCATACCCGCTGGCACCTTCTTCCGCCACTTTCATAAATACTTCCTGGACCCATACCGCTTCATCTGGATTGATTTCCAGGTCCTTTACGGGCTGGTCTCTCTTGTTGACTCTACCTTTATTAATAGCTCGATATCCGTAAGGGACAAAACCTCCGGCAAAATGTCCACTGGAAACGATCTGACGGATGCGGTCTCTGGTACGCATAGAGGTCTTTTCGCTCTCCCCTGCTGCCTGCCAGAACCGGATATAGTTCATCAGCTTATCACCGTGGCTTTCGATGCGTTGCTGGCCTTCGTGGGTGCTCCACATCTGAATGCCGTGCTGGACGAACCATTCCAGTACAAATGGTGTTTCACTCTCGATGCGTCCCAGGCGGTCGAACATATAGACCAGCAGGATATCGAAGTTTCCCTTGTCGGCCTCGCTGCGCAGTTCCTGAATCACGTCCCGCTTACTGGCGGAGACTTTGGAGCCCGAGACGCCTTTTTCCGCCTTCTCCAGCACCACACGCCATCCATGCTCCTGGGCGAACTTCCGGCAGGCAATCTTCTGCATGGGAATATCGTCATGATCCACCTGCCCCTTGGTCGACACGCGGTAGGACAAAGCAGCTCGCGGCGAATCCACGGGCAGCCGCATTTGCTGGGCAGTGAAGTAGGCGTCATCCAGCCACTTCTGATCCGCCTGCGAGATTTCCACTTCCTGACCATGTTGGTCCCAAAAAGTCATCGTTGTTCCTCCCATATTCACTTAGTTCGTGTTATTTGCTCATCCCAACAATACTCAATCAACAGGAGGAAAGCTATCACCAAAACGGAGAAACATACTCTCTACAACTGGTCACAATTTGACAGTTTACCCTCACGGTGTTTTCTCTCTGCGTAGTCATCCATGATCATGGATTTCACTTTTTCAAGCGTATCCCCATCGTCCTTTTCCGAAAAGTATATGGTAACGAAGCCCCCCTCTACTTCCCGTTCCACTCGAGTACGGCCATCAGGCATCTGCTGTATGTATTCCTGCACACCGGTTCCTTCCTTTCGGGCAACCTGCAATCACTCGATCCAAACCATAAAGATGCATCTGATACCGCAAACTCACATCGGTGGTAATGAGCGTCACATCATTTGCCTGTAATTTGGCTAGGATCTTGCACAATTTGCTTTTCTTACGGGCAAATCGGGAAAGTCGTGTTACTGCCACGACATCGATATCTCCCCTGCGCGCGGCCCGGAGCATGGAGAACAAACCATGCCGCCAAAAGGAATTGGCCTTTGCACATTCGCAGCTTTGCCCAACTATACAATACCCGTTGCAATTGGCCCATTCGCGAAGTTCATCCAGCTGCTGTTCAGCAGCAGATCGATGCCCGCTGCCTGTACGCGCATACAACCAGACACGCGGAAAGAAAAGCACATCTTCTTTTTTGCGTTCCATCTCACACCTCCGAATCGTAATTCGGAAGAACCATCCAGTGTCGGTCCCCCGGCTCGATCCAACCGCACTGGACACCGAAAGTGTGCACACCATACTGCAGCAAAGATGCGAGCAACCCTTCCAGTTCGGGTCGGCCACAATGTAAATGGTTGATATCCACCACGATCAAAACGTCTACCTCATCGTTTGCAGCTGCGTGAAGTAAATCCATTACCCCAGGGCGCAGCGTCAGCGGTTGTTCTTCGGTTCCTGCCTGAGCGTACAACTCCTGTACGCAAGGCCAGCGCAGCTTACGAAGTGCTTTACGGCAGATCAGAATCTGTTGCCGCAAGGTGAGATCACTGTTTCTGACTTCCTGGATGAAGCAAATTGCCCTCATGAAAATCAACCTCCTTAGGGAATCGGGGCTCGAAATAACTGGGATTTTTCTTTGATTGTAAAAAGCTCTGGATATCTGTTAGTTTGTCCGAAACCGGCATTTCCGGCAATGCGTCCAGCACTGCCCGATGGTAGCGCCCGCCTGGGGCCGCACGAGGGTCGAGGATTGCCACCACACAGCTATCCGTTTCAGTGCGGATGGCACGGCCAAAGCCCTGACGCAGCTTGATCTGCATTTCGGGCACGATCTCGGTCTGGATGTAACTGTGAAGATTGCCGTACTGCTTCCGCATGGTCTCTCCCAGTGGGTCTGGTACCTGAAATGGCAGCTTCACAATGATGAGCAAAGAGACCATATCTCCGGGGAAATCCACGCCTTCCCAGCACGCTCCACTGGCGAACAGGACGGCGTTGGGAAGTTGTTTGAAGCGTTCCAGATAGATCTGAGGGTTGCGCTGAGCCTGCAGTACAGGCACCGGGAACTTATCTTTCAGTTTTTCATAAACACGGCCCATCTGATCGTAGGATGTGAACAGCACCAACGTGTGTCCGTTGGCGGTGTTGATCAGCTCCTGGATCTGATGGGCCACGCGGTCCGTATTCTGTTTGTAAGGGACCTTCTTCCTGTGTGTCGCTGGAAAATAAAGCAAACAGTTTTCGTCGTAGCGAAACGGGGATACGATGCGCAATGTGCGCAATGATGTTCCTCGATTCAGACCGAATTGTTGCTCCGTATGGGTGAAATCCTCTCCCACCGCCAGAGTCCCTGATGTAAGGATGGCAGGCTTATGCTCCCTCCAGAGAGCGTCATAGACGCACCGGGGCAGATCAAAAGGCACTGCACACAGATCAATGGCCAGGGCCCCATTTTCCTGATGGTAATCTACATAGCGAACAAAGGTTGTATCTCTGCGAAGGAAGAGTGAAATGAGTTCTTGAACATCGCTGAGTTTATTACGCAAAACGGGCGGTACTTCCCTGTTCTCCAGCTTGAGGATTTCCTGAATTGCTTTGTCCAAATGCTGCAAGGAGGCGGATCGCTCATCTGTCAAGCAAAATCATTTTTCCCTTTCCGATTCGTCCTCTGCAGGCGCAAATGCTGTCAGAAACGCCATCCTTGCACCACGGAGCTTCTGGGCTCCCAATGTGCAATGGCTTGCGGTCAGGATTCTTTCAAAATGAAGCAAGTCCGACGAACGAATCCGCCGGGTGTTCATTTGATGAACCGTTTCCGGCAATTTATGGGCCTCATCGATGACCAGTGCCTGATAGTCTTTCAGCAGGGGCTTCCACCCGTTTTGCCGGTGGGCTGCGTCTGCCAGCAGGTAATTGTGATTGCAGACCTGAATGGTAACCGACACACCGTTGGAATCTTTTAAATACTGTCGATACCGGCAATCGGAGTGCAAGATACAGCTGCGGCTGCAGCGCTCCGGAACACAGATCAGACGGCGATCATGACGAGATATTTCCGGCAAAAGATCCAGGTCCAAGCATTGGTTGGCAGCGCGCAATGCGGCGGCCCTTCTGCGGAACCGTTCGCCGCGAATGCCGATCTGCTTTTGTCGAATCAAGAGCCGCCTATCACAAGCAAATCGTTCTTTTCCTTTTCGCAGCACAGCACAAATAGGGTTCTGGATGTATCCATTTTGTATTAAAACGTCCGATAAAAACGGTATGTACTCGGTAAGAATAGCGCTTTGAAGGGCGACACTGGCGGTGGAAATCACCACTGGGCGCTGCATCTGTCGTGGCCTTTGCAGCTGCCACAGCACGCAGGCAACCAGGTAGGCATAGGTCTTTCCCAGCCCCACACCGGCGTCACACAGGGCCACATCCAGGCCAAACAGGGCGTCCAGCATCATGTGGCACAGACGGATCTGGCCTTCGCGTGTGATCATTCCTCTGGCTGGAAAAAACTGCCGGAAAATCTGTTCTACCTGTCGGTGGGCTTTCTCGTAACCGGTTTCCGGGTTTGTCATAGAATCATCTCCTCGTTTGAGTTGATGGCAAAATAATACGGCGCAGTGGCTTGCACTGCGCCGCACGGGTTCGACATCAACACATGGGGCTGTTGATGTTCAGGAAAAGAGAATAACATGCAGAAATGCCATATTTGCAGCTCGCCCCCTGGCATCCGGGAACACGGTTCACTTTCGTTCGGCAAGCCGCTTGCGCAGCTTTCACTGGTGTTCCAAGGGTCTAAGGATTTCAACCCAAGGTCGGCCACCCCGTCTGACGTGCGGGGCAACAGGCGTATCATTATCTCCCTTGCAGATCATGGCGAAGCAGTTGCCGCTGCTTTTTCAGTAGAATGGATCGCTCGGTACAATCCCACCCATCTTGCTGAGTATTGATTGTACGTCATGGCGCTTCTCTGATTACGCTTCCTGTTCCGGGAACGTACCTCCGTGCTGGGTATTCAATTTTCAAGGTGCGATCTGATCAACCAGACCAAGCAAAGTCGTCCAGGATGCTTTGTAGTATTTCACTATCGGGTGAAGAGGTTCTCATCATTGCTCGTTGAAGCACCGCCACTTGCTTTAATGTTAAGTACCTCTTTGACAGATAATATCCGTCAGGCAATGCCACACCACCGCCGTGCCCCCGGGATATGATCAGTGGATAATCTTGTTCAAGTATTGTAATATCTCGCTGTATCGTATCCCAAGAAACGCCGAACTCATCGGCCAGATTTTGCATCGTATCCTTTCTTCTCAGACTTAGGAGTTCGATGATCTTCCTGCGCCGTTCATTCGGCTGCACCGTTTAGTACCTCCTTTCCGACTTGCTGGGTCAATCATACTCGTCAAATATCGCAACTTTTGCGACATTTGAAAAAAAAATTTAGCTTTCTGCAAAAAAGACAACTATAACAGGAATTATGCTAAATCAAGTCGATTGATATTCGGGTCGGGAGAAACTAACCTTCAAGTGTCGGGCGTTCGAGACCAAATTTAGTCGGAAAAGATAAAGCCACTACCGATGCTCTTTTAAATCCTGTACACTGGAAAGTGCCAACAACCCAGTGGAAAGGAATAGCGATGAAAGAGCAAAATGGTAATGGCTTTGCACCAAGTATAGCACAAGCCATAGAAGAAATGAAGGCGTTCCAGGGAGACTTCTTTTCCCTGGAACGTATCAACTTGGCCGAATTAGAACGACGAACCGGCGTATCTCGTAGCAGACTGCGCAGACTCAAGAAAAACAGCTTCCAAGATTTGCCTCGGAGCACCAAAGGCAGTAAACATACGGTCACAAAACTCAGCGGTTATACCGGCCTGTTGGACAGTTTGTTGCGCCAAGGAGTCAAGAACTCCTCTGTAGTGTTGGAGCGTTTGCGACAGGCCGGTTTTGAAGGCGGGGCAACCATTGTAAAAGAGTATATCGCCGCCCACAAACACCTTATTCCAGCCAAGCGCCAGTTGGTTGCGGCGCAGGGAAACCGTGGCCGCCGGTACGTCACAAAGCCCGGTGAAGCTTACCAGATGGATTGGGGATTCACTGATGTTCTGGATTACAATGGGCAGACCTACCGAGTTGCCTGCTTTGCTATGATTTGCCACCATTGCGGACAGCGGTATATTGAGTTCTTCCCCAACGCCCGGCAGGAAAACCTGTTTATTGGGATGATCCACGCTTTCCAGTACATGGGGATTCCACGCTATGTGTTAACCGACAATATGAAGAGTGTAGTGCTGCACCGGGATCTGGAGGGCCATCCAGTCTGGCAGAAAGACTACGAAGCCTTTATGCAGACCCTTACCTTCGAGACAAAACTTTGCAAGCCACGGCATCCCTTCGCCAAGGGAAAAGTGGAGCGATTGGTGCGTTTTGTGAAGGACAATTTTCTGGCTGGCCGAGTGTTCTGTGATCTTACAGACCTCAACTGGCAGGCGCTGGAATGGTGCAACAAACAGAACGGAACCTACCGCCGCACTGTGGATGGTGCGCCTCAAAAGATTCACGAAACCATATGTGGAGAACAATTGCGCATGGTTCCGGAGGATGCCGTC